>NZ_JBITSX010000037.1:0-62491 GCF_044541255.1 Pseudomonas sp. NPDC085632 | reverse complement strand
TGAAGCGACCCTTGAGGTCGACCGGCAGGGTTTCACCCTTGTTGAGCATCTCGACCATGCGCTTGTGCGCCGCCGGCGTGAATGCCTGGCCTGCGGCGAGCGTTTCACGACGTTCGAGACGGCCGAACTGGTGTTGCCGCGCCTGATCAAAACCGACGGCAGCCGCCAACCGTTCGACGAAGAAAAACTGCGCGCCGGCATGCAACGTGCGCTGGAGAAACGTCCGGTGAGCGTCGAGCGCCTTGAATCCTCTCTGGTTCACATCAAGCACAAGCTGCGCGCCACCGGCGAGCGCGAGGTCAAATCCCTCGTGGTCGGCGAACTGGTGATGGCTGAATTGCAGAAGCTTGATGAAGTCGCCTACATCCGCTTCGCATCGGTGTACAAGCGCTTCCAGGACCTCAACGAATTCCGCGAAGAAATCGACCGCCTCGCCCGCGAACCGGTGAAAGAATGACCACCGTCGCCGAGCAGGCCATCCTCGACGCCCACTTCATGGCGCGTGCGCTGGAACTGGCGCGCAAAGGTCACTACACCACGCATCCCAATCCGCGGGTCGGCTGCGTGGTGGTGCGCGACGGGCAGATTGTCGGCGAAGGCTGGCATGAGCGCGCCGGCGAACCGCACGCCGAAGTCCATGCGCTGCGCGCCGCCGGTGAGCTGGCCCGGGGCGCCACCGCTTATGTGACCCTCGAGCCGTGCAGCCACCATGGGCGTACGCCGCCGTGCGCCGATGCGCTGGTGAATGCCGGTGTCGTCCGCGTCGTAGCGGCGATGCGCGACCCGAATCCGCAAGTCGCCGGACGTGGTTTGCAGCGCCTGGCCGATGCCGGTATCGCCACCGAAAGCGGTGTACTTGAAGCAGAGGCGCGCAAGCTCAATCAAGGTTTTCTGAAGCGCATGGAACACGGCTTGCCGTTCGTGCGGGTCAAGTTGGCCATGAGTCTCGACGGTCGCACGGCGATGGAAAGTGGCGAGAGCCAATGGATCACCGGCCCGGCCGCGCGTTCAGCCGTCCAGCGTTTGCGCGCTCAGGCCGCCGTGGTCCTGACCGGCGCCGACACCGTACTGGCCGATGGCGCGCGCTTGACTGTTCGCGCTGACGAACTCGGTCTGGATCGCGAGCAAACCGCGCTGGCCATGAGCCGACCGCCGCTGCGCGTGTTGATCGACGGCCGTCTGCGTGTGCCGCTCGATGCACCGTTCTTCAAGGCTGGCCCGGCGTTGGTCGCCACTTGCATGGCGGTCGAAGAGCAATACGCCAATGGCCCGGAATGCCTGATCGTGCCGGGCGATGACGGTCAGGTCGATCTGCATCAATTGCTGATCGAGCTGGCCAACCGTGGCACCAACGAGGTGCTGGTCGAGGCCGGGCCGCGATTGGCCGGCGCTTTTGCTCAGCTCGGTCTGGTCGACGAGTTCGTGATCTTCATCGCCGGCAAGTTCCTCGGCTCCACGGCGCGTCCATTGCTGGACTGGCCGCTGGCCCATATGAAGGATGCGCCGGAGCTGAAAATCACTGAAATTCGTGCGGTCGGCGATGACTGGCGAGTCACTGCCATCCCTGTCCGTTCGGCGAGCGTATAATTCCCGGCCATCGTTATTACGCTGGCTTAGTTCTCAAGGAGAACCCCATGTTTACCGGCATCATCGAATCCATCGGCAGTATCCGCGCACTGACCCCAAAGGGCGGTGATGTGCGGGTCCACGTCGCCACCGGCAAGCTCGACCTGAGCGACGTCAAACTCGGCGACAGCATCGCGGTCAACGGCGTGTGCCTGACTGCGGTTGAGCTGCCGGGCGACGGCTTTGCCGCCGACGTCAGCCGCGAAACCCTCGACTGCACCGCCATGAATGACCTGAAAAGCGGCAGCCCGGTCAATCTGGAAAAAGCCCTGACCCCGACCACTCGTCTCGGCGGGCATCTGGTCAGCGGCCACGTCGACGGCGTCGGCGAAATCGTCTCGCGCTCCGACAATGCCCGCGCCGTGGAATTTCGCATCCGCGCGCCGAAAGAGCTGGCCAAGTACATCGCCCATAAAGGCTCGATCACCGTCGACGGCACCAGCCTGACCGTGAACGAAGTCGATGGCGCCGAATTCATGCTGACGATCATTCCGCACACACTGAGCGAAACCATCATGGCGTCGTACACGCCAGGTCGCCGGGTGAACCTGGAAGTCGATTTGCTGGCGCGTTATCTGGAGCGTCTGCTCTTGGGCGACAAGGCTGCAGAGTCCGGCTCTTCACAAAAGCCTGGTGGCACGATCACTGAAAGCTTTCTGGCCGCCAATGGCTATCTCAAATCCTGACTGAAGGGGGTGCCTTGTGGCGCTCAATAGCATCGAAGAACTGGTTGAAGACATCCGCCAAGGCAAGATGGTCATCCTCATGGATGACGAAGACCGCGAGAACGAAGGCGACCTGATCATGGCCGCCGAGTGCTGCAAGGCCGAGCACATCAACTTCATGGCCAAGCACGCCCGTGGCCTGATCTGCATGCCGATGAGCCGCGAGCGCTGCGAACTGTTGAAGCTGCCGCTGATGGCGCCGCGCAACGGTTCCGGCTTCGGCACCAAGTTCACCGTCTCGATCGAAGCCGCCGAAGGCGTGACCACCGGCATCTCCGCCGCTGACCGCGCGCGCACTGTCCAGGCGGCCGCTGCCAAGGACGCCAAGGCTGAAGACATCGTCAGCCCGGGCCACATCTTCCCGCTGATGGCTCAGGCCGGCGGCACCCTCGCTCGCGCTGGCCACACCGAAGCCGCGTGCGACCTGGCGCGCATGGCCGGTTTCGAACCGAGCGGCGTGATCTGCGAAGTGATGAACGACGACGGCACCATGTCCCGTCGCGCTGAACTGGAAGCGTTCGCTGCCGAACACAACATCAAGATCGGCACCATCGCCGACCTGATTCATTACCGGATGATCCATGAACGTACCGTTCAGCGGATTGCCGAGCAGCCACTGGACAGTGAACTGGGCCAATTCAACCTGGTGACCTATCGTGATTCGGTGGAAGGTGACGTGCACATGGCGCTGACCCTGGGCACTGTTTGCGCCGAAGAGCCAACGCTGGTTCGCGTGCACAACATGGACCCGCTGCGCGACCTGTTGATGGTCAAGCAACCGGGGCGCTGGAGCCTGCGCGCCGCCATGGCTGCGGTTGCCGAGGCGGGCAGCGGTGTGGTGCTGTTGCTCGGTCACCCGCTCGATGGCGACGTGTTGCTGGCGCATATCCGTGAAACCGGCGATCAGTCCGCGCCGAAAAAACCGACGACTTACAGCATCGTCGGTGCCGGTTCGCAGATCCTGCGTGACCTCGGCGTACGCAAAATGCGCTTGATGTCTGCGCCAATGAAATTTAATGCGATATCCGGTTTCGATCTGGAAGTTGTAGAATACGTGCCCTCCGAATAATGACCGGTTGTTTCCGGACTCCGATTCGCGGCAAATAAATCACTGAGGGACGCGTAGCAGACGCGTCCCGGCTCTTTAAGAGAACTGACGAATGACCCTGAAGACCATCGAAGGTACCTTCATCGCCCCTAAAGGCCGCTACGCTTTGGTAGTGGGCCGCTTCAACAGCTTCGTTGTTGAAAGCCTGGTCAGCGGTGCAGTTGATGCCCTGGTTCGCCACGGCGTGAGCGAAAGCGACATCACCATCATCCGCGCACCTGGCGCCTTCGAAATCCCGCTGGTTGCGCAGAAAGTCGCCCAGAAAGGCGAGTTCGCTGCAATCATTGCGCTGGGCGCGGTCATTCGTGGCGGTACTCCGCACTTCGAATACGTGGCAGGCGAGTGCACCAAGGGTCTGGCCCAGGTGTCCATGGAGTTCGGCGTTCCGGTTGCCTTCGGCGTCCTGACCGTTGATTCCATCGAGCAAGCCATCGAACGTTCCGGCACCAAGGCCGGTAACAAAGGTGCCGAAGCTGCCCTGTCCGCTCTGGAAATGGTTAGCCTGCTGGCACAGTTGGAGGCCAAGTGATTAGCGACGAAAGCGATCGTTTCAACCCGCGCGAACCGCGTCCAACGGACGCCGGCAAGCCTTCGAAAAGTGAAAAGCGCCGCGCTGCCCGTCAGTTGGCGACTCAAGCGTTGTACCAGCGCCACATGGCCAAGACTTCGCTGAACGAAATCGAAGCGCAGTTTCGCGTCGACAACGATTTCACCTTCGCCGATGCCAGCTACTTCCACGACATCCTGCACGGTGTTCCGGCCAGTCTGACCGAGATCGACACTGCGTTGGCGCCGTGCCTGGACCTGACCATCGAAGAGCTGGACCCGGTTGAACTGTGCGTACTGCGCCTGTCCACTTGGGAGCTGCTCAAGCGCGTCGATGTGCCGTACCGCGTGGTGATCAACGAAGGTATCGAACTGGCGAAAGTCTATGGTTCCACCGACGGCCACAAGTTCGTCAACGGTGTGCTCGACAAGCTGGCCCCGCGTCTGCGTGAAGCTGAAGTGAAGGCGTTCAAGCGCTAACCGGCGCTTGAGTACTTTGTCTCAGCCATGGGCGAGTTTGAGCTGATCCGCAATTTCTTCGCCGCCGCGCCTTGTGCGCAGGGCGGCGAAGGCGTTGCTCTGGGAATCGGCGACGACTGCGCCTTGCTCGCTGTTCCCCTTGGGGAACAGTTGGCGATTTCTACCGATACGCTGGTGGCCGGTGTGCATTTCGCCGACCCCTGCGATCCGTTTCTGCTCGGTCAGCGCTCGCTGGCCGTTGCGGTCAGCGATCTGGCCGCCATGGGCGCCACGCCCGTTGCCTTTACCCTTGCCCTGACTGTACCGACGGTGACCGCCGATTGGCTGCAAGCCTATGCCCACGGTTTGAACCGTATGGCGCAGAGCTGCGGCGTTGCACTGGTGGGCGGCGATACCACGCGTGGGCCGTTGAGTCTGACGGTCACCGTGTTTGGTCGCGTGCCTGCGGGCCAGGCGTTGACCCGCAGCGGTGCGCAGCCGGGTGACCTGCTGTGTGTCGGCGGTGAGCTGGGCAATGCCGCCGGCGCCTTGCCGCTGGTGCTCGGTCAGCGTGACGCCGAACCTCATGTCGCCCAACCGCTACTCGGTCATTACTGGTCGCCACAGCCACAACTCGCCCTCGGTCAGGCCCTGCGCGGCAAAGCCACCTCGGCACTGGACATCTCTGATGGCCTGCTCGCCGACTGCGGCCACATCGCACTGGCGTCGAAGGTGCGGCTTGAGATTGAACGCGAGCGCGTACCGCTGTCGGATGCTTTAGTGGCGTTTCTTGGTCAGTGTGGCGCCGAGCGCGCGGCGTTGAGCGGTGGCGATGATTACGTGCTGGCCTTCACACTACCGTCCGTCGAGTTGCCGGCGCTGCTGGCCAATGGCTGGCCGATTCATGTGATCGGTCGTGTGTCAGAAGGTCAGGGCGTGGTCCTGCTGGACCGCGAAGGGAAGGACATCACCCCGCAAATCCGGGGCTATCAACATTTTCAGGAGACACCGTGACAGATCACCCGAAACAGGTTCCGGCCGAATTCGTTCCGCCGTCGGTCTGGCGCAATCCCTGGCATTTCCTCGCGTTCGGCTTTGGTTCCGGCACCCTGCCGAAAGCCCCGGGCACGTGGGGCTCGTTAGTTGCGCTACCCTTTATCCCGTTGTGGCAGATGTTGCCCGACTGGGGTTACTGGCTGATGCTGGGGATCACCATGCTGTTCGGCTTCTGGCTGTGCGGCAAGGTCGCCGACGATCTGCGGGTGCACGACCACGAAGGCATCGTCTGGGACGAGATGGTCGGGATGTGGATTACCCTGTGGCTGGTACCGGAAGGTTGGTACTGGTTGCTTGCGGGTTTCCTCGTGTTCCGCTTCTTCGACATTCTCAAGCCGTGGCCGATCCGCTGGATCGACCGGCATGTGCATGGCGGCGTCGGCATCATGCTCGACGACGTACTGGCCGGTGTGTTCGCCTGGCTGGCCATGCAGGGTCTGGTGTGGATTTTCGCCTGATTCCAAGGGATATCAGGGTCATGTGAGGGGACTAGGGATGGCTCGACGCTGGTTGGCGCTGCTGGTTTTTGCTTTGCTGAGCACTGTTATCAGTGCGCAGGAAGCTGCGCCGACGCCGGCAGTCATCCATCTGGCCAGCGAAGATTGGGAAGACTACACCGCCGCTGACGGCCATGGCCTCGGTTGGGATGTGTTGCGCAAAGTGTTTGAACCGGCCGGGGTGAAGCTGGACCTTCGCACGGTGCCTTACACCCGTTCGGTTGGTCTGGTGCAGTTGAAAGAGGTCGATGCGCTGGTCGGCTCTTATCGCGATGAAGCCGATCAAGTGCTGTACCCGCGCTGGAATTTTGATTCCGATCACATCTACGCGTTGGGGCTGGCGAGCAATCCGGCGCCCACCCAGGCGACGCTGGGCAAGTATCGGCTGGCCTGGGTGCGTGGTTATCGCTACGAAAACTACCTGCCGAACATCAAGCGTTACAACCAGATCGAGCGGCGCACCGGAATTCTGTCGATGCTCAAGCAGGGGCGGGCGGATTACTACATCGATGCGCTGACCGAGATCGAAGCCGTGGTGAGAACCGCGGCCGATCCGACTCAGTATCGCTATTCGCATCTGGCCGAACTGCCGTTGTTCCTCGGCTTCGCCGATACCCCGCAGGCGCGTGCGCTGATGGCGCTGTATGACCAGCGCATGGAGCAACTGGTGAAAAGCGGTGAGCTGAAGCCGATCTTCGAGAAATGGAAGCAGCCATATCCCTTCACCACCAATCCCCTGTAGGCGCTGCGGCACGCTGCGATCTTTTGATCTTGATTGTAAAAACCAGATCAAAAGATCGCAGCCTCGTTTCACTCGTCAGCTCCTACAGGAATCCATGTTGTCCGGGTTGTTATCAAACTTTTTGATCGTTATGCCCGATAATTCAGCCTAAGCGTCTGTAGGAACCTGCTGTTACAATGCCGGCCTGCGAATTTTCAGACTCTTTAGATCAGGAGCACACCGGTGCCTGTCGTCTTTGTCGCCGCTTCCAAGCTGCCAACGCCTTTTGCGCAATTCACCATGCACGGTTTTCTCGATGAAGCCACCGGCCGCGAGCACGTTGTGCTGAGCCTCGGTGAATTCACAGACGGTGCCCCGGTACTCGGCCGTTTGCACTCCGAATGCCTGACCGGCGACGCCTTGTTCAGCCAGCGTTGCGACTGCGGTTCGCAACTCGAAGGCGCCCTCAAGGCCATCGCCCGTGAAGGCCGTGGCGTGTTGCTTTACCTGCGCCAGGAAGGTCGCGGCATCGGTCTGCTGAACAAGATCCGTGCCTATGAATTGCAGGACGGCGGCGCCGACACCGTTGAAGCCAACGAACGTCTGGGCTTTGCCGCCGACCAGCGTGACTACGCCATGTGCCTGCCGATGCTTGAGCATCTGGGCGTTAAATCCCTGCGCCTGATGACCAACAACCCGCGCAAGGTCAAAGCCTTGACCGATATGGGCATTACCGTCGCCGAACGCGTGCCGCTGCACACCGGTCACAACCCGCACAACAAACTCTACCTGGCAACCAAGGCCAGCAAGCTCGACCACATGATGGGCAACGAGCATCAGGGCGAGGTTGATCGCGCGTGACGCGGGGCCAGGTGCGGCGCCGGTTGTCGGTTGATTGGTGGAAATACCTCGCGCTGGCGCTGGTGCCGCTGTTCGTGCTCAACGCCTTGTTTGGTCAGGGCGAAGGAATTCTGCCGGTATTGGCGATGCCCTTGTTCATTGCCGGTGTGGCGTCGATGTTTGTCAGCCTGAAGTTTTTCGGCCGCTATAAACACGCGCTGATCGCCACGCATAAAGCCCTCGATACCCCGGATGAACCGGCCGCGTGGATTGCCCTTGCGGCGCGACGCCGTGCCGCTTTCCTCGCGGCAGCGTTGCCAGCATGGATCGGTGCGCTGGCGGTGTTTGTCGGTCTCGAAGCCGTACCGCTGATGTTGCTGGCGCTGTCCACGGCGGTGCTGTTCTACCTCTACCGTATCCCGCGTCAACTCGGCTGATGCGCCGTCTCTGGCTGGCGCTTCTGCTGCTGCTGGCCGTTAGTGGCCCTGTGCTGGCGCAACTGCGGGTGGTCAGCCTCGCGCCGTCGCTTTCTGAAATCGTTGTCGAACTGGATTCGGCTGACTTGCTGGTGGGCGTGCTGGATGCCGGTGAGCGTCCTGCGGCGATTGCCAACGTCCCCTCTGTCGGCCGTTATGGCCAACTCGACGTGGAACAATTACTGAGCCTCAAACCTGACCTGTTGTTGCTCTGGCCCGGCAGTGTGGGACCTGCACAGCGCGATCAATTGAAGCGTCTGGACATCCCGACCTTCGTCGCCGAACCGCATTCGTTAGATCAACTCTCCACGCAGATAGAAGCCATTGCCACGCAATTGGGCAGGCCTGAACGTGGGCTGAAACTGGCTACAGATCTGCGGCAAGCACTCACCGACCTACGCCAGCGCTATCACCGGGAAGTGCCGTTGCGGGTGTTTTATCAGGTGTGGGACAAGCCGCTGTACACCGTCGGTGGCGGGCAGATCATCAGTGATGCGCTTGAAGTGTGTGGCGCGCGTAATGTGTTCGCCGACCTGAGTCTACCGGCGCCGCAGGTGAGTATTGAGGCGGTGTTGCAGCATGATCCAGAAGTGATTCTGGCGGGGGATCAGGTGCAGCTGAATGCGTGGAAAACCTGGCCGCAGGTGGCGGCGGTGAAGCGGGGTAATCTGTTGCTGATCACCGACAAAGGCCTTGAACGCCCAAGCGGCCAAATGATCAGCGCCACCGCCAAGCTCTGCCAATTGATCGCGCCGGACAGGTAATCCTGTAGGGGATTTCAGCGGGTCTCGGGGGTCCAGGTGACGCCAAACATCCACACCCGACCTTCCTCGCGATAGCCATACTGGCTACCGTCATAGCTGTAATTCGCCCGGCTGTAGCCTTTGTCGAAAACGTTATCCACTTTCAGATCCAGCTTGATCTCGCGATTCAGCGCCCAACTGCTGCGCAAGCCGAACAGCGCATAACCACCCAGCGCCTGCATATTGTCCTTGTCGTCATAACTGCTGCTGACCGCCTGCCAACTGGCGCCGAGGCTGACTTGATCAAACTGGCGATCCAGATCCCAACTCAACGTGCGCCGCGCACGCCGGGCCAAAGTGTGCCCGGTATCGCGATCGCGTGGATCGATGATCGAAACACCAAGGTTGCTCTGCCAGTCGAACAGTTCCTGCTTCAGCGCTGCTTCGAATCCATTGATTCGCGCAGAGGCGACGTTCTCCGGGCGTGAGTTGCTGCCGACGATGATCGCGTCTTCCAGGTCGGTACGGTAAATCGACGCTTCCAGACGGCTGCTGTCGCTCAACTGGCTGCGCCACTGCAGCTCATAGCTTTTCGAGGTTTCCGGTTTCAGATCCGGGTTGCTGAAATCCGGGTAATACAGGTCGTTGAAGGTCGGCGCACGGAAGCCTTCGCTGTAGCTCAGCAACAGATCATTGTCCGGGTTCAACGGCAGGGTGAACGTGCCGCTCCAGGTGTTCTGGCTGCCGAACTGCTGATTATCGTCATGGCGCAGGCCCAGCTCGGTGGAGAAACTGTCGGCCTGATAACGATGCTGAATAAACGCGGCGCGGTTCCAGCGGCTGTCTTCGTCGAACGCGGTGCTGCTGTTGACCCGGTCTTCGTACCAGTCGCCGCCGAGGATCAAGCTGTTGCGCGCGTCCAGTGTCAGGTCGTTCTGCCAGTTCACCGAGTCGCGGTAGGTGTTGAACACCGTGCGCTCGTCGCTGAGCTTGTCGAGGGTCTTTTCGCGGTTCTCGGTATGGCCGAACTCGACGCGGGTTTTCCAGGTTTCGTTGACCCGGGCATCGACGTAACTGCTGACGCTACTGACGTTGAAATCGCTGTATGGCTGCTGCTGGTAGGACTGATCCGTCGCGAAGTCATATCTACCGAACGGGTTGTCGAACTCGCTCTTGCCACGGTTATCCAGCAGATTGGCGCCGATTTCGATGTCATTGGTCAGCGCATGGCTGAGGCTCAGGCTGACAGATTTATTGCGGTAGGCATCGTGATCGCCATCGCTCGGGTACGACTCGTGAGTACGGTCAATCCCGGCGGTTTCATCAAGGCTGGCGCCGAGGTTGAATCGGGTTTTCTCATCGCCACCGGACAAGCCGAGGCTGCGCTCCCACGTCTGGTTGCTGCCGAAACCAACGTGCATCCGTGGCTGCAAGCCCTGCTCAGTGCCGCGTCGGGTGAAAATCTGAATCACCCCGCCAATCGCATCGCTGCCGTAAATCACCGAACGCGAACCGCGCAGCACTTCCACGCGTTCGATCTGCTCGATGTTCAGATGCTGCAGATTGCTGTCACCAGACGTCGAACTGCCGATGCGCTGGCCGTCGACCAAAACCAGACTCTGCGCCGACTGCGTACCGCGAATGTAGATCCCCGGCAGGCTACCGCGCCCGCCGGCCTGCGCCACTTGCACGCCGGGTACGCGACGCAGCAGGTCTGGCACATCGCTCGGTTGCAGGCGGTCGATGTCTTCGCGGGTGAACACCGTGTTGGCGGCGCTGCTGTCGTTGCGAGCTTCGACCTGACGGTTGGCGCTGATCAGCATGTCGGGCAGCTTCAGGGCTTGGTCGCGTTCGAAGGTATCGGCGAGCGCGTTGGCGGCTGGCAGCAGGAAGAAGGGCAGGGCGAGGCGCGAGAGTTTCATGGCAATCCATGGTTTGTGCAAAACCCTGTAGGAGCTGCCGAAGGCTGCGATCTTTTGATTTTGCTTTTTTGGAAGGTCTGGAGCCGCCGAGAAGCAGGATCAAAGATCGCAGCCTTCGGCAGCTCCTACAGGGGGAACGCTTAGCGGTCGAGTAGGGCCAGACGCTCACGAATCGACGCTTCGATCCCGGCCTCGTCCAGTCCGCACTCGGCCAGCATCTGCGCAGGCTTGGCGTGTTCGACGTAGATGTCTGGCAAGCCCAGATGCAGCATCGACTTGAGGATGTTCTCACGTGCAAGGAACTCGCTGACCGCGCCACCGGCGCCGCCCATGATGGCGTTTTCTTCGATGGTCACCAGCAATTCGTGGCTGCCGGCAATCTCGCGCACCAGAGATTCATCAAGCGGTTTGACGAAACGCATGTCGACCACCGTGGCATCCAGCTTCTCGGCAACTTTCAGCGCCTCGGCCAGTTGCACACCAAACACCAGCAGGGCGACTTTGCTGCCCTGACGACGGACGATGCCCTTGCCGATTTCGATTGGCTCGAGGTCTTTTTCGATGGTTGCGTTCGGGCCGCTGCCGCGTGGATAACGCACTGCCGCCGGGCCGTTGTACAGGTGGCCGGTGGTGAGCATTTTGCGCAGCTCGTTTTCATCGCTCGGGGTCATGATGACCATGCCCGGGATGCAGCGCAGGTACGACAGATCGAAGCTGCCAGCGTGCGTCGGGCCGTCTTCGCCGACCAGACCGGCACGATCGATGGCGAACAGCACGTCGAGGTTCTGCACTGCAACGTCATGCACTAACTGGTCGTAACCGCGCTGGAGGAACGTCGAGTAGATCGCCACCACCGGTTTTGCGCCTTCGCAGGCCATGCCGGCAGCGAACGTCACTGCGTGTTGTTCGGCAATCGCCACGTCGAAATAGCGCAGCGGGAAACGTTCACTGAACGCCACCAGATCCGAGCCTTCTTTCATCGCCGGAGTAATCCCGACCAGACGCGCATCAGACGCCGCCATATCGCACAGCCACTCGCCGAACACAGCCGAGTATTTCGGCCCGCTGGCCTTTTTCGGCGCAGCGGCCGGAGCGTCCAGCGGTTCGAGTTTGGTGATCGCGTGGTAACCAATCGGGTCAACTTCCGCCGGGGCGAAACCTTTGCCTTTCTTGGTGACGATGTGCAGGAACTGCGGGCCTTTCAGATCGCGCATGTTGCGCAGCGTGGCGATCAGCGTGGGCAGGTCGTGGCCATCGATCGGGCCGATGTAGTTCCAGCCCAGCTCTTCGAACAGCGTGCCGGGGACCAGCATACCTTTGGCGTATTCTTCGGTACGACGGGCGATTTCCCAGGCGCCGGGCAGGCGCGACAGGACCTTTTTGCTGCCTTCGCGCATGCTCGCGTAAGTGCGGCTGGAAAGGATTTTCGCCAGATAATTCGACAGACCGCCGACGTTGCGCGAGATCGACATGTCGTTGTCGTTGAGGATCACCAGCATGTTGGCGTTCACTTCCGGCGCATGGTTCAGCGCCTCGAAGGCCATGCCGGCGGTCAACGCACCGTCGCCGATCACTGCGATTGCCTTGCGATCACTGTTCTGCAGGCGGGCGGCAATGGCCATGCCCAGCGCCGCGCTGATCGAGGTGCTGGAGTGGCCGACGCCGAACGTGTCGTACTCGCTCTCGGCACGGCGCGGGAAGGCGGCGATGCCGTCCTTCTGGCGCAGCGTGCCCATGCGCTCGCGGCGACCGGTGAGGATCTTGTGCGGATACGCCTGATGCCCGACGTCCCACAGCAGACGGTCGTCTGGCGTGTCGAAGACGTAATGCAGCGCGATGGTCAGCTCGATCACGCCCAGGCCGGCACCGAAATGCCCACCGGTCTGACCGACCGTGTAGAGCAATTCCAGGCGCAACTCATCGGCCAGGGTTTCCAGCTCGGCTTCGCCTAACCGGCGCAGGCCGTCCGGCGTATTCGCGCGGTCGAGCAGGGGCGTGGTCGGGCGCTTGCGGGGACTCTCATGAAACGTCGTGGGCATCAGGCGAATCGTTATAGGTATAGAAGATGCGGCAGTTTACCTGATGCATCGCCCCCTGCCCACGCGTTGGTCTTTTTTGGCGGATACGCCGTCAGTTGCGCCGCTCGACGATATACCGGGCCAGCTCGCGCAAGGGCTCGGCCGCCGCGTCAAACGGTCGCAGTGCGTGCAGGGCCTGATCGCGCAGCTCCAGCGCGTAGGCCTTGGCCGCATCGAGACCGAGCAGGGCGGGATAAGTCGGCTTGTCGCGGGCAATGTCGGCGCCCTGGCGTTTGCCGAGGGTTTCGGTATCGCTTTCGACGTCGAGGATGTCGTCCTGCACCTGAAAGGCCAGGCCGATGGCCTGTGCATAAGTCTGCAAGGCCTTGAGTTCATCCTTCTCGGCACGGCCGCTGGCCAGAGCGCCGAGTTTGACGCTGACTTCGATCAGCGCGCCGGTCTTGTGCCGGTGCATCTGTTCGAGGGCTTTTTGATCGAGTTTCAAACCGACCGAACCGAGGTCGATAGCTTGACCGCCGACCATGCCTGCCGGGCCTGCCGCCTGGGCCAGCGCGGTGACCATTTGCAGGCGGATGTCGCTGCTGCAGTCGCTCAGGCGCGGGTCGAGCAGGGCGCTGAACGCGAGACTCTGCAAACCGTCACCGGCAAGAATCGCGCAGGCTTCATCGAATTTTTTGTGGGTGGTCGGCTGGCCGCGACGCAGATCGTCGTCGTCCATCGCCGGCAAATCATCGTGCACCAGCGAATAAGCGTGGATCAGCTCAACCGCGCAGGCCGCGCCGTTGGCTTGTTCAGCCTTGCCACCGAGCGCTTCGCAAGCAGCGTAGGCCAGCAACGGACGCACGCGTTTGCCGCCGTTCATCACGCTGTAGCGCATGGCTTCATAAAGCCGTGCGAGTTCCGGCAGCGGTGCGTTGAACAGGCTCTCAAGCGCCACGTTGACCCGGGTCTGGCTGGTCGCCGTATACGCCGCAATCATTCTGGCTGTTCCGCGTCGAAGGGTTCCTCGGCGAGTTCGCCATCGCACTCCAGCAGCACCTGCACCTTCTGCTCGGCCTGCGCCAGCGCTGCCTGGCAGTCACGGGTCAGGCCGATGCCCTGCTCGAAAGCGGTCAGCGAGTCTTCCAGCGACAATTCACCGTTCTCCAGACGCTCGACCAATGTTTGCAGGTCGGCGAGGGACTGTTCGAAATCCAGTGCAGCTTTTTTGCGGGCCATGGCGGCGATTTCCGGTTGACGTTAAACCGGCGCGACACTAGCAGATAGGGGGTTTATGGGCAAATGAGCAGGGTGCGACCGGGCCTTTTTCCTGAGGCGATTCTGGAAGGCTGAAACCTATTCGGCTCATTTTGTGAGCCGAATAATCTCTCTATTCGGCTCACACCCCTTAAAAAGCAGGTTTCCTACAGCAACAGCACATGTATCCGATTGTTAAAAAACCGTCGAATCGCTAATCTTCGCGCCTTCTACGACCCCATAGTCACGGGTCTTTCAGACGAAACGCAGTTTTCACCGCTGTGAAGTACCGAGGATCGGGTGCAAGGTTTCGTTCAGGCATGGCAGGAGGCGTCACATGCGTTCATTTCTTTTGCTGCTGGTCGGGTTGGCCTGCGCGCCCGCGCTGCTGGCCGCGCCGAGTGCCGAGTTGTCGGAACCTGTGGGCGGCTGGCGCTATCACGGCCTGCTCGATCGCACGGAAAACCCGCAAGTCGCCTACCCGACGCCGCCAATCGATCGCGGCATCCAGCGCAATCGCACGATGATCCAGGGCCAGCTCAAGGCCATCGGGCACATGCGTCCGCCGCATAGCCTGGCGGTGAATGGCAATCCACTGAATCTGTACACCGACGACGAGGGCCGTTTCGCCCGGCCGTACGCGTTCGGCGCCGGCTCCAATAGCGTCGAAGTGATCAGCGCCGAAGGCCAGTCGCTCAAGCGCGTGCAATTTTATGAAGCAAACAATTTGCGCACGCCGGCGCGAATTCGTCTTGTCTTGGGATGGGATGACCCGAAAGCCGAGCTCGATCTGCACATTGTCACGCCCGACGGCCAGCATGCGTTCTGGGCGCAACCGGCGCTGAGCAATGGCGGTGGTCTGGACCCGGATGGTGTCGATGGTCCCGGCCCGGAAATGTTCACCATGACCGCGCCGTTGCACGGCACTTATCTGGTTTACGTCAACTATTGGGGCAACTTCGGCAACGGCGGCTATAACTTCGAGGAGACCAGCAACCAGAACGAGGTGATCACCTCGCAAATCACGCTGGTGCTCAACGAAAACACCGTCGACGAAAAACGCGAAACGTTCATCGTGCCCCTGCGGGCGATCGGTGATCTGCTGCTGGTCAAGACTTTCAACTATTAAGCATTCCGCCACGGATGAAATCCTGAGCTTTGGGAAATGAGCGAGAAGATGAGCGATAACACTGTGACTTCGGCTGCCGACACGCCAGCGGCCAAACCTTCGCGGCGCTGGCCTTTGCTGCTGGCCGGGTTGTGCCTGGTGGCCGGCGTGGCGGGAGGTTTTGGCTGGCTGCTGCTCAAGCCCAAGGCGCCGCCGGCGGAACTGGCGAGTGACAAGCTTGGCCTGAGCCGTCCGGATGCGTTGCTGGAGACTCGCTCCCTGAGCCAGTTGCCAAAGGACCTGCTGACTGTGCCGTTCCTAAAGGCCACGCTGACCGAAGATTTCGTCTTCTATTACGAGACTCACGCGGATCGCCTCGGCTTGATCGGCAGCCTGCGCCGGATCATCTACGAGCATGATCTGAAGTTGCAGGACAGCCTGATCGAACAGCTTTTCGATCAGCCGGCTGACGTGGCGTTGTGGCGAGGCGCGGATGGTCGCCTGAAGGATTTCCTGCTGGTGATGGATCGTGGTGGGCTGGCGAAACTGCTCGAGCCGCTGGCGAAAGTCGCGCTGGATGACACGCAGCTCAGCCAGATGGGCGAACTCAAAGTCGGCGGCGATACTGTACCGCTGTACCAACTGACCTATAACGCCAGCAAAGCCCTGTTGTTCGCCTCCCACGGCGACAAACTGGTGGTGCTGTCCAATCCCGCCAAGTACTACGACCCGGAAAGCGGCGTGTCTGAAGAGTCCGGTCACGTCTCCCCACAAGCGCTGGCGGCGCTGCTCAATGGCGAAAAACTCTTTCCTGAGGCGTTCGGTCTGCCGGCGAAAACCGCGGAAACCAAGCAGCGTCTGTCGGTCAATTCCAGTGTTCTGGCCATGGGTTATCAGCGCTTCATCCCGAACTTCGCCGGGCTGCGCTTCGACATGGACGACAAGGGCTGGCACAGCTACCTCGCCATGGACGAGCTGGAAAACCAGCCCGACTTCGATTTCAAACCGGTCTGGCAAGCCATGCCACTCGGCGCCAGTGCCTGCGTAACCCTGCCGGTCGCGGCCGAACCGCAAAAACCGCTGTTGGTAAAACTTGGTGCCGAAGAGGCCGTGGCGCAGACCCTCACCGAACATGTGGCCGGCGCGGCAGGCCTGTGCTGGTACGCCGATTCGCGTTTGTACACCCCGTTGCTGGTGGCCAGTCTGAAAGACGAGGACAGCAGCAAGCTTGATGGCGACCTCGGCAAGCTGTTCGGGTCGATGGTCGGTGCGTTCGAGGCCAACGCCGACGAAAACGTCTTCCCGGTGGTCGAGAAGCAGGAAGGCCAAAACCACGTCTGGCAGCGTCAGGTCAGTTCCAACTTCGGCCCGTATGCGGCGAAGACGGCGGAAAACCCGGACGCGATTTCTGGCAAGGCGTTCATGAAGGTCAGCCTCGCCCGTCACGGTTCGACGCTGCTGTTTTCCCTCGACGACAAGCTCGTCGACAAGGCCCTCGGCACCCTCGACAAACGCTTCCCGCCGATGGCCGACGTACTGCCCAAAGGCGTGCTGATGCCGATCTACTTCGGCCCGGATTCGATGGCGCAACTGATGCAGCAGGAAACCCTCGACAGCCTGCCGCAGGACATGGAGCCGGTGTTCTACAACGCCGCGCAAACCTACCTGATTCCGAAACTGCGCACCCTCGGCGGCTATGGCAAATACGCGCTGACCTTGCCTGAAGGCAGCGAGCCCGACGGCCACTGGCAGTGGTTGCCGCTGGAATGGAAAGCGCTGTGACCGCACTGATCCGCAGCCTCGGCCTGCTTGCGCTGTTACTCAGTGCAGGCGCCCGCGCCGTTGAAGCGCCGGCGCTGGACCCTGCGCAATCCCAGGTGTTTCGCGCCTGGTTCGTGCGTATCGCCCAAGAGCAACTGAGCCAAGGCCCGAGCCCGCGTTGGTATCAGCAGGACTGTGCCGGGCTGGTGCGCTTTGCCGCCAACGAAGCGCTGAAAGTCCACGATGACAAATGGCTGCGCAGCAATGGCCTGTCCAATCGTTATCTGCCGCCGGAGCTGTCGCTCAGCGACGAGCAACGCAAGCTCGCCCAGCAATGGCAACAGGGCGGCGGCAAGGTCGGGCCGTACGTCAACGCGATCAAACTGATTCAGTTCAACAGCCATCTGGTCAGCCGCGACGTCTCGCAGGCGCGGCCCGGTGACTTGATGTTTTTCGATCAGGGCGACGACCAGCACCTGATGATCTGGATGGGCCGCTACATCGCCTATCACACCGGCACCACTACCCCCACTGACAACGGCATGCGTTCGGCAAGCCTGCAGCAACTCATGACATGGAAGGACACCCGATGGATACCCGACGCAGCCAACCCCAACTTCATCGGCGTCTATCGACTGAACTTTCTCTCCCAATGACCGGTGCCCGCATGTTGCGTATCTGCTCGCGAATTCCTTTGCTGCTGGCGCTGTTGCTGCCATTGGCGACCGTTAACGCCGAAGATTCGGTCGAGCCGAGCGGTTATACGCCGGTGTCCGGTGAGAGCTTTTTCCTCCTCGCCGACAGTAGTTTCGCGGCAGACGAGCAGGCAATGGTGCGCCTCGAAGCGCCGGGACGTGACTACCGTCGTTTCCGCATGGAACCGTATGGCGGCGCGGACATTCGTGTGTACCGCATCGACAAGCCGCTGGACTTCCTCAAGCGTCAGAAGAACCTGCACCGCGTGGTCAGTGACGGTCAGTTCAAGGGCGAAGGCCTGTCCAACACCCTCGCGTACCTGTGGGACAACTGGTATCGCAAATCCCGTCGGGTGATGCAGCGCGCGTTCTCCTATGAATCGCGCAAACAGGTCACCGAGGAAGTGCCGGAACTGAAGATGGGCAACGCCATGGTCGCGCCGACGCCGTACGACGCGCAGCCGCAATTTGCGCTGATTCCGGGTCTGCCGGTGGTCAGCCAGTTCCGTTATCCACTGTGGCAAGCCAAGCCGATTGAGCCGCCGGCCGGGGTCAATCTGGCCGGGTCTTCCAGCGATTTCGTCAGCGTTGCGCCGGGCAACGTCTATATCCCGTTAGGCAAGCTGAAGCCGGGCCTGTATCTGGTCGAAGCGCTGATCGGCAAGTACCGCGCGACCACCATGGTCTTCGTTTCCAACACCGTCGCGGTGAGCAAAATTGCCGGCGATGAATTGCTGGTCTGGGCCGCACGCAAACACGAAGGCAGCTCGGTGCCCAAGGTCAACGTGCTGTGGACCGATGGCCTCGGCGTGATGAGCAGTGGCGCCACTGACGCCGACGGTTTGCTGCGCCTGAAACACGTCAGCCCGGAGCGTTCGTTCGTGATTGGCGAGGACGAAGAGGGCGGTGTATTCGTCTCGGAAAACTTCTACTACGACAGCGAAATCTACGACACCAAACTCTATGCCTTCACCGACCGGCCGCTGTATCGCCCGGGCGATTGGGTGTCACTGAAAATCGTCGGCCGCGAGTTCAAGAATGCGCGGGATTCGGTGTTGCCGGGGGCGGCGGACGTCACGGTCAGCGTGCTCGATGCGACCGGTATCGAGCTGCAACACCTTGACCTGAAACTCGACTCGAAGGCCGGCACTCAGGGCCGTTTCCAGCTGCCGGACAACGCGGTAGCGGGTGGTTACGAGATCCGTTTCAACTACAAGGATCAGGCCTACAGCAGCGCCTTCCGTGTGGCGGAATACATCAAGCCGCACTTCGAGATTTCGCTGAACCTGGGCAAACAGGATTACCGCACCGGCGAGCCGGTGAAGGGCAGTCTGGTGCTGCTGTATCCGGACGGCAAACCGGTGGCCAACGCCAAACTGACCCTGAGCCTGCGTGCCCAGCAACTGTCGATGGTCGATAACGAGCTGCAATACCTCGGGCAATTCCCGGTGGAACTGACCAGCACCGAACTGACCACCGACAGCAAAGGCAACGCGAGCCTCGACCTGCCGGCCGCCGACAAGCCGAGCCGCTACATGCTCACCGTGTTCGCCAGCGATGGCGCGGCGTATCGGGTCAAGACCACCAAGGAAATCCTCATCGACCGTGGCGCCGCGAGCTTCCGTCTGAGCGCGCCGCAACGCTTCAGCGCGGTCGGCGACAAGGTTGCGTTCAGCTACGCCAACGAGGGCGGCACCGAGCAAAGCAAAGCAGTGACGCCGAGCACGTATGGCTGGGTGCGTCTGGAAGACCAGAGCACCGGCGAAGGCAAACTGGCGGCGACGGATAAAGGTTTCAGTCTCGCTTTCGAACGTCCGGGCACCTACAACCTGACCTTGAAAGATCAACACGGTCGCGTGCTCGGTGCCACCGGGCATTCGGTCACCGGCGACGGCGTCAAAGCGGTGCCGGGCACCGTGGAAATCGTCCTCGACAAAGCTGAGTACAAGGCTGGTGATGAAGCGCTGGCGCTGATCACTTTCCCTGAGCCGGTCAGCGATGCTCTGCTGTCGCTTGAACGCGACAAGGTCGAAGCCACCGCGCTGCTGGCCAAGGGTGGCGACTGGTTGAAACTGGAAAAACTCAGCGACACCCAATATCGCGCGCGCATCCCGGTGAAGGACAACTTTGCGCCGAACCTGACCTTCTCCGTGCTCTACACCAAGGGCGGTCAGTACAGCTTTCAGAACGCCGGGATCAAAGTGGTCGCGCCGCAAATCGACGTAGCGATCAGCACCGACAAATCGGTGTATCTGCCGGGCGACACGGTCACGGTTGACCTGACCACGCAGTTCGCCGGCAAAGCGGTTCCGGCGCATCTGACGGTCAGTGTTGTTGACGAAATGGTCTATGCGCTGCAACCGGAAGTCGCGCCGACCATCGACCAGTTCTTCTATCACCCGCGCCGCAACAACGTGCGCACCAGTGCGAGTCTGTCGTTCATCAGTTACGACGTCGCGTTGCCGGGCAGCCCCGGCGCGCCGGGCAAAGCCAACCGCAGTGAGCGCGGAGTTAAAGTGCTGGAGCGACCGCGTCGGGAAGACGTTGATACCGCTGCGTGGCAACCGGAGTTGTTGACCGGTGCCGACGGCAAGACCCGCTTTACCTTCAAGATGCCGGACTCTTTGACCCGCTGGCGCATCACTGCTCGTGCCATCGCCGATGACGGTCAGGTCGGGCAGAAGAAACAGTTCGTTCGCTCGGAAAAACCGCTATACCTGAAGTGGAGCGGCCCGAGCAAATTCCGCAAAGGCGATCAGCCGCAACTCGGCGTGTTCGCCTTCAGTCAGGCCGAGAAACCGGTCAAGGCTGAACTGGTCACGCACTACGCTGGCGCCGAACAACGCCTGCCGGTGACCTTGAACAACGGCATCAACTACCTGCCGCTGCCGGCGTTCGCCCTGGCTTCCGGCGAGTGGACGGCGGAGTTGGTGCAGGACGGCAAAACCGCCGACTCCCTCGCGGTGCACTTAAGTGCAACCGGTGACGGCTGGCAAGTGACGCAGACGCAAAGCCTTGATGTCGCCAGTGGCGACACACCGTTGAGCCTGCCGGCCGACGCCACGGACATTCGCCTGCGTCTGGATGACAGTCCACAAGCGCTGTTCCGTTCGGCGCTCGATGATCTGCTCAGCTATCCGTACGGCGGCGTTGAACAGACGGCCAGTCGTTTGCTGCCACTGAGCATCGCCTATCCATCGCTGGCGTCGAACCCGCAGATACGCGATCGCTTGCGCCTGATCATGCAGAACAGCCGTCTGCGTCTGGTGCAAATGGCCGGGCCATCGGCAAGTTTTACCTGGTGGGGTTACGACGGTGAGCCGGATGCGTTCCTCACCGCCTACGCCTATTACGCCGACTGGAATGCCAGCCAAGTGTTGGAGCTGACCTTGCCACCGGAGCACTGGCAGCGGGTGCTGGAGGTGTACGCCAAGCAAGCGCCGAACACGCCGTTGCTGCAACGGGCGCTGATTCTGTCGTTCGCCAAGCAGATGCATTTGCCGGTGAACACGTTGCTCAGCGGTTTGATGGAGGATCTGGCCAAGGCGGGTGAGGGTAACGCCGAGACGCTGATGGACGACGGCGAAGACAGCCTGGTAATGAGTGATCCGGATTCGGCGCTCGGTCTGGCAGCGGCGCGGGTACTGACCGCAGCGCTGGCCACGCAGTCGAAGGTCTCCTTGCCGGAAGCGTTCAATCGTCAGGTGGGCGCTGCGCAACAGCGGCTGTCGGTCAGTTCGCAGCCGTTTGCCGAAGCCTTGAACCTGTCGCTGCAAGCGTTCGATCAGGCCCGTGCGCAAGCGTTACTGCAACGTCTGCTGCCACAGCAATCAACCCTCGAACGTGCGTTGGCGCTGACCTGGCTGCAACGCAGCATCGCCCAGGCGTCGCCAACCATCGCGCTGATGCCGGGTGAAGGCTGGAAGAAAAACTACAGTGCAACCGGTGAGATGTACTGGACCTGGCAAGGCGCCACTCCGGTGCCGAGCGTGCTGACCGTATCTGGCACACAAGAGCGTCCGCTGCGCGCGGCGCTCAGCTTCCAGACCCAGCAACCTGCGGTCGATCCGATGGCCGTGACCATCACCCGTCGCCTGTCGCGACTGGTGCCGGGCGACGAAGCGTTCACCTTCAAACTGGAGCCGATCGGCACCAAACCGCTGTCCAGCGACAGCCTGTATCTGGACGAAGTGATCCTTACCAGCAAAGCACCGAAACCACTGCGCTACGGCATGCTCGAAGTGCCGCTGCCACCGGGCGCCGATGTCGAGCGCACGACGTGGGGCATCAAGTTGCAGGGCAAGGACGGCACCGAACCGACTGCGCTGGAGAAGGCGCGTTTCGAACCGGGCCAGTTGGCCTACGCGGTGCCGGTCGATGCACTGAGCGGCGAATTGCGCCTGCGCCACTTGGTGCGCTTCTCGCAGAAAGGCCAGTTCAACCTGCCACCGGTGCGTTTCAAGCAGGTCTACGCGCCGCAGCATCAGGCCCAGGAAGCGAAAGCCGCCCTCGGTCAGGTCACGGTCAACTGACATGAGCCGGCCGCTGCTATGGCTGCTGATGTGTGTAATTCCTGCGCTGGCGACGGCGCAGGATGAGCCGTTGCGCGTGGCGTACAAGGGCGAGTTGTTGTCGTTGAGTCAGACGCAACTGATCGCCCGTGAACCGTTGCCATCGTCGCTGGACACGCCGCTAGGCAGTCTGTGGAAGTTGTTTGTTTACGCGTGGCTGGTGGACAGCGGCGCGCGGGAAGCGGCCTATGAATGTCGCGGACAGTCGAAGGAAGAGGTTTATTGCTGCTCGGCGGGCGGCAGGATCGAGCGTGATCAGGCGTTGGTGAAATCCTGCGGGTTGTATTTCGAGCCTGCGCGGCTGGGTATTGCGACGGCTGATTGGAGAAACTATTGGCAGGCGCGACAAGCGCCGTCGTGGTTGCTGGATTTGCCGTCGGTGCAACCGGCTCAACGGGTTTCCGTGGTTGAGTTGCTAAGGGTCCTGGCTGCTTTGCCAGCGCAGGCTCAGGCCCGTCGAGTGCTGCTCGACGTGGTGCTGAACGCGGCGGACGGCAATGTCGTCGGTGAACTGGGCGGGCGTCTGCGGGTGAAAACCTGGAGCTGGCTTGGCGATCAGGATCCGCAGTCTCGGCAGGGTGGTTTTGCTGGCTGGACAGCTGATGGCTCGCCGGTCTGGGCAGGAGGCCGCGGCACCAGTCAGATGGTTTTGCGCCATTACGGTCAGGCACTGGCGACGGTGTTGCCAGCGGCATGGCCGGCGGAAGCGGGGCGTTGTGTTGAAGTCGGATTGTTCTCGCGCTATCGGGTTTCACGGGTTTTGACCGGTGAGCAGGTCATGGCTTCCGGCCCATTGCAAGGCGATTACCGCGTCGAATTCGCCAACGGCAACGCGCTGGATATCCACAGCGACGGCGAACTGTTTCTGCTCAACGACAAACTCGTCGCAAGGCTTGATCGCGAAGAATACGTCGCCCGCGTGCTGGAACGTGAAGCCAAACCCGAACCCGCCGAAGCGGCCAAGGCTTTGGCCGTAGCGATCCGCACTTATCTGCTGCAAAACGCCACACGCAACGGCGACTGTCTGAGCATCGACGACAGCAGCAATCGCCAACGCGTGGCGCCGCGCCCGGCCTCCTCCGAATCACGCAGCATCGCTGCGTGGACGGCCGACCTCGTGCTGGCCGGCAGCACCGTCACCTATCACTCCGATCAACCCGGCCCGGACAAACTCGCCTGGCAACAAGCCGTCGAGCAAGCCAATGCCGGTCAACGTTACGACGCGATTCTGCTGCACGCTTATCCGCGCGCCAGCCTCAGTCGTTGGGACAACCCGGTCGCTTCCTGCGAAGCGCTGCCCGCCGCGCAAGACTGGTTGCAGAAACAGCGACGCGGCTGGCGTCCGAAGCTGGAAAGCGAAACCGGCTACAACGAAGTCAGCACATTCGCCGTGTGCAAACTCGCCTTCGGCAGGCCCTTCGTCGACCGCGAACGCCAACGCATCTACGTGCGCGGCGTGCTGACCCTGCAGGATCGCCTCGACCTGACCCACGAATATCTGCACCTGGCCTTTGAAGCACACCCCAATGGCCAGGATGAAACCTACATCGAAGGGCTTGCCCGTCACCTTTTGCTGGAATAGACCATGACACTTCGTTATCCACAGGTCTTGCTGCTGCTTTGCACGTTGACCGCGCTCTCGCCGGCCATCGCCGCTGACAGCGTCAAGCTCGACACCCCGGTCGGCGGCTGGCGCAGCGGCGCACCGGAAGGCGAGGGCGAAAGTTTCCGCCAGACCGTCAACTACCCGGCCTCGTCGGTCAACACCCCGGTCGGCCAGGCCAACACCGCGCGCATCAGCGGCGAGATCAAAGCTGCGCGGAAGGACAACGAACCCGGTCGGCTGATCGTCAACGGCGTGAGCATGCCGCTGAAAATCGACGACAGTGGCCGCTTCGACCGCCCGTTTTCCTTCCCCAACGGCAGTAACAGCGTCGAAGTGCGCAGCCCCGACGGCCAGCAACGCCACCGCACGCAATTCCTCAACACCAGCGGCGGCGCCACCCCTGCCAAACTGCGCGTGTTGCTGGCATGGGACAGCGACGGCACTGACCTCGACCTGCACCTCGTCACCCCCGACGGCGCGCACATCTGGTACGGCAACCGCACCGCCGCCAACGGCGCCGCGCTCGACGTCGATGTCACCACCGGTTACGGCCCGGAAATTTTCGCCATGCCGGCGCCGATCAAGGGCCAGTATCTGGTGTATGTGAATTACTACGGCGGTGGCTATCGCGGGGATGAGGATGGCGGCGATGAGGCGGTGCAGCCGCTGACCACGGCGCAGGTGACGGTGATTACCGAGGAGGGGACACCAAGCGAGAAGATGGAGACGTTCCTGATCCCGATGCGTGCGGTGGGGGAGCTGACGTTGGTGAAGTCGTTCAGTTATCCGTGAGCCGTTACTTGTTCAGGAGCAACATTAGAAACCGGGCGGAATGTAACCGGGTACGAACGGAACGTTGATGCATTTGCCATGAATGATTTTTCCGTCCTCGATCCTGAACAGTACGATCTTTTTGGCTTTATTGACGGTGGCTTCCAGTTTGCAATCAGAGCTATGGCCGACCGTATCGTAGTACTCGGTGTACACCATGCCGTTGCCGGTGTGATTCATGGAAGTACCGGCCGCTTCAGTGGTGGTCCAACTTGAGGACTTGAACCAAGTCAGGACGGCCAGATTTTCGCCGTTGGCAGCGGTCTGTTTTTTCATTGAGTCGGGTTTGCCGAACAGATCGAGTGCTTCCTGAACATCCCGTCCTTCCCAGCGCGACTGTGCAATCAGGTGGCAGCCATTCACCATTGATACTGTGGCTGTCATCAGCAGCGTCAGTAACGTTTTAGTCCATTGATTCATCATGACTCCCGATGTCATGTGCGATACGAAATAGCGCGCTGCAGCGTTAAGCCGTCAGGCTGTTACTTGTTGCCCAGTATCGAATCGAGGTTGTCCATCATCTGGCCTTTTTCCTGAATAGGTGCCAGTTTGAAGAACATTTGCTGCATGCCCTGAATCATCTGCAAGTGCTCCATCCTGCCCACGGCAATCATGTCTTTTTTCTCCGCAGAGCAAACAAAAGCAAGGGCACGCTGCACCCAGAACTCCTTCGGCTGCTGCCATTGTTCGTTCACTTTCAGGTGCCGCAGCATGTAGGCAATTCGATCCACCGACTGGCCATTAACAAACCGCAGCTTGTTGGTCTTGCACTGAACTTCCAGGTTGTAGGCATCGATCATTGGCTTGCCCGGCTCTTCATACACCAGCGTCACCGCCAACATCTGCGCGCCCTTGGTAAGTGTCGACGGCACTACTGAAGTTTTGTCGGCCACATACATGATGTTTTTGTGCGGGACGCCGCTGCCGTAAATGATCCACCAGTCGCCGACGGGGTTCGGTTCTTCTGCTGACACTGAAGTAGCCGTCAAGAGTGCAGTCAGTAGAGCGAGGGATTTACTCAGGTTGAAAAACGGTGACATGGTGCTGCTCCATTCCTTGGCGCTTTTGTGAAGCACAAAAACAGAATGGAAATTTAGTGGCGGGTGCCGATAGGGGCAATTAGGGCGGATGTGCTAATGGCTTATTGAAATGGTCGTTTGTTGAGCATCAATTATCGGTAAGGCTCAGGTACATCGAACGCAACGTCTGCACGCGGTTGCGCCCCTGATCCTTGGCGCCGTACAGCGCCTGATCAGCTTCCGAGAGCAGGCGTGACAGGTCATGACCGGATTCACGGGTGGTCACCACGCCGATACTGACACTAAGCAATCCGGGCTCAAGAATCGACAATTGCGAGAACGAACGACGGATCCGTTCGGCAATTTCCAGTGCAGTCTGTTCATCGCAATCGTTGAGCAAACAAGCAAATTCCTCACCGCCGATCCGCCCGCAAACATCTTCCTTGCGCAGGCTCTCGACCATGATCCGGCCAAACGCAATCAACGCCTGATCCCCAACGGGATGGCCAAAGGTGTCATTCAGACGCTTGAAGTTATCCAGGTCGCACAGCAACAACGCTGCCGGTTCCCCGTATTGCTGACTTTCGGCAAGCAACTGCCCGGCGTTCATCATGAACGCGCGACGATTGCCAATGCCCGTCAGCGGATCGCTGAACGCCGCCGCTTTGAGCTTGAGCTCTGCACGCTCCTTGACCATCGCCAGCGTGATGTAGGCAATGCCGATGACATACAGCATCGACTCGAACAGCATGAACGAGAAAAACGGCACGCCCTCGCCACTGCCCAGAAGCGCCTTTGTCACCGGCAGCCCTTCATCGGTCGCACTGCGAACGGCGTAGAACACCGTGTGCAAAACGGTCAGCACCAGCGCCGGCATAAACGCGACGTCCAGGGTGTGGCGGCTGCGCCAGAGCTCCAGCGTGGTCAGCACGCCGTAACCGAATGCCAGCAAGGAGTAGATCAGAACCCGATTGGGCATCGACTCGTAGAAGGCGGGAATCAGGCACAAGGTCAGCCAGGCGAACGCCCCTGCCAGAATGCCGGACACTGACGGCTTGCGCCCGACCAGCGTACGCATGGCCGTCCAGTTCATCGCTGCACTGAGCAATAGAACAACATTGCCGAACACAATGGGAATGAAGTCGACCCCTCGATCACGCCAACTGACCAATACCACGCCCAAGGCGCCAAGCAGCATCATGCTGCCGAGGTACGCCAGTGGCGGCTCGCGGGTTTCGCGATACCAGGCGTGCAGCGTCAAAAGCCCCATCAAAAAGAAGACGAAGACTGAAACGACCAGCAGGGTCGGGATATGCAGGGCCATTCCATGGATTCCCGTGAGGCTCAATACCGGAATCCGGCCGGGGTCGGGGATGCGGGTAAAAACAGAGGGCGGTGACAGGGCGGGATTTAGCACCGAGCCATTGCAATTGGCAAGTGTCGGTTGCCGAATGACACAGCGGAACCGCCTAAAGGCTCACGCCGTATCCGCGGTTCACGGGGCTGAATAGGGACTGGCGGAGGATGGCATCAAGGTGACGCTGAAGTGCTCGTTGCCCACCGGTTTCTTTCCGGGTGTCGGGGAGGTTACGGCGATGATCATTGCCTGATCCTGACGCCGCATCGGCATGACCACGCTGGTGTCGGCATTCAAGTAGCTGGCCATCGTCGCGAGCGTGAGCCCGACAAAAGGTGAAGCCGAGCCAGTGTCACCCAAGCGCTGAGTCAGGTCGTAACCCGCGCGCGAATCGAGCAGGTTCAGCGAACTGTGTGCTGCGTTGAGCGCCGGCAACAGCTGCGCCATTGCCGTGGCGTTCGAGCCACTGTCGAAGAACAGCCGGGTGGGCTTTTGCGCGAGCCCGGCCGTGGCCTCTTTCCAGCCAGCGGCCAGTTTCAGCGTCATGGCCTCACGCTTCAGCGATTCACCATTATCCGGCCGCCGCAGCGACACGCTGACCGGCCGATGTAGCCTGGCCAGTACCGGCAGCGCATCCCATTGCTCGAACGCACGCTGGGTCCAGGGTTGAGGAATGAACGGCGAGGGCTGAAATGCCACGGCGGGTTTGCGCACTCCCCAACCGTTGAACTCCGGATCGATTCTGTTCTCGTTGATCCTGGCAAACTGAGCGTAGTAACGCAGCCATTCGACGCGCTCGGGGCGGCCGACGACCATGGCGACCATCGAGTCGGTGAGTTCACCGGGCTTACGCGGCCCGGGTCCACCAATCAGCGGCGCTTTTTTTGCCGAGAGGGCAAACGACATGCTGAAGCCCTCCACGTTGTAGATCAGTACGGCGGGGAGGTCGGGGTTTTGCTCGAACAACCGGAACAACTCTTCCAACAGATCTTCTGGGGTGTCGTTGCAGACAATGCCGTCTTGCAGATTGCGCACGCGATGCCAGTGCAGGCCCGCTTCCGTGCGGTAAGCGTTGACCATGCCTGAGAGCATTTTTCGGGTTCTTTCTGCAGAGAAGCGCAGGCTCGGTGTATCAGGATTCCAGCCACGCACGACCGTGATGGTCGGGATGGGCCATTTCTCCACGAAGTCGCGTAAACCCAGTTCCAGCGCATCAGCCTTGCGCTTGTCGTAGGCCATGTCCTTGTCGTCGCTATCCACCGGATATTTTCCTGGATCAGTCGGCAGGATGCTGCCAGCGTGCTGGGATTCGGCGTGTTTTGTATTCTGCTCCTGCAAGGCTTTCCAGACCTGACCTTGCCGGAATACGTCGAGACTTATGCCGACGGCGAGCACATCGAGAGTGTCCAGACGGGGCGAAGTGGCTGGCGCGCGGTAACGGGCATCCACGGGCATGGCTGTCGCTTCGTTGGCCGAGGTATAGGGCGTGACGGCGGAGGTCGGACTGGCAAAGCAACGGCTGAGCGTCAGCGGTTGTTCAGCCGCGCGAGCCAGCGGGCTGGTCAGGAAAAAACCGACGATAAGCAGGCAAGCAGGATTGAGATGAGTGCGGTTTTTGCGTTTGCGACGCAAGCAGGCCTTGCCGTCATCGTCGGCGCGCAGGCTGATGCTGGCCAGGGGGAGCAATGGGGCGATACAGAATTTCTTTGCCAGAACTGCGTGAGTCATCGTGCATTTCTTCCTTGAAAGTTACCCCGTTGGTCGCTAGGAACAGGGGTGACTGCCTGACCTTTCCCTTTGATCCCCGCCCATGATGACCTTTGTGCTGCGGCAAGGTCATTACATATCTGCACGCGGCCGCTTATTGACGGTGCGCCTCAAATACGTAGGGGTTCCCCGGGTCCGGGAAGTGCAACAGGTACTGCGCAACCGGCGTTTTACCATCGGACAGCCGATAATCCATTTTCAGACCGAGAGGGTTGTTTTCCAGCTCTGGACCCAGATAGGAGTTGTCCGGATAACTGAACTGGTTCTGCGGCGCCCTGCGAATGCCTGCACAGGACGCAAACAGCGGCGGTAGTGCGTAAAGGTGTTGCTCGTGTACCAACAACACATGAGTGTAGCGAACACCGCGGCCACTGCTCACATACTGCATCTCGACGCACGTCGAGGTGCCATGGCGCCAGACCGTGGCCGACGCCAGATTTTCCGGGTCGACGGGATCATTTGTGCGCCATGCCGGTGGCGCGAAGTTGCTGGCGTCGCGCAGCAGCCAACGCTGCTCCCCAATCGTCAGGGCCACGCCATCGAAGACAATCTCGGGTATGCCTTTGGGCGGGCTGAGAGCCAGGTCTTCGGGGGCGCTCCACTGCGCCTGGTCATAACGTTCAAACGCTGGCCGCATGGCATTGACCCAAAGGCAATGCCTCGGTGATTCCGAGCAGGGCATGGTCAGTTCAATTCCGGGCCCCGTAAACAAGTTGCTGCCCAGCGACTCGTAAAAAGCACGGTAATCGGTGAACTGCACCGGGGCTGCCTTCGCCAGAAAGGACAGGCTCGCGCCAATAAACAGGCTCAGACAACGGGTAAGTTTGCTCATCGATGCCCCTTGGCGCCGGATGCCTATTGATGTCATCGGAAATGACGGCATGCAAATCGTTTTTTCGATGGCGGCGGTGGACGGATACCTGTGCGAATAACGTGGGACGGGTTTATTTCAGGCATTAAAAAGCCGGCTTGTGGCCGGCTTCTCGGGGACTGGCTTGGCCTATTTTTGGTAAGCCTTGCCAGCCTTCAAAACGTACATCCGGATCTGCGTCCGGCTGTGGGACTTGGCCAGACGTTGGTCTGCCGCGTCGGGCGCTGTCTGAGCCGCGGGGCGGGTCGATGCGCAAATGTGGGGCGCAGGATACTGAGTTTTGCTTGGGATTCCCAGCCTGAAGTGCGGGTTAGAGCGACTTCTGCGCCAGAAAACCGGGATTTGTACCAATTGTCCGGGCCTCTTCGCGAGCAGGCTCGCTCCCACAGGGATCGATGTTTGCCGAGAGAACGCACCGTTTCTAGAGAAACGGCACCACCGGCCGCCGCTTGCTCACCGTCGACCACCAGAACACCCATCCCAATATATGAATCCGTTGCTCCTCGATCTGCGCCGGGCGGAACACTTCGTCCGGGTATTCGGCGCTGTTGTGGCTACGCAGGCGCAGGCCGTTGCCGGGCATGCGGTGCAGGTATTTGATGCGCAGCATACCGTCGTGTTCGATGGCGTAGATTTCACCGTCCACCACTTGGGTCAGGCCGCGATCGATGGCGACAACGGAGCCGTCCTCGATGCGCTCGGCCATGCTGTTGCCGATCATGTGTGCGCAGATGGCGTCGGCGGGGCGGATCTCCAGTTGATCAACGTGTGCCCGCAGCAGGCGGATGGAGAGTTCCGGATCCTGGATAACGTGGGTTTTGTCGGAGCCGTTGGTCTGTGGTGTTTCTTTGAAGAAGGCCAGTTCGATGTCGTTGGGATGGATGAATCGGTAGGCGCCCTGTGGGTCGTGGGCGTCAAAGCTGTCGCCGTTGCTGGCAGGTGGAGTCAGGCTCGGCAGCTCTTTTATGCCTTGGCCGGTTTTCAGCCATTCGCTGTTGACGGACAGCAGGCGTGAGACTTCTTCCATGCGATACGCCGGGACGCCCCGGGTGTACCAGTTGTGGACATTTTGGGCTTCCGTGCCCCAGAACTTTGCGAAACCCGTCGTCGAGATGTTCGCAGCTTCCAGGAGTGCCTTGAATCTTGGACCGCTAGTGTTCTTTCTCATAAACACGGAGTCTACGGCCGTGCCAGAGCGGTTTGAATAAACCGGACGTTCAAAAACGGGCTGAATTTTGCGACGGGATGTAAGACGATCTTGTGGGAAATTACACAGGCTAAAACTTTTCTGTAGTCCGTCATAAACGCTCTGTTTAAGACAGCTTTTCCCGAGCACAAAAAACCCCGGATCAACCGGGGTTTTCTTCAAGCCTCACGCGTAGCGCTGGTGCTTAGCCTTTGTAGGCGGCAACCGACTTGGTGATCGCTTCGCGGGCGGCGTCTGCACCGGCCCAGCCTTCGATCTTGACCCATTTGCCTTTTTCGAGATCTTTGTAGTTCGCGAAGAAGTGCTCGATCTGCTGGATCAGCAGTGGCGGCAGGTCGGTGTATTCCTTTACATCGACGTACAGCTGGGACAGCTTGTCGTGTGGTACCGCGATGACTTTGGCATCGCCGCCGCCGTCGTCGGTCATGTTCAGGATGCCGACTGGACGCGCGCGGATCACCGAGCCTGGAGCAACCGGGTAAGGGGTCACAACCAGCACGTCGAGGGGATCACCGTCGTCAGCCAGGGTGTTCGGGATGTAACCGTAGTTGGCCGGGTAGAACATTGGGGTGGCCATGAAACGGTCAACGAACAGGCAATCGCTGTCTTTGTCGATTTCGTATTTGATCGGCGCGTGGTTGGCCGGGATCTCGATCGCGACGTAGATGTCGTTCGGCAGGTCTTTGCCAGCCGGAATCTTGCTGTAGCTCATTGGGCGTTGCCCCCGTAGTTGACCAAAAACACTTGGCCGGATTGACCAAAAAGTGGCGGCGATTATAGGCATATTCTGCCGTCTACGCCATGTACCGAAAGTCGTGCAGAGCTTAGTCGTGCGCCTGATAGACCGGGTCTGTGGCCTGAAGTTGCCGCAACCGGCTCAACGGGTCCTGGCGGTAGAAAAGCTGTAGCTGCGCATACACCTGTGGATAAGCCTCGTACAGCATATCCGGGGCGCTGAAAAAATATTCGCTGGTGACGGCGAAGAACTCGGCGGGGTTTTCCGCCGCATACGGATCGATGGCGGTTTCGGCATCAGGGTTGTGATCGAGCTGGCGGTTGAGGTCGTCGTAGGCGTGTTGCATCACCCCGGCCCAGTCGCTGACGCGCATGTCGGCGTGCAGTGGCGGCAGGCCGTTGGCGTCGCCGTTGAGCATGTCGAGTTTATGCGCCAATTCGTGGATGACGAGGTTATAGCCTTCCCAGCCACCACTGGCCATCACCCCCGGCCAGGCGAGGATGATCGGCCCCTGCTGCCAGGCTTCGCCGCTGTGCTCGCCATCCCACTCATGCTCGACACCGCTGGCGTCGCGATGACGTTGCGGGCTTAGAAAGTCGTCGGGATACAGGACGATCTCGTGGAAGCCCTGATACCAGTTCAGATCGCCCAGGTTGAGCAGCGGCAATTGCGCCTGGGCGGCGAGCAGCAGGCGTTGTTCCTGATGCAGTTCGATGCCGGGCAGGGCGCTCAAATGTTTGTCGTCGAGGAACAGCACGCAGGCTTCGCGCAGCCACTGATCTTCGGCAGCGCTGATGCCATCCAGAAAGCTCAGGTGATGGCGCACCCGTTGCCACATGTCGTCGGCAATCGGGTGCTTCGCGAGAAGGCGCCGGCGACGCCAGGCGCTCAGCGACCACATCGGCTTAGTGCGATTGCGCTTTGGTGCCGCCGAATCGGCTGCGAACCACACCAAGGATCATCGGCACCAGCGACAGGAGAATGATTGCTACCACCAGCACCGACAGGTTTTTCTTGATGAACGGTACGTTGCCGAAGAAGTAGCCCAGCGTCACCAGACCGCCGACCCAGAGGATGGTGCCCAACACGCTGAAACCGAAGAAACGCGGATACGGCATTTTTGCCACACCGGCGACGAACGGCGCGAAGGTGCGAATGATTGGCAGGAAGCGCGCGAGAGTCACGGTTTTGCCGCCATGCTTGTCATAGAAATCGTGGGTTTTTTGCAGGTAGTCGCGACGGAAGATCTTCGAGTTCGGGTTGCTGAACAGCTTCTCGCCGGCCGTTCGTCCGATCACGTAGTTGGTGCTGTCGCCCAGTATCGCCGCGAGCATTAGCAGACCGCCCAACAGCACCGGATCCATGCCACCCCCTGCAGCAACGGCGCCGGCGATGAACAGCAACGAATCCCCCGGCAGGAATGGCATCACCACCAGACCGGTTTCACAGAAGATCACCAGAAACAGGATGGCGTAGATCCATGGACCATAGTTGTTCACCAGCAAATCGAGGTAAACGTCGAGATGCAGGATAAGGTCGAGCGGGTTGAAATCCATGGGGGCACCTGTGTGACGGCCCGACTCGGCAGGCCTGTGCGGATGACTTCGTGTAAGCCTACAAGCGGGTGTAGTTTTTCTTACAAGCCGGAAAGGTCGGGATTATACGGTCTGAAAGATGAAAAGCGCGTTGCTTTTGTAGCGAGGGATGTCGAGGTGTGAGCAATTGTCAGGATGCGTCTAGCGTGGCTGAGGGAGCAGGCTCCCTCATCACAGGTTGCAGGCGCGGTCAGAGTTCGTCGCTGATCGGCAATACGTAGTTTTTGAACTCGGTGTCTTCCTTGAACCCGATGGATTCGTAGGTTTTCTGCGCGACTTCATTGTTGCTGCTGGTGGACACGCGCATGCGCACGGCCTGGGTTTCCTTGGCCATTTTTTTTGCGGTGCGGATCAGGTTGTCAGCGACCAGTTGGCGGCGGGCATCTTCGGCGACATAGATGTCATTGAGGATCCAGACGCGTTTGAGTGACAACGAAGAAAAGCTTGGGTACAGCTGACAGAACCCCATCAGTTTCTTGTCGTCATCATCGGCCAGCGCCAGATAGATCACCGATTCCTTGCGGCGCAGGCGTTTTTCGAGGAACGCGCGGGAGGAGTCCGGGTAAGGCAGGGAACCGTAGAACTCGCGATATTTGACGAACAACGGAGTCAGTAAATCCAGATGTTCGAGGGTCGCTTGAATAATCCGCATGATAGGTCTCGTCTTCAAGTGGCTGTCTTCAACTGCTCTGACGGCGATGGGAAACCCGTGCGGCCGTGCATCGATCCTGCCTGAAACCTGCGCAGAAACGCAATGCGGAAACGGTTCAGGCAGGGGGCGGGCTGAGTAGGAAGTTTCCTTTCATGTCCGCACCGGCGTCCGACTCCAGCGTCTGAACCTGTGCTTCGTCCTTCAGATTCACGCCCGATAGCTGTCTGCGACAAGCTTCCCGCATCAAGTACAGCAAGCGATGCGCCGCCATGCCGTAGCTCAAGCCTTCGAGCCGTACATTGGAAATGCAGTTGCGGTAGGCGTCGGTCAGGCCGATCTTGGGATTGTAGGTGAAATATAAACCGAGGCTGTCCGGTGAACTGAGACCCGGGCGCTCGCCGATCAGCATCACCAGCATTGTTGCGCCGAGCAGTTGGCCGATTTCATCACCGACGGCAACGCGACCCTGTTCCACGAGGACAACGGGGGCCATCGACCAGCCGTCAGCGCTCATTTGCTCATCCAGACGGTTGAGAAACGGCAGCGTATGCCGATGCACCGCCAACGCCGACAGGCCATCGGCCACGACAATCGCCAGATCGACACCGCCGGGATGCGCCGCAGCGTATTCGCGCAAGGCCTGCGCCGATTCATCGCTGAGCTTGCGCCCCAGATCCGGGCGTTGCAGATAACTGTTTCGATCCGCAGCGGCGCTGTGCAACAGCAGGCTTTCGCGCCCGCGTTCAGTCAATTGCGCACTGAGTCCAGCATGATCAAATGGCAGATGCACGGCATCACGTGCCTGGGCATGGGCAAACTGGAAATCCAGTTGCGCGCGGGTCGGCAGGCTGGTGCCAGTGCGGCCGAGGGCGATCCGAGCCGGGGTCAGGCGGCGCAGTTCCAGCCAAGGGTTCTGCGGGTCGATGGGTGGTTTTTCCATGTGACTCATCCCAGTTGCGCCAGCGCCTGGCGGAAGGCCGGCGGCAAGTTGTCACCGAAGCGGACCTTGCCGTCCGCTTGGGTGAAGATGCCCATGTTCGCCAGCCATTGCTCGAACTCCGGCGCCGGTTTCAAGCCCAAAGTCTGCCGCGCATAGAGCGCGTCGTGGAACGAAGTGGTCTGGTAATTGAGCATGATGTCGTCGGAACCGGGGATGCCCATGATGAAGTTGATTCCGGCGACACCGAGCAGCGTCAGCAAGGTGTCCATGTCGTCCTGATCGGCTTCGGCGTGGTTGGTGTAGCAGATGTCGCAACCCATCGGCACGCCGAGCAGCTTGCCGCAGAAATGGTCTTCGAGGCCGGCGCGGATGATTTGTTTGCCGTTGTAGAGATATTCCGGACCGATAAATCCTACGACCGTGTTCACCAGAAACGGTTTGAAATGCCGTGCTACGGCATAGGCCCGGGTTTCGCAGGTTTGCTGATCGACGCCGTGATGGGCGTTGGCCGACAGAGCGCTACCCTGACCGGTTTCGAAATACATCAGGTTCTGCCCGAGTGTGCCGCGATTCAGGCTGAGGCCGGCGTCGTAGCCTTCCTGCAGCACGTTGAGGTTGATGCCGAAGCTGGCGTTGGCCGCTTCGGTGCCGGCGATTGACTGGAACACCAGATCCAGCGGCACGCCACGGTTGATCGCCTCGATAGAGGTGGTGACGTGGGTCAGCACGCAGGCCTGGGTCGGGATGTCGTAGCGCTGGATGATCGCGTCGAGCATTTCCAGCATCGCGCAGATTGAGGCGATGCTGTCGGTGGCCGGGTTGATGCCGATCATCGCGTCGCCATTGCCGTAGAGCAGACCGTCGAGAATGCTCGCGGCGATGCCGGAAGGTTCGTCGGTCGGGTGATTGGGTTGTAGTCGGGTCGACAGACGCCCGCGCAAACCGAGGGTGCCGCGAAACTTTGTCACCACGCGGATTTTTTGCGCCACCAGCACCAGATCCTGCACGCGCATGATCTTCGACACGGCGGCGACCATTTCCGGGGTCAGGCCGGGAGCGAGGTTGCGCAGGCTGGTTTCGTCGGCGGCGTCGCTGAGTAGCCAGTCGCGAAAGCCGCCCACGGTAAGGTGGCTGACCACGGCGAAGGTCTGTTTGTCGTGGGTGTCGATGATCAGCCGGGTGACTTCATCGGACTCATAAGGAATCAGCGCTTCCTGCAGGAAATGCGTGAGCGGGATGTCGGCCAGCGCCATTTGCGCGGCCACGCGCTCGCCGTCATTGAGCGCGGCGACGCCAGCGAGGAAGTCCCCGGAACGCGCCGGGCTGGCCTTGGCCATGACCTCTTTGAGGCTGTCGAAGCGATAGGTTTGAGCGCCGACGGAATGGGCGAATGCGGCCACAATATCCTCCTCTAATCGATAATCCCCCTGTAGGAGCTGCCGGAGGCTGCGATCTTTTGATTTTGATTTTCTAAAAACAAGATCAAAAGATCGCAGCCTCCGGCAGCTCCTACAGGGTTCCAGCACAGTGCCTGAATGGGCGCTGTGCACTTTTAAATGGCAGTTAGATACCTTCGAGCATAGCGTCTGCCGGCGCTTCGGAGCGTTGCTTGGCGGTCAGCTGGAAATACAGGTAACCGGCGGCCATAAAGCCAAGGAACACACAACCGATCAGCGTGTTGAACCACGCCATCGCGATCAGGCACACCACCGCCAGAAACAGCGCAATCGCCGGCACCACCGGATAACCCGGGGCGCGGAATGTACGCTCCAGATTCGGCTCGGTCTTACGCAGTCTGAACAGGCTGAGCATGCTGATGATGTACATCACGATGGCGCCGAACACCGACATGGTGATCATCGCGGCGGTCAGGGTCATGCCTTGCAGATTGACCAGCCCGTCGCTGTAAATCGCCGCGATGCCGATGACGCCGCCAGCCAGAATCGCCCGGTGCGGAGTCTGGAAGCGCGACAGCTTGGCCAGTCCCTTAGGCAGATAACCGGCTCGGGCGAGGGCGAAGAACTGCCGCGAGTAACCGAGAATGATCCCGTGGAAACTCGCTACCAGACCGAACAGGCCGATCCACACCAGCATGTGCATCCACGTCGAGTTGTTGCCGACCACAGCTTTCATCGCTTGCGGCAGCGGATCGTTGATGTTCGACAGCTGACGCCAGTCGCCGACGCCGCCGGCCATGACCATTACGCCGATAGCGAGGAACACCAAGGTCAGAATGCCGCTGACGTAGGCCTTGGGAATCGTGCGCTTCGGGTCTTTCGCCTCTTCGGCCGCCATGGCCGCACCTTCGATAGCGAGGAAGAACCATATCGCGAAGGGGATCGCCGCGAAAATCCCCGGAATCGAGCCCAGGGTGAATTCGTTGGCGCCCGACCAGCCGTTGAGCACGAAATTGCTGAAGCTGAAGCCCGGCGCGACCACGCCCATGAACACCAGCAACTCGGCGACCGCGAGTACGGTGACCACAAGTTCGAAGGTCGCGGCGATGCTCACACCAAGGATATTCAGGGTCATGAACACAAAATACGCGCCGACGGCCGCGATCTTCGGATCAAGCTCCGGATATTGCACATTCAGATAGGCGCCGATGGCCATGGCAATCGCTGGTGGCGCGAAGACGAACTCGATCAACGTGGCGATGCCGGCGATCAATCCGCCTTTCTCGCCGAACGCCCGACGGCTGTAGGCAAACGGCCCGCCGGCGTGGGGAATCGCGGTAGTCAATTCGGTGAAACTGAAGATGAAGCAGGTGTACATGGTCGCGACCATCAGCGCCGTGACCAGAAAACCCAGGGTGCCTGCGGTGCCCCAGCCGTAACTCCAGCCGAAGTATTCGCCGGAAATCACCAGACCGACGGCAATGCCCCAGAGGTGCAGAGTGCCGAGTGTGGGTTTGAGCTGTGTGGTGGAAGTCATAAGTCCTCTCTGTTTTTTATTGTTCGATCTGTTGGACTTTCGGGTGTGGCGGTTGGGTGGATGAGTGCTGTTCACGCAGCGGCAGTTATCACGCAAATCCTGAATGACGGGTACGCAAGGGCCGTGCCAGAGCGGCCAGACCTAGGGTGTTGTGTCATTGAGGACGCCATCGCTGGCAAGCCAGCTCCCACAGTGATTTGAGTCGAACTCAAAATGTGGATTCACCCACACCCCTGTGGGAGCTGGCTTGCCAGCGATAGCTGTCTGGAGGCAACACAGAATCATCTGTGTTGCCCAAGGTTTTTAGAAGAAGCCCAACGGATTGATGTCGTAGCTCACCAGCAGGTTTTTGGTCTGCTGGTAGTGATCGAGCATCATCTTGTGGGTTTCACGGCCGACGCCGGACTTCTTGTACCCGCCGAACGCGGCATGCGCCGGGTACAGGTGGTAGCAGTTGGTCCACACGCGACCAGCCTTGATCGCGCGGCCCATGCGGTAGGCGCGGTTGATGTCGCGGGTCCACAGACCGGCGCCGAGGCCGAACTCGGTGTCGTTGGCGATGGCCAGGGCTTCGGCTTCGTCCTTGAACGTGGTGATGCTCACCACCGGGCCGAAGATTTCTTCCTGGAACACGCGCATCTTGTTGGTGCCCTTGAGCAGGGTCGGCTGGATGTAATAACCGGTCGACAGATTGCCCTCGAGTTTTTCCACCTTGCCGCCGGTCAGCAGCTCGGCGCCTTCGCCCTTGGCAATTTCCAGGTACGAAAGAATCTTGTCGAATTGCTGCTCGGACGCCTGGGCGCCAACCATGGTGTCGGTGTCCAGTGGATCGCCACGTTTGATTTGCAGGACTTTCTTCATCACGACGGCCATGAACTCGTCGTAGATCGATTCCTGTACCAGCGCGCGCGATGGGCAGGTGCAGACTTCGCCCTGATTGAAGAACGCCAGCACCAGACCTTCGGCGGCTTTCTCAATGAACGTCGGTTCGGCCTGCATGATGTCTTCGAAGAAGATGTTCGGCGATTTGCCGCCCAGTTCCACGGTCGACGGAATGATGTTCTCGGCCGCGCATTTCATGATGTGCGAGCCGACCGGGGTCGAGCCAGTGAACGCGATCTTGGCGATGCGTTTGCTGGTGGCCAGCGCTTCGCCGGCTTCTTTGCCATAACCCTGAACAATGTTCAGCACGCCCGGCGGCAGCAAATCACCGATCAGTTCCAGCAACACGGTAATGCCCAGCGGGGTTTGCTCGGCGGGTTTGAGTACCACGCAGTTGCCGGCGGCCAACGCTGGCGCGAGTTTCCACGCGGCCATCAGGATCGGGAAGTTCCACGGGATGATCTGACCGACCACGCCCAGCGGTTCATGAATGTGATACGCCACGGTGTTGCCGTCGATTTCGGCCGCGCTGCCTTCCTGGGCGCGCAGGCAACCCGCGAAGTAACGGAAATGGTCGGCCGCCAGCGGGATGTCGGCGTTGAGGGTTTCGCGGATGGCTTTGCCGTTGTCCCAGGTTTCGGTGATCGCCAGCAGTTCGAGGTTGGCTTCGATGCGGTCGGCGATTTTCAGCAGGATCAGCGAGCGCGCCTGCACGGAGGTCGCGCCCCACGCGTCGGCCGCAGCGTGGGCGGCGTCCAGTGCCTTGTCGATGTCTTCGGCAGTGGAGCGCGGGAATTCGGCAATTGGTTGGCCATTGACTGGCGAGGTGTTGGTGAAGTACTGACCTTTGACAGGCGCGACGAACTCGCCGCCGATGTAGTTACCGTACTTGGCTTTGAACGAGACTTTGGCGCCTTCAGTACCGGGGTGAGCGTAACGCATGATGTTGTTCTCCTTGGCTTTGTACTTATTAGAGAAACGCGCAAGTGCGCTTGCTATAAGCGTAGAGCAAAGGTCGGGCCACTGCCGTGCAGGGCAGGTAAATCAAGGCGTTGCGAGTTTTTTGTCGGACGAGTGGATGGCGCCTGTGATGGTTTCGGTACAGAGAGGGTGACAGTTTGTACCGCTTTCGGCACAGCGAGTGACCGGGCAGTCTTGCCAGCATTGCAATACACATTTACCTGGAGGATCCTCAGCCAACAGCAACCCCTGTAGGAGCTGCCGCAGGCTGCGATCTTTTGATCTTGATTTTCAGAAACCCAAGATCAACAGATCGCAGCCTGCGGCAGCTCCTACACGGGGAATATGGAGAACAATAAGAAATGCACGACAACCATTTGAGTCGCCATGCCCAACAGGTTCTCACCGTTACCCAGGGCAAACCGCACCTGCACGGGCCCGGTGCCGATCCGTCGATTGCCCGTTCGTGGCTGCGCTGTCTGGAGGACTATCATCTCGACCCGGCGCTGAGCATGGCGCCTACCGTGCTCGAACACGGACGCGTCCTCGAAAGCCGCGAGCGCCTGCAACAAGTGTTGCAGATCGCCGGCAATGAAATGAGCAGCCTGCATCAACAACTCTCCGGCGCCGGCCACGCGGTACTGTTGACCGACGCGCGCGGGGTGATCCTCAACTGCGTCACCGCGCCAGCCGAGCGCAAGATCTTCGAACGCGCCGGGCTGTGGCTTGGCGCTGATTGGAGCGAAGCCTGCGAAGGCACAAACGGCATCGGCACCTGCCTGGTCGAGCGCCAGGCGCTGACCATTCATCAGGATGAACACTTTCGTGGTCGCCACACAGGCCTGACCTGTTCGGCGAGCCCGGTGTTCGATCCCCACGGTGAACTGCTCGCGGTGCTCGACGTGTCTTCGGCGCGCCACGATGTCTCGCGGCAAAGTCAGTTCCACACCATGGCGCTGGTCAATCTGTCAGCGAAGATGATCGAGAGCTGTTACTTCCTGCGCTGTTTCGATAATCAATGGTTGCTGCGCTTTCATCTGCAGGCCGAATCGGTCGGGCTGTTCAGCGAAGGCTTGCTGGCGTTTGACGGCGAAGGGCGGATCAGTGCGGTCAATCAGAGTGCGCTGAATCTGCTTGGGCATATTCGCGGCGGATTGCTCGGTAAACCGGTCGAGGCGTTCTTCGATTGTTCGCGGGATGAACTGCTCGGACGCGCCAGCGCCAATGCCAGCGCCAGTTGGCCGCTGCGCACCCGCGATGGTCGGCACCTGTTCGCGGTGTTGCGCGGTGAGTCGCGCAAACCTTTACCGATTGTATCGGCGCCAGTGGTTGAAGCACCGCGTCTGTCGGGCATCTGCCTCGGTGATGAGGCGTTGCAGGCCGATTTCCGCAAAGCCCTGCGCGTCTTCGAGCGTGATGTGCCGTTGCTGATCAACGGCGAAACCGGCTCCGGCAAGGAGGCCTTCGCCAAGGCTGTGCATCAGGCCAGTCAGCGATCGAACAAAGCCTTCGTCGCGCTCAACTGCGCGGCGATTCCTGAAAGCCTGATTGAGAGCGAACTGTTCGGCTATCGCGGCGGCAGCTTCACTGGCGCGCGCAAGGACGGCATGCGCGGCAAGTTGCAGCAGGCAGATGGCGGCACGCTGTTTCTCGATGAAATTGGCGACATGCCGCTGGCTTTGCAGACTCGTCTGTTGCGGGTGCTGGAGGATCGACAGGTGGTGCCGATTGGCGGCGAGCCGGAGTCGGTCAACGTGCGGATCATCAGCGCCACCCACCGCAATCTGCTGGAGCGGGTCGCGGACGGCAGTTTTCGCGAGGATTTGTATTACCGCTTGAATGGATTGGAAGTGGCACTGCCGGCACTCCGCGCGCGCAGTGATAAATCCCGGCTGCTGGACTTCCTCTTGGCCGAGGAGGCGGGCGGTGAAACGATAGTGATCGACGAGGCGGCGCGTCAGGCGTTATTGGCGTTCAACTGGCCGGGGAATGTGCGGCAGTTGCGCAATGTGCTGCGCACGCTGGCAGCGTTGTGTTATGAGGGGCGGGTCGGGGTTGAGGATTTGCCGGTGATGATTCGGCAGGGGAGTCCGGCAGTATTTGCGGTTAAAGAGTCGGACCATCCGCTGGAAGATGCCGAGCGGTCGGCTCTGCTCAATGTGCTGGAGCAAACTCGCTGGCACATGACCCATACGGCGCAGCAACTGGGGGTCAGCCGCAACACTCTTTACAGGAAGCTGCGTAAGCATGGGATTGAGCGGCGAGTCAGTTAGAAGCCCCTCACCCTGGCCCTCTCCCGGAGGGAGAGGGGACTGACCGGGTCGGTCTACTGATCTACGCCGACCTGAGTTACCGAGTCGAACTTAGGATCTGAAAGCAACGCAGATCGGCTCCCTCTCCCTCGGGAGAGGGCTGGGGTGAGGGGCCGCAATCTACAGTCGAGCCAAATGCCAGGCGCAACCAGCCCCACCCGATCACCTAAAGAGTGCGATTTCCCCCTCCCTACGCTAACCTGCGGCCATGTTTTACGAGGTCGACTATGCACATTCATATTCTGGGTATCTGCGGGACTTTCATGGGCTCGATGGCGGTGTTGGCCAAAGAGCTGGGCCATCACGTGACCGGCTCCGACGCCAACGTCTATCCACCGATGAGCACACAGCTTGAGGCCCAGGGCATTCAGCTGACGCAGGGCTATGACCCGGCGCAACTCGATCCGGCGCCGGATCTGGTGGTGATCGGCAACGCCATGTCCCGCGGCAATCCGGCAGTGGAATATGTGCTGAACAAAGGCCTGCCGTACGTGTCCGGCCCGCAGTGGCTGGCTGACCACGTGCTGCAAGGTCGCTGGGTATTGGCGGTGGCCGGTACGCACGGCAAAACCACCACCAGCAGCATGCTCGCCTGGGTGTTGGAGCACGCTGGCATGAGCCCGGGTTTCCTCATCGGCGGCGTACCCCAGAACTTCTCGGTTTCTGCTCGCTTGGGCGGCACGCCGTTCTTCGTGATCGAAGCCGACGAGTACGACAGCGCCTTCTTCGACAAGCGTTCGAAATTCGTGCATTACCGTCCGCGCACCGCGATCCTCAATAACCTTGAGTTCGATCACGCCGATATCTTCCCGGATCTGCCGGCGATCGAGCGGCAATTCCATCACTTGGTGCGGACCATCCCGAGTGAAGGCCTGGTCATCCACCCGACCACCGAACCGGCCTTGCAACGTGTGATCGAAATGGGCTGCTGGACCCCGGTGCAAACCACCGGTGCTGGCGGCCAGTGGCAGGTCAAACTGCTGAGCGAAGACGGCTCGGCGTTCGAAGTGATGTTGGAAGGCGTGTCGCAAGGCACCGTCGAGTGGGAGCTGACCGGTCAGCACAACGTTGCTAACGCTCTGGCTGCGCTGGCGGCTGCGCGGCATGTTGGCGTGGTGCCATCGATGGGCATCGCTGGTTTGAGCGCGTTCAAAAACGTCAAACGCCGCATGGAGAAAGTCGCTGAAGTGCGCGGCATCACCATTTATGACGACTTCGCCCACCACCCAACGGCCATCGCCACCACCCTCGATGGCTTGCGTAAACGCATTGGCGACGCACCGCTGATCGCGATCATCGAGCCACGTTCCAACTCGATGAAGCTCGGCGCGCACCGTGACGGTTTGCCGGACAGCGTGGTCGATGCCGATCAGGTGATCTGGTACGCCCCGGCCAACCTCGGCTGGGATCTGGCCGGCACCGCCGCGCTCTGCACCGTGCCGTCGATTGTCAGCGATTCGCTGGAAGGCATCATCGAGCGCGTGAAGAGCCAGGCCCAGCCCGGTACGCATGTGGTGATCATGAGCAACGGCGGCTTCGGCGGCTTGCACGGCAAACTCGCCGAGGCGCTGAAATGAACACTCGTTTGGAGAGCAACGGTCCGGAACGCATCACGCTGGCCATGACCGGGGCGTCTGGCGCTCAGTACGGCTTGCGCCTGCTCGATTGTCTGGTGCGTGAAGATCGCGAAGTGCACTTCCTGATCTCCAAGGCTGCGCAATTGGTGATGGCCACCGAGACCGATGTGACGTTGCCGCCGAAGCCGCAGATGATGCAGGCATTCCTGACCGAATACACCGGGGCCGCCGCCGGGCAGATCCGCGTGTACGGCAAGGAAGACTGGATGTCGCCGGTAGCCTCGGGCTCTGGCGCTCCGGCGGCGATGGTCGTGGTGCCGTGTTCTACGGGCACGCTGTCGGCGATTGCCACGGGCGCCTGCAACAACCTGATCGAGCGCGCCGCCGATGTCACCTTGAAAGAGCGTCGCCAGTTGATTCTGGTGCCGCGTGAAGCGCCGTATTCGAGCATTCATCTGGAGCACATGCTCAAGCTGTCGAACATGGGCGTGACCATTCTGCCGGCCTCGCCTGGGTTCTATCACCAGCCGCAGACCATCGATGACCTGATCGATTTCGTCGTGGCGCGGATTCTCAATCTGCTCGGCATTCCGCAAGACATGCTGCCACGTTGGGGTGAGCATCATCTGAGTAGCGATGAATAAGCTGCTGGCGATTGGGCTGGTGTTGTTGCTGAGCGGGTGCGCCACGGCGCGCACGCTGGATGCAGCGAAACCGGGCGCGCCGGTGGTGTACTCAGGCACGCGGCTGGATCTTTATGCATTGAATGGCGGGTGTTGCGCGATGGATCGGTTCGGGGCTGAGGCGCCGAGCTATCCGGGGGTGGATCTGCCGGCGAGTGCCTTGCTTGATACGCTGTTGTTGCCGTTGTCATTGCTCACGGTGATTGGTGTGAGTTTTCAGGCGACTGGCGGATTGTAGTTAGACAGATCGTTCCCACGCTCTGCGTGGTAACGCCTCCGGTGACGCTCTGCGTCACGCTTTGGGACGCAGAGCGTCCGTGGCTGCATTCCCACGCAGAGCGTGGGAACGATCATGCGGCGGAAGATTATTTGCCCAACTTGCGCAAATCATCCGACTCGATCACCCGCACCCCATCCTGTTCTTCCAGCGCCAATCGCCACATCGCCCGCGCCAGTTGGCAGGCCTCGATGCCACGGTATTTACCGGGAATCAGCTTCGACAGCGGCCCGGCGAGCTGCTCGGCCAGTCGCGGTTCAGTCCGTTCACCCAACAACAGCGAAGGCCGGCAAATGGTCAGTTGCGGCCAGTCCTGCGCACGTAGTGCCTGCTCCATTTCACCTTTGACCCGATTGTAGAAAACCGACGATTTCGGATCGGCGCCAATTGCACTGATCACAATCAGATGCCGCGCGCCCATTTCCCGCGCGCGTTTGGCAAACGCCACCACCATGTCCAGATCCACCGTACGAAACGCCGCTTCCGAGCCGGCCTGCTTGATCGTAGTACCAAGGCAGCAGTAGGCGATATCGACGCGGCCACTGAGCTGAGGCAGAAAAGCCTGCGGATCGCCGACCGGGTTTTCCAGGTGCGGATGTTCGGCCAATGGTCGACGGGATGGGGCGAGCACGCGAGAAATCGTTGGCTCGTTGAGCAAACGGTCGAGTAGATGTTCACCGGTCAAACCGGTGGCTCCGGCAAGCAATACGTGCTGAGGCGTCAAGTACATAGTGTCTCTCCCTTGATACTGTTCAGCTTAGTTGCTCTTTATCGCTCCGTCGTTCAACGCAGCACTTTGCAATGCTTTTCTGGCTTGCTGTTTGCGCAGCAGTTGCCAGTGCGAGAGCACGGTTTTCGGCGCCCAGATCTGCGGCTCCGACGCTTCGAAATTGTCCGCCAGTTCACGCTCGGCGACGGTGGCCTTGGCCAGTTTGAAGGCTTGCTCCAGATCATCGGTCTGGTTCAGCGCCTGGGCGAACAGGGCATCTCCGAAGTAAGTGAAGTTGGCTTCTTCCGAACAGCCGAAGGACACTCGATCGGCGCGTGAGGCGGTCATGATCAGCGTGCGTTCGTCTTTCAGCGCTGGGATGAAACCGCCGGAGTAGCACGAGGAAATCACGATGATCTTGTCGCGGTTTTTCAGCGGCGCCAGCACCGCGGCGAGTTCGTCGGCGGGCAGGTCGGCCAGTTCCATGCGCGGTTGGTCGAGCACCAGTTCATGCTCGGCGGTGCCGTGGCTGGTCAGGTAGATGAACAGCAAATCTTCCGGGCCACTGCGTTCGGCGAGGGTTTGCGCGGCGCGGCGCAGGTTCTCGCGCGTGGCCATCGGTCGGTCACCGAGGTGGTCGCGATGGTTGACCAGACGGATCTGGCCATAAGCGCCGAAGCGCGTGTTGAGCATATTGGCGACGTAGTCGGATTCGCGCAGGAACACGCTCTGCTTGCCGTCGCCACCGAGGGTCAGGGTGTACAGCTCGACCGCCGGGGTCGACGCGGGGATGGCGGCCAATGCGTCCTCGAGCAGGCGGCCCTGAGCGAGCAGACCGAGTTCGAGGGTGTCGGGCAGCAATTTGCCGTCGGCGTCGCGCACGCGCTGGCCGTTGATCCAGGTGCCGCTCATCACGCTGCCGTCGGTCAGCACCAGGGTGCCGCGTCCGGAATAACTGTCGTTGTCGAAACCGCCGATGTAGAAGCTGCCGTCGGACAGGTTCAAGCGGCCCTGACCGCTGAAGCGCCAGTCACTGAAGGCGCCGATGTAATGGCTGCCGTCGGCGCCGATCAGTTCGCCCTTGCCGGTCAGCGCGCCTTCCTTGAACTGGCCGAGCCAGACGTCGCCGTCAGCATTTTCGTAGCGGCCCTTGCCGTGCAATTGATTGTTCTTGAAACCGCCGACGTAGATGTCACCGTCAGCGCTATTGAAGGTGCCGTTGCCTTCCAGCTGACCGTTGACGAAATGGCCGCTGAACGAATTGCCGCTGGCGTCGCCGCGCTGACCTTCACCGTTGGGTTTGCCGTGGGCGAACTGTCCTTGGTAGGAACTGCCATCATCCATTTCCAGACGACCGAGCCCGGAATACTGGTCGGATTTGAATTCGCCACGGTAGGTCATGGCGTTTTCTTTCAGGGTGCCTTCGCCTTCGCGCCGGCCCTGCTTGAAGCCACCGGTGTAACTGCTGGCGTTGGTGGTCAGGCTGCCCTGACCGTCGAACAGCCCTTGCTGGAACTGCCCGCGATAGACCTCGCCATTACTGCCATGCCATTCGCCCTGACCATGCCACTGGCCCTTGTCGAACTGCCCGGCATACCAACTGCCGTTGGGGTAGTCGACGCGGCCCTGACCTTGCAGCAAGCCATCGACCAGGTCACCGCGATAGCGTCCGCCGTCCGGCAGGCGCGCATCCGGCGGCAACAGCGATTCGCCGTCGCCGCACGCGGTGAGCATCAGGGTCAAGGCAAGGGGTGCAAGACGTGCAAGTGAGCGCATAGCGGGATCCGGGCAATTAGGCGACCGAGTATGCCGCAGCTATGCGTCGCATATATAGAGACGTGACGCGAAACAGCGTGCGCTGCTTCGCATCCGGAACGTTTACACGAAGCAGAGCGACAGTGGCTCAGCGATATAGGCCGGTTTGTCCGAGCCTTCTATCTCCAGCGTTGCGGTGGCTTTGAGCAGCCACTGGCCCGGTTTTTTCTCGGTGACTTCGCCTAGGTCGACCTTGAGCCGGACCTTGGAGTTGACCTTCACCGGCTGGATGAAACGCACGCTGTCCAGGCCATAGTTGACCACCATCTTCACGCCTTGCGGCAGCACGAGGATGTCTTCCATCAGTTTCGGGATCAGCGACAACGACAGGAAACCGTGGGCAATTGTACTGCCGAAAGGTGTTTGCGCGGCTTTGACCGGGTCGACGTGAATGAACTGATAATCACCGGTGGCTTCGGCGAACAGGTTGATGCGCTCCTGATCGATGGTGAGCCATTCGGAACGTCCGAGTTCCTTGCCGACATAATCTTTGAGCTCTGCAACGGGAACATAGGGCATTGAGACTCTCCTTGGGTTCATCGGTTTTATAGTTTTTCAGGTGGGGGGATTTGACCTCCCTGCGAACCACTGTAGATCATCATGGCGATTTGCTCCGGTCAACCGACCATGCTTTTGGCGAATGCCGATCCATAGCGCAGGCGTGCTTATAATGCGGGCGACTTGCACAGTGGAAAGTAAGACGGAGATGTCGGATGTTGCTACGTGGCCTGACCCTGCTGGTGCTGTTTCAACTGCTTGGCACAGCGCTCAATCATTTGCTGTTGCCGGTGCTGCCGGGGCCGATCATCGGTCTGTTGCTGTTGCTCGTATTCCTGATCATTCGCGGTGAAGTCGGCGAGCCGCTGAACCTCGCGGCCGGCAGTCTGTTGCGTTATCTGCCGTTGCTGCTGGTGCCGCCGGCGGTGGGCGTGATGGTTTATGCGAGCGACATTGCCGCGGATTTCTGGGCGATTGTCGGCGCACTGGTGCTGTCGCTGATCCTGTCGATGGCCTTCGCCGGCGTGCTGATGCAGCGCCTGGTCAAGCGTCACGCACCCACGTCGGAGGAGTCCTGATGCTTTTCGACTGGCAAGGCGCCTGGGCTTCAGTCATTCATCATCCGCTGTTTGGCATCGGCATCACCCTCGGTGCCTATCAACTGGTGCTGGCAGCGTTCGAGAAAACCCGCTGGATCTTTCTGCAACCAGTGCTGGTCTCCATGCTGTTGGTGATCGGCGTGCTGGTCGGCTGCGGTCTGACCTACGCCGAGTACCGCAAGAGCACGGAGATTCTCAGCATTTTGCTCGGCCCTGCCACTGTGGCGCTGGCGGTGCCGCTGTATCTCAACCTGCGGCGTATTCGCCAATTGTTCTGGCCGATTTTTACTACGCTGGTGATAGGCGGGGTAGTGGCAACGGGCATGGGTGTGTTGCTGGGCTGGTGGTTTGGCGCCGAGCACATGATCATGATGACCATGGCGCCGAAGTCGGTGACCTCGCCGATTGCCATGCTGGTGGCTGAACAAATCGGCGGCGTTGCGGCGCTGGCGGCGGTGTTCGTGCTGATCACCGGGGTGATCGGCGCGATCTTCGGTCCGGCGCTGCTGACTCGCCTCGGCGTGCACAGTCCCGAAGCGCGAGGCATGGCGCTGGGCATGACCGCACACGCGGTCGGCACGGCGGTGGCCATGCAGGAAAACGATGAGTGCGGCGCCTTCGCGGCGCTGGCGATGAGTCTGATGGGCGTGGCCACGGCAGTATTCCTGCCGCTGGCGGTGTCGATGGTGGTGTAAGGAAATGTCTATGAGTCTGCCGCTTTTCCCGCTGAACACAGTGCTGTTTCCCGGCTGCAACCTCGACTTGCAGATCTTCGAGGCGCGCTACCTGGACATGATCGGCCGCTGCATGAAACAGGGTGGTGGCTTCGGCGTGGTGTGCATCCTTGACGGCCACGAAGTCGGCGTCGCGCCTGAGGGTTTCGCGCTGGTCGGCTGCGAAGCACGGATTACTGATTTCCAGCAGCAGGACAATGGCTTGTTGGGGATTCGCGTGCAGGGCGGACGCCGATTCAACGTATTGCGTACCGAGGTGCAGCGCGATCAGTTGATCCTCGCCGATGTCGAGTGGCTGGATGACGATCCCGAGCAGCCGCTACAGGACGAAGACGCTGATCTGGTGGCATTGCTCAAGGCATTGGCCGAACACCCGATGGTGGAAGCGCTGAACATGGGCACCGAGGCGCTGGGTCAGCAATCGCTGGCCAATCAACTGGCCTATCTGCTGCCGTTCGCCGAAGAGGACAAGATCGACCTGCTGCAACTCGACGATCCCCAACAGCGACTGGATGCGATCCAGGCGCTGCTCGACGAGCTGCAGGGTGAACTGTTTGCCTAGTTGCACTTTGAATTAACTGATGGCGCCTGCCAGCATTGTTTTACTTTTGTCTTTGTCTTAATTTCAAGTTGCCCGCAGGAAGCGGGTAACTTGAATAAAAATAAGGATGAGATCATGACTGTATATGAGGATGAGTGGGGATTTTGGGATGATATTGCCGGCAAGTATATTTTGAAACATGCCGAGACGGATCATAACATTAGCCGCGTTATCGAGGCGGCCTCAACTTATGCGGACCGGATGGTCGTCGCCCGGCGTAAACGAAAATCTGAAAAAGTCCCCGACGGAGAAGTCCCGCGGATGTCGGCAACAGCCACAGCCATAAACGGTGTGACCGCGACTGCGGTTTGATTAATTCCCTTTTTCAGTATTGCCTGCCGTTGCAATTAATTGACGGCGGGATGTTTACAGGTGGGCAACTCCATGACTTTAGCAAAAATAAACGATCCAACCTTCACGGCGCATCTTTATCTTGATGGACGGCCAGTGATACTCAATCAACAACGTCTGCAACAGGCTTTGCGCGACTTGCGAATAACCAAGGGTGAGAAACTGGATGCCGAAGTGGGGCTGGCAGATTCGCGTGTGTCCAGTCTCCTAACGCTGGCTGACCATGAAGACGAGACACCACTGCTGTTGAAGTTCGTCCCAAAGGCTAATGAATATGCAATCTACCTTGAACGTGCGGGAGCGTTCGAAGGTGCGCGGTTGTTCATAGAGGACAAGACACATAATCTTTTGGCCAGTACCAGCGCTCCCGAGCAGTACTTTTCAATCAGCACATATGGTGCGAAGAAGGCCTCTTTCAGCAATATCGAATCCGGCCCTGCTTATCTCGAACTGAGCAGCGAACCTAATAACAGGCCGCTGTATCGTAATATCAGTAGTGGCATGAGCACATTTCTGAATGTGGACCCTAATGTAACGGGGCATAACGCTTTCAATAACAGACCTGCAAAGTTTGTGGTCGAAGTTGTTAAATAGCGTCCCCCCGCCCTGTTTAATCAAAGCGCCATCCATTAATGAATGGCGCCTTGTGTCAGGCTGTTTACTGCGTCTCAGGCATCTGCGTAATCGCTATGGCTCTTGCGGTGCTGCTGTGAGGGCCGTCGGCGTTAGTGCCCGTTGATTCAGCCATCCGTTGGCTGAATGGGTTCAAGGCCGGTCATGCTCGGGAACCGGCCAGGCGATGTCGTCGGCGAACGTCTTGTCGCCTTTGGGCAGGTCCAGTATCACGCCGCCTGAACGGGCAATGTCGTCGATCAGGCTGTCATAAGCGTTGCTGCCAAAGTAACCCGCCGCTCGATTGTCGGTTCCCGCCCAAGTCGCCTGTTCGATCGCAGCAACTCGGTCACCCGCCTGCTCCAGTACATCCTTGACCCGGGCGGCGCTCGTCAGGTCGGAGCGCACCAGCCAGATCCGCTCGGCACTGATGCCGCGTGTGGGCGTGGAGATATGCCCCTCCAGGTCGTCGAAGAAAAATTTGCCGTTAGCGGGGTTGAATGCCTTGTTCTCTGCCCCTGGGACCACTTCCAGGCCACGGGTGTCGATGGCGTAGACAAATGACGTGGTTTGCTCGCGGCGCGTGGATTCGTAACCTGTCGAGTCGTCGAAAACGAAGGAGTTATCAGAGTCGGCCTCGTCGCCGGTCCGTTTACCCTCCGATACCGAGCTGCCCGAATCGGAGGACTCGCCGGTTTGTCCTTTCGCGCTTTTCGGGTTGACGCCGGGAAAGCGATTGGCCTGCGAGTTGTAATGCAGTTCGTGATAGAAGCCGCCCTTGGTCGCCGCGTACGCGGTGGCGTCATGCAGTCCGAACGTTGCACTCAGCGCGCGCTTGTTGGTGGTACCGGTGGGATTGCCTTTGCGGTACATCATCCGGCCATCCCTGGCCAGCTCGAACGGCAATCGGGTTTCGCCACGGAACATCGCCGGGATGTCGGTGCGGTAGAGCATGTTGTGTGTTGTTCGCTGGTAGCCGAGGTGGGCTGCGTAGTCGGCTAAAAAAGCATCGCTGTAGCGGGTGGCGGGCCAGTGATGATCGAGAGCCAACCCTTTGCTCCTCAAGTCTTGAATGTAGTTGTCCAGCTCATCGGTAATCAGTTTGAAGCGCTGGTCATTGGTCGGGTCGAGCGTCAGGCGTTTATGCTGCTCAGCCCATGGCGGTATCTGGCCATCACCCGACTCTGTACGTAGCCGACACAGTTGATCCTGGGTCAGGTTATAGCTGCGCTGCAATTCCAGGCGCTGGGCCAAAGGCATTTGTGGATGGAGCCACTTCAACGAATCGGCCACAAATAAAGGGTCTTCGCTGTTCTGTGCCCGAGGTGCCCAGTCCGGCGCCTTGCCGGACGCTTGCGCTTGTGTACGGAAGTCCGAAATCCTTGCGTCATCCACAATGTACATGCGCTGGATGTCCTGATCCGACCATTGCGCAACCGCTGACCTCCTGTCCTTCGCTTGCGCAGGATCGATGGCTAGCCAGTGATGCTCCGGGTGCTTGATGGCATAACCGAGGATGGCCGCATCATCGCCCGAGCCGAGGGCGCGAAACGCGTAATAGCCATCAGTATCAGGCGTCGCGGAAAACGCATAGTCATCGCCCTTAAGGACGGTGAGGTGTCGATCCAGACTCCATAGATTGTCCTGCGTGGTCCGGTAGATCGGTGGGCCAGGTGCCAGGCGCCTGAAGGACATCACTCGATATGCCCTCAGGTCTTCATCGTATTGAACGCAAACGTGGTGCCGGCCTTCCGTGTCTGGAAGTTGCACATCCACCCAGTCCTTGCCGAGATAATGGCGGATACCGGATGTATTCGGCGCTGGTAGATCGCCAAAAAACGGGTGCGCGACGTCTTCCAGTGACCTCATTGAAAAAGCGGGCGTGCCTGCTGGAGAGTTCGGTGCAACGCTCACGTCGATGGGGGAGGTTTTTGGTCGGGAGGTTCCGGGTTCTTCCACCCGAGGTCGTTTGGATGAAGAGGGCAAATCGACCGGTAAATGACCCGGAATGCTGTCGGGGGTGGGGAATATCGGGTTGTTAGCCGAATGATCCACCGGTAGCGCTGCTGAGGTCGCCGGTGTGTCGATTTTCGGTGATTTGGGGCGTGGGCCCGGTTTTTGGCGCATGCATGAACTCCTTTTTTGCGAGTCAGCCTGTCCGTCGGCTGAAGTGTGCAGGTGCCAGCGTGGACGTCATATCCACACGGGCACGTCGATGAGACCGGGCGGAGCGCGGTCAGGTCTTGTTGCTTGAAAGGAGCAGATCTTCGGGTTTGATTCGCGCCTGTGGATCGGAATCCAGGCCCCAATACGTCCTCACTGAGTTGTACACCAGCGTGCCAATGGTTCCGGCTCTGACGCCGATGTGGGTGACGTAAACTCTGGCCGCCAGTTCGTTGCGCTGTTGATGCGCATTGATCTCGGCCAACAGCGCTTCGACGCTGGCGTAGCCACGCGCATCGATGACGTACAGCTGAAGCACTTCGAACAGCAGGGAAACTTCATAAATATTGCCGGCCGAAGTCGCCACGTTGATGGACTCCACCGGAACGTCGTTCTCGATATCGGGCAACTCGATCGTGACACTGGCGACGCGCAAGCGATTGCCGTCCAGTTGTATGTCATCGCGTGTGACGGTTTCTTTCAGTGTGTGGGTGTACAGCGTCCAGGTCGAAGCATCGGCGGTTTTGGCCGCGGCGCCTGGTGTCGAAAGGCGAATGATGGTGTTGCTGGCCAGGTGGATGTCGTAAGTCGAACTCTGGCCTTCGAGCACATAGATGCCTGTGTGCGATCCGGTGTCGATGGTAATACGACTGGGCACTGCTGTTATCAGCGGCTTCACGCTGGCCAGCGGTCTGACAAAGCGATAGTTGCCCTTGCGTTTCTTGAGGCAACTGCGGGTGCTGCTTATGCGGGGGCCGGGGTGTTTCGCATCGTCTTCATAGTCCAGCTCTGGAATCTGCAGCCGGTATGAAACCTGGTCCTGCATGATCAGCACAACGTTTTGCCGCAGGCGTGGCGTGGTGACTTTCAGGCTGTTTCTGCCGCTGTAACCGGTGGCCGCTGCGATGGGCTGGACGACGCCTTTGAACATCACGACTTTCGAGGGCAGCCTGAGCGACAGGGTGAAGTCTGTGTAATACAAATGCGTATTGCCGGAGACGCCTTTGCGCACCTGCACTTCATAGCTGACTTGCACGTCGATGATTTCAGTGCTGTCGAACTCCAGATAAACGCTGCGTGCCGTTTCGGCAGTGTTGCGCTGGGCAACGAATTCCACCTGACGGCCCGTGCGCGACACAAAGTGCTGCTTCAAACCTTGTTCGGCGATCTCGACCGTGCCGCCGTTGACGATTTGCGGCGCCGCTGCCGGTTGGCCAATCACGACCACGGCGGGCTCGATATTCTGACGCGGTGCCTCATCCGGCTGCTGGGGTAGCTGAGCCAGTAGTTCATAACCATCCTGGGTCTTGAACCGCAATCGATCATTTTTCAGCTGACGTTTGCCATCGACCCACTGATAGACATTTTCCAGGGTGAGGACATGCTCGGGATCGTTGCCATCCTCGCCGCGCAATGAACTGACCACCAGCGAAGTGCCGACGACCTGCCAGCGCTGTATGACGTCTGCCGGCCAGCCGAACTCGATCAGGCTCGGCTGTTCACCGTCCTCGAGAATGGTCGTTCGCGCGTTGCTGCTGGCGATGTAATAACGATCTGCGCCACTGCCACCTTCCACCCGACAGTCCCATCCGTAGAGCGCAATGGTGTCGTCGCCGCCACCGGCGTTGATGCGGTCGTAGCCATTGGCGGAAATCTGGTTGGCCTCATCGTTTCCGCTGACACGGCTGGTGCCTTTGCGCAATGTCGAGACGTTTTCGATCGAGGTGAGTTGGGCGACCTCAACGGCATCGATGTCAGGATCAAGGCCCCGCAACGTTACTCTGCCGCTGTGCAGGTTGATGTCGTGGCCGATGTGGCGGGTGTCGCTGAGCGGGCGGCTGCCCTCGAAGGCCAGGGTGTCGGAACCTGTGCCGCCATCCAGCACATTGAGGTGCGCCGGTTTGCTGATCCGGTTCAACTCCTGCTCGGTGATGTCCTGATAAAACGCATCGTTCCTGTCGCCCCCGGTCAGTGCCTTGTGATCCGCGCGATAGGTAAACAGATTGGGCTTGTCGCGGACACCGATGACTCGGTCATTGCCATCGCCCAAGCGCCAGAAGATGCCTTTTTCGGCACCGGCACTGCCCGATACTTTGCCTTTGAGGGTGGCGGGCAGGCCGGCGCCGGCATCGATCACGTCGTCGCCGCCTACAACGACTGCCTGGCTGTCGAGCTTGAACGGCTCTTGACCGGCGCTTTCGTCCCATTGGTAGCGCCAGATTTCAACGGGTTTCAATTCAACCTGGAAGGCGCCATTGATCACATGTTCGATGGAGTGTCTGTAGGCGCCCTCCAGCATGTCCCTGGCTGACAATTCGAGCTGCTGCTGGTGGTCTCGATAGCCCTTGGAAAGCTTGAAACGGTCCAGTACGTCCTGGTCCAGCTCCTGATTGGTGAAGGCGAACCAGCCCGAGCGCAGGCGTTCTTCAAAGGTCAGTTCGATGTAATCATCGATGTCGTCCACCACGCGTGCGGCCTGATAGATCATCGAGGCGGCGATGAGCAACCCGGCGGCGACGAGACCGACAGGGCCTGCGGTACTGCCGAAACCGGCCAGCGCGGCGACGCCCAGCACCAGGCTGATTCCCGCACCCGCTACGCTCAGGCCACCGCTGACGTAGTGATCCTGGGCCTCTTTACCCTGCGCTGCGGCGGCGGCATTGAACGATTTGATGGCGTCCGCGATGTCGAAGGGCAGGGTGATTGCGCTGGCGAACATCCCGGCGCCGCGGCTCATGTATTTGCCTACCGACGTCAGCGGGAAGTACTTCAGCGCAGTGCCGCCATTCCTGAGCATGGCTTCACCGGTCTTGGTCAGCCCCCGCTCGATGATCAACGAGCCAAATTCAGCGGCGATCGAGCCGCCCTGGAAAACCGCCTCCAGCGTGTCGCCATGCTTGATCGCATCGATCATGGCCTTGTAGCCGCTATAGATGCCAAATGCCTGCATGCCGACGCCGGCGCCGCTCATCAGATAGCTTTTGTTCTTGCTGATCCAGCCCGGGGCATTTTCCAGCGCGTCGGCGCGATGGATATCCAGCTTTTGCGCAGCCTTGCCCAACTGATTCAGACGATCCATCGCGCTGCCGGGGGCGATGGTCGTATCGGCGACGAACAACGGCCCGGCGTTGACCGAGCGCTTGCAGGCGATTTCATAGAACAGCAGCGCCGCCACATTGCTGTCCGGGGTCTCCACGGACAGCAAGCGCGCCTGCACCCGGTCTGCGTCGAAATTGAGCCCGTCGAGAAAGCTTTGCTCCACGCGCTGCATGCCGGCATTCGCCGGGCTGATGGGCTGGCCATGCACCGTCGCGCCCAAAGCCTGGAGTTCGACGCGGCTGGTGAGCATTTCACCGATGCGCAGGGCGCCGAAATGTTTGTCGAGGGATTTCAGGGTGCGTCGATAAGAGGCGTCAGCGTCGGTTGCCGGCGTAGCGCTGTTGAGCCTGCCCGCCTGCGGTGCATGGGGATTGGCCGAGGCGCTGAGGGGATTGACTTGAACGGGGCTGATATTGGGTATTTGTGGTGGAGCGATAATTTTTGACATGTCATTAATCCTTTAATGAAAACCCATGACCGGTGTCCGTACCGGTGTGTCACTGATGTTGAGTCGTTGGCGTGGCCGACTCGGGCCAACTGATGTCGTAGGCAAATTCTTCGCCGTTACCCGATAGCCTGAGCACGGGTTTGCCCGAGGCCTCGACTTTGTCGATCAGTTGGTCGTACTCGAATTTGTTCTGGTGTCCGGCATGGGTGGCGGCTTCGATGCGCTCAGCGCTGGCGCCAGCCTGGTCGTTGAGGTCGTCGATCTTTACCGCTTTGGTCAGGGCTGAATTGAGCAGCCAGATACGATCGGCATCCAGTCCGCTGCGGCTGACCGAAATCAGCCCTTCGAAGTCATCGGAGGGAAACCAGGTGGGGGGCGTGTCACGGGCTGTTGAATTGAAACTCATGTTTTCTTCATGGGGCACCACTTCCAGGTGGCGGGTGTCGAGCACATACAGGAACATTTCCTTCTGGCGTGTGCGCGTCGATTCATAGTGACGATCGTGATCCCAAGGAGTCGGGCTTGCTGCATCGGACCATTCGGTCGATGTGGTGCTTTCTGTGTCACTGGCCTCACTGCCTGAAGCGTTATTGTCAGCATCCCGTCCCGGGTATTTGTTCGTCTGACTGTTGAAGCTCAAGTACTCGGGATCAGGCGCGCTTGCGTACATTTTTCCTTCTTTGAGGCTGAAGGTCGCGCTCATCGGCTTGTGCGTGGTAGCCCCCGGTTTGTGCTGGTATCGCGGCAGCATAAAGCCGTCACTGGCGAGCTCGAACGGTGTGCGCTCATCGCCACGGAACAGCGCCGGAATGTCCGTGCGGTACAGGCAATTGTTCTTGTTGCGCAGATAACCGAGTTTATTCAGCAATGCTTCACGCACTGGCGCGGTCATGCTGGTTTCGGGGCTGTACCAGTCATGCCGGGCATCGCGCTTGAGGTTGAGTTCCTTGATGGCATCCCGGCTCATTTGTTCGAGGCGCTGCGGATGGTCGATGTCGTCGATCAGGCTTTTGTGCGCTTGCGCCCATTGCGGCATTTTCAGTTCAGCCTTCAGGTCCTGTTGCAAGCGGGTCAATTGACCAGGCAGCAGGTTGTAGGACTGCAGGAATGCCTCGCGCTGGGCAAGGCTCATGGCCGGGTGCAGCCAGCGCAACGTGTCGCGCAGCAAGTCGCGGTGCGGGTTGGTGACTGTGGGTTCTGCCCACTGCGGGCGCTTGCCGCTCGCCTGGGCTTCGGTGCGAAATCGCACGAGATCCTGGCCATGGATGTCATACACCTGCCAGATCTCGTGATCGGTCCAGTGCTTCAGATGCGTGGGCTGAGCAGCGAATCCGCGCGCCGGTGCCTCAACCGGGATCCACCGGCCGAAGCGATCCATGAAAGCAAATTGCGTCACCGTATTGTTCACTCCGGACGCGGATGCCAATTCGTAATAGCCTTGGGCATCCGGCGAACGCAGGGATGCGTTGTACCGATTCGCATCGAGGTGGGCAGGTCGAGGCTGTTTCGCGACGGGAGCCATCCCGGGTTGTACGCTCATGGGCGGTGCTGGGCGTTTCGTCGAGGTCATGACAGGCGCTGGATGTTCGGTCAGGCGCCAGGTCAACCGGCCTTCATTCCTGTAAAGCGCCGGCCCGGACGCTGCTCGCTCGGTGATCAACTTGCAGTGATATAGCCCGGCGGCATCCTGGCCGACATGGGTGGTGCGCAAGCCTCCTTCATATTCGACGTCGACAAACTGGCGTCCGACGATCCAGCGAAAACCGTCAGCCTGCGCCGGTTTCATGCCGCGCAGGAAGTCGTCGCGCAGCCAGTAAGTGTCTGGTGAGTTATCGCCTGAAAGGCGAGCAGGGGGAGTGGTCGGCATGGGGTGGATGACGACGGCAGGCGGGGTGTTATCCAGGGGCGGACGGCCGCCAGCGCTGTGGACGGGGTCCTGGCTACTCGGCAAACCCGGTAAGCGGAAAATGAAAGGCCCGCCTGTAGTGATTGGTGCATCGGTTCGCAAGGGCGGGAATGTGCTTGAGTCAGGTTGTTGCGTTGAGGGCTGGGGTGGTTTGCGCGGTATCTTTGGACTCATGGCGTACTCGAAATCAGTTGATGTATTGAAACCCTCGATTGGTAAGTTGAGTTGTTTATCTGGCAGGCAAGTGCAAGCAGTCTCACTTTAAATGGCGAGAATCTGCCGAAGGGTTTCAAGTGTTGTGGATTTAATCTAACGGTTTTTTCAAGTTATGGAAGGCGTTGTTGTCGCGGTTTACAGGTGATGTGTAACCTCTATTGTTTTTCGTTTGAAGTGTAGGAAGTTGCAGTTTGGTAAATAAGAAGTTTTACCTCGGGCGAGTAAGTTTTAATAAGGAAACAGCGCTGCTCATGTCGGATATTTCCTAAAAGAGCAGCGCGGAGGGAATAAGACTTGTATATCTCCTCATTCAATAGGCGTAACGCAGCAACGTATGAGGCAGATGCCGCAGAACGAAAAAGCCAAACAGCGCCAACATGGCTGGCAGGATCAACCACCAGATCTTGAACGGCATGGGGTTGAGCGGGGTTTTGCGCTGACTCAGCCACAGGGCAGCGGCGCAGACACAGGCGGCGAGCATGGCACCGGCCAATACGTCGGTTGGCCAATGAGCGCCCAGATAGACCCGCGACAGCGCAATGGAAAGGGCCGGAATACAGGCGATCAGCAACCAGGTCAGGCGCATGCGCGGTGGTTGACCACGACCCGCCAGCACCGCCAGAGTCAGAAACAGCGCGAAAGAACCGGATGCGTGGCCGCTGGGCATGCTGTAAGTGGTCAGTGGATCGGTCAGCACTTCCGGGCGCACCCGGGCGAAAAAGTATTTGGTTCCGGTGTTGGCCAGTGCGGTCACCAGTAGCGTGCCGCCGACGAAGATCGCCTGACGCCATTGCCGGCACAGCAGCAACAGCCCGGTCAGCAGGACGCTGAACAGCAGCATGTTGCGGAACTCGCCGATCAGGGTCAGCGTGACCGCGATTTCATCCAGCACCGGCTGGCGATGCTCCTGCACCAGTGTCATCACGCCTTGATCGAGTGCTGTCAGATACGGATAGCCGATGAACAGGCCAATCAGAATCAACAGGCTCATGCTGCTGATCCAGATCGTCGCGCGGCGGTGGCGACGCAAACTGCTGTTCACACTCAGGCCGACCATGACGGCGATGCTGCCGGCGACAATCCCGGCCTCCAGCCAGAACCCTTCAGGCAATGGCAGGCGGAAGGCCGCGCCGGTGGCCCAGCCGGGCAGCAGATAAGCCAGACTCCAGCCGGCGGCGGCCAGCAGGCTGACAGCGGCAAAACGCGGGAAGGGCATGTCGCACATGCCGGCGACCATGGGCAGCATCGGCCGCAACGGCCCGATGAAGCGGCCGACCAGCAGGCTGGCAATGCCGTAGCGCTGGAAGTAGGACTCGGCGCCGGCCATCCACTCCGGATGATGACGCAGCCCCGGCAGGCGCCGAATGTTCTGGTGGAAATGGCGGCCGAGGAAGTACGAAACGGCGTCGCCGAGAATCCCGCCGAGAAAACCCAGCAACAGGGTTTCACTCAGCGACAGTGCGCCGCTCCCGGCCAGAACAGCGACGGCAAACAGCAGCACGGTGCCGGGCACGATCAAACCGGCAATCGCCAGGCATTCCACAAAGGCCACAATGAACACCGCAACAGCCAGCCATTGTGGATTGGCCGCCAGCCAGCCAGTCACGCTATCGAGCCATGGGCCCATACCAAAAAACTCCAAACCATTGATGATCCCATGTAGGAGCAGCCTTAGGCACCTCCTGCATGAGTGCGTGTTTACAGCAGGAAATAATCCCGGCCTTCGACCTGGCCGCGTCGCAGCGGGTTCCGCGTGCACCATTGCGCATAAGCTGAGTCGACGAAGCGGTACATCAGGTGTTCGTCCCGGCCATGGGGAATGCCCAGGCGGGTGGTTTGAATGATGTGCGAAGGCGCCGGTCCGGTGTCTTCGACCAAAAGGACTTCATGATCGAAACGCTTGGCATCCCACATCGGCACTTTCAGCCCCAGCGCTTTGCACAGCAGGGTTTGCCCGGCGCAGAGCTTTTGCGAGGGACGCGCACGTCCCTGCGCATCGGGATTGTTCAGCAGCATCTGCGCCAGACTCGCCGGACCGCTGATTTCATCGACCCACGGATAGGCGGATTTGATCAATACCGCATTGCCAGGTCCCTGCGCGCTGAAGTTCAGCGAATCACCGCCACGGGCGTAATACATATAGATGTGGCCGCCATCCAGAAACAAAGCCTTACGCTTTTCTGTGTAGCCCAACGAGGCGTGGCTGCCTTTTTCTGCACAGTAATAGGCTTCGGTTTCGATGATTCGCGCGCTCAGCCACAGATCGCCGACCCTGTGACGAATGACTTTACCGAGCAGATCCTGCGCCAGCACTTGCGCATCTCGGTCGAAAAAGGCGTCCGGCAGCCCCAGCGGCAGGCGTTCGGCGCGGTTGCGAACGGTCAGGTTGGACATGGCAGGCGATGTTTATCCAGGTTCAGGAGGTCGTGATGATAACAACGCGCGGCTTAATTGGGCCTGAACGCCGGCGAATCAGCGTTCATTTCGACCATCCGCCTGTCACCGCTGTTAGTCCCGGGACGCGACAGCTATAATCTGCCGCTTTCCTCTTTGCCAAGACCCCAGCAGACCATGACTGAGTCCGTTCTTGACTACATGACCCGATTGGGTCGCGCCGCCCGCGAAGCCTCCCGGGTCATCGGCCGTGCCAGCACCGCGCAGAAAAACCGCGCCTTGCAGGCCGCTGCCAATGCCCTCGACGTTGCGCGCGCCGAGCTCGCTGCAGCCAATGAACAGGATCTGGCCGCCGGTCGCGCCAACGGTCTGGAGCCGGCCTTGCTGGAACGTCTGGAACTGACCCCGGCGCGTATCGACGGCATGATCGTCGGCCTGCGTCAGGTGGCAGCGCTGCCGGATCCGGTCGGTGCGATCCGTGACATGAGCTTCCGTCCGTCGGGGATTCAGGTCGGCAAGATGCGCGTGCCACTGGGCGTGATCGGGATCATCTACGAATCCCGGCCAAACGTGACCATCGATGCCGCCAGCCTGTGCCTGAAGTCCGGCAACGCGACCATCCTGCGCGGTGGTTCCGAAGCGATTCACTCCAACCGGGCGATTGCCGCATGCATTCAGCGCGGTCTGGCCGAAGCCGAACTGCCCGCCGCCGTGGTGCAAGTGGTCGAAACCACTGACCGTGCCGCCGTTGGCGCGATGATCACCATGCCTGAATACGTCGATGTGATCGTGCCGCGCGGTGGCCGTGGCCTGATCGAACGCATCAGCCGCGATGCGCGGGTTCCAGTGATCAAGCACCTGGACGGTATCTGCCACGTTTACGTCAGTGCCCACGCCGATCTGCCGAAAGCCCAGCGCATTGCCTTCAATGCCAAGACTTATCGCTACGGCATCTGCGGCGCGATGGAAACGTTGCTGGTTGATCAAACTGTTGCCAAGGATTTCCTGCCGTCGATGGCCGCCCAGTTCCGCGAAAAAGGCGTCGAACTGCGTGGCTGCGAGCGCACCCGGGCGATCATCGAGGCCGTCGCGGCCAGCGAAGACGACTGGAATACCGAGTACCTGGCGCCGATTTTGTCGATCCGTGTCGTCGACGGTCTGGATCAGGCCATCGAACACATCAACCATTATGGCTCCCATCACACCGACTCGATTGTCAGCGAAAACCTCGCCGATACTCGTCGCTTCGTGGCGGAAGTCGACTCGGCGTCGGTGATGATCAACACCCCGACCTGCTTTGCCGATGGATTTGAATACGGATTGGGTGCCGAGATCGGCATTTCTACTGATAAGCTGCACGCCCGCGGCCCGGTGGGGCTCGAAGGACTGACCTGCGAGAAGTACATCGTGGTCGGTGATGGCCAGTTGCGCGGCCAGGCGACGGTCTGACTTGACCGACCTTGACCTGACAGCGCCGCAAGCCGGCAGCGAGTCGCGCCCCCGCCGCATTGGCGTGCTGGGCGGCACGTTCGACCCGGTGCACATCGGCCATTTGCGCGGTGGCCTGGAAGTTGCCGAAGCGCTGGCGCTCGACGAGTTGCGCCTGACGCCGAGTGCACGGCCGCCGCATCGCAATACGCCGCAGGTGTCGGCGCAGGACCGCTTGTCGATGGTCGAGTGCGCGGTGGCCGGAGTGCCGCCGCTGGTGGTGGATGCCCGCGAACTGCAGCGGGACAAACCGTCCTACACCATTGATACCCTGGAGTTGATGCGCGCCGAAATGCCCGCTGAAACCCAGGTTTTTCTGCTTTTGGGCTGGGACGCATTTTGCGGCCTGCCCACTTGGCACCGCTGGGAAGAGTTGCTCCAGCATTGCCACATCCTGGTGCTACAGCGCCCGGACGCCGACAGCGAACCGCCGGATGCCTTGCGCAACCTGCTGGCAGCGCGTTCGGTGAGCGATCCGCTGGCCCACGCCGGCCCGACCATGCTCAATCAGGCGCCGAGCGGC
>NZ_JBITSX010000036.1:30425-63356 GCF_044541255.1 Pseudomonas sp. NPDC085632 | reverse complement strand
AGGAGAACCCGATGGACTATCGCCAGCTAGGCCGTACCGACCTGAACGTGAGTGCAATTTGCCTCGGCACCATGACCTGGGGCGAGCAAAACACTGAAGCTGAAGCCTTCGCGCAGATAGAAAGGGCCAAAGAGGCCGGGATCAATTTCATCGACACCGCCGAGATGTACCCGGTCCCGCCGAAAGCCGAAACCTACGCCACCACCGAGCGCTACATCGGCAATTACTTCAAAAGTCGCGGCGATCGCGCCGACTGGATCCTCGCCAGCAAAATCGCCGGCCCCGGCAACACCATCGACTACATCCGCGACAAAAACCTGCGCCACAACCGCCAGCACATTACCGCCGCGGTGGACGCCAGCCTCGAACGCCTGCAGACCGATTACATCGACCTGTATCAACTGCACTGGCCGGAGCGCAGCACCAACTTTTTCGGACAGTTGGGCTACAAACACAAGATCGAAGCCAACCTGACGCCGCTCGAAGACACCCTTGAAGCACTCGACGAACAAGTGAAGGCCGGCAAGATCCGCCACATCGGCCTGTCCAACGAAACGCCGTGGGGCACCATGCGTTTTCTCGCCCTGGCCGAAGCCCGTGGCTGGCCGCGTGCGGTGTCGATCCAGAACCCGTACAACCTGCTCAACCGCAGCTTTGAAGTCGGTCTGGCAGAAATCGCCATTCGCGAGCAATGCGGTCTGCTGGCCTATTCGCCGCTGGCGTTTGGTTTCCTTTCAGGTAAATACGAAGGTGGCGCCCGCCCGCCGAAAGGCCGTCTGAGCCTCTACAGCCGCTTTAGCCGCTATTTCAACGCTCAGTCGGAAGCAGCGTGCAGCCGTTATGTGGCGCTGGCCCGTGAACACGGTCTGGATCCTGCGCAGATGGCGCTGGCGTTCGTCACACAGCAACCGTTCGTCACCAGCAACATCATTGGCGCGACGACGCTTGAGCAACTGGACAGCAACATTGCCAGTTTCGATCTGAAACTGTCGGATGAGGTGCTGGCAGGGATCGAGGCGATTCACAAGGATCATCCGAACCCTGCGCCGTGATCGATAGATAAGCCGCCTTCGCGAGCAAGCTCGCTCCCACAGAGGACCACCGTACCTGTGGGAGCGAGCTTGCTCGCGAAGGGGCCGATCCGATCACCACCAAAACGGAACGCGGAGCGTCCCCGGCGGCATTCCCACGCAGAGCGTGGGAACGATCATCAAAGCGACCGCGCAATGATCTCCTTCATGATTTCATTGGTGCCGGCATAAATCCGCTGCACCCGCGCATCCGCCCACGCCCGGGCTACCGGGTATTCCCACATGAAACCGTAGCCGCCATGCAACTGCACACATTCGTCGAGCACCTTGCATTGCAGATCGGTGCCCCAGTATTTCGCCATCGCTGCCGTCGGCACATCCAGTTTGCCTTGCAGGTGCAGTTCCAGACATTTATCGACGAACACTCGACCGATCTGGATTTCAGTCGCCATCTCCGCCAGCTTGAAGCGCGTGTTCTGGAAGTCAGCAATCGCCTTGCCAAAGGCCTTGCGATCACGGGTGTAATCAAGCGTCCATTGCAACGCCGCTTCAGCTGAAGCCAGGCCACCGATCGCTACAGTCAGACGTTCCTGAGGCAATTCCTGCATGAGATAGGCGAAGCCTGCCCCGGCCTGCCCCAACAAGTTTTCCTTCGGCACACGCACGTCCTGGAAAAACAATTCCGAGGTGTCCTGAGCCTTCATGCCGACCTTCTCCAGGCGCTTGCCCTTGTCGAAGCCCGGCGTATTCGCTTCCACCAGAAACAGGCTGGTGCCCTTGGCGCCGGCCTTCGGATCGGTCTTCGCGACCACGATCACCAAGTCCGCCAGAAAGCCGTTGGTGATAAAGGTTTTCGAGCCGTTGATCACATATTCATCACCGTCCAGCACGGCCGTGGTCTTCACACCTTGCAGATCGGATCCCGCGCCCGGTTCGGTCATGGCAATGGCCGTGACCATCTCGCCCGAAACCAGTTTCGGCAGGTATTTGTGCTTCAGTGCTTCACTGCCGTAATGCAGGATGTACGGCGCGACAATGTCCGAATGCAGCGAGAAACCGATCCCGGTCAGACCAAGCCGGCCGACCTCCTCGATCACCACTGCGCTGTACAAAAAGTCCGCCCCCAACCCACCGTACTCTTCAGGGAGGTGCGAGCAAAGCATCCCCGCCTCCCCGGCCTTGTTCCACAGTTTGCGGTCGATGTGGCCTTGTTTCTCCCATTGCGCATGAAACGGCACGGCCTCTTTTTCGAGGAAGGTGCGGACGCTGTCGCGAAACAATTCGTGCTCGGAGCTGAACAAGGTTCTGGGGATCATGCGGCACCTTTCTTTGTTGTTGGAGGGAGAGGACCTTCAGAGACTAAGCCTCCCCTCTGACACAGGACACTGGACACATCCGACAAAAAATAAGACGATCCAGCCGTCTGGTGACCACTTTCCCTTATAAAAACAAAACAAAAGTTGAATTATGTCCAAGCAAGTCTCCACGCCCTTGCGGCGCGTCAGCATCCTGGCAATCGACCGGGTTTTCGCCTCCACTCTCATGCAAGCCAAGGATTTCTTCCATCTGGCCAGCCTGCGTTATGGCAAACAACTGGGCCACGGCCTGACACCGGCGTTTGAAACACGCCTGGTCAGCCCCGACGGCAAACCGGTGAACAGCTTCAGTGACGTGGTAATGCCGGTCGATGGTGGCCTGGAAAACGCCGATGTCATTATCCTCCCGGCGTTCTGGGACGATTTCGATACGCTGTGCAGCCGTTATCCACAAGTCTTGCCGTGGCTGCGCGAACAACATTCGCGCGGGGCCGTATTGTGCGGCGAAGCCACCGGGGTGTTCTGGCTGGCCGAGGCTGGCCTGCTCAACGGCAAGGAAGCGACCACCTATTGGCGCTTCTTCAATGCCTTCGCCGAGCGATTTCCCAAGGTCTATCTCAATCAGGACAAGCATCTGACCGATGCCGACAACTTGTATTGCGCCGGCGGCACCACGTCAGCCTGCGACCTCTACATCTACTTGATCGAACGCTTCTGCGGGGCCAACGTCGCACAAGCCGTGGCCCGCGACATTCTCTATGAAGTACAGCGCAGCTATGCGCCGGGACGCATCGGTTTCGGTGGGCAGAAACTGCACCAGGACGTGATCATCCTGCAGATCCAGCACTGGCTCGAAGAGCATTTCGCCGACAAGTTCCGTTTCGAAGACGTCGCCCGCGAGCATGGCATGAGCATTCGCAATTTCATGCGGCGATTCCAGACCGCCACCGGTGACAAACCGTTGCATTACCTGCAACGGCTGCGTATTGAGACGGCGAAAGGCTTGCTGTCCGGCAGCCGCAAGAGCATCAAGACCATCAGTTATGAGGTCGGTTACGACGACGCGAGTTTCTTTGCGCGGCTGTTCCGCCAGCACACCGAGCTGTCACCGAACCAGTATCGGCAGCAGTTCCAGCAGGCTGCGTAGCTTTCTGTCCACACACAAACCCTGTGGGAGCTGGCTTGCCAGCGATGGCGTCGTGTCAGGTGATACTTATTTCTCTGACGAACCGCTATCGCTGGCAAGCCAGCTCCCACAGGGATCTCAATGCGTTCGAGGTTTTCTCCGGCGCATAAAAAAGGGCCTGCAATTGCAGGCCCTTTCTTTGCCGAAAATCCGCTTAAGGCTTGTGCGCCCGTGACAGGAATTCGTGCGACTGCATTTCCAGCAGTCGGCTCAGCGTGCGCTGGAATTCAAAATTCAAGCGGCCGCCGGTGTACAGATCCTTCAGCTCGACTTCAGCCGAAATGATCAGCTTGACGTTACGGTCGTAGAACTCGTCGACCATGTTGATGAAACGACGGGCGATGTCGTCGGTGGTGACGCTCATCTGCTCGACACCGCTAAGCAACACGGCGTGGAAGATCTTGCCCAGCTCGATGTAGTCGTTCTGGCTACGGGGACCGTCGCACAGTTCGCGGAAGTCAAACCACGCCACATCATCACAAGTGCGCAGGGCACGGATCTCGCGGTTCTCGATCATCAGCACATCGTTTTCGACCGCAGCAGTGCATTCCGGTGTCAGCGCACGGAAGCTTTTGCGCAGGCTTTCGTGGGACGCTTCGTCGAGCGGGAAGTGGAACAGCTCCGCTTGTTCGAGATGACGCAGACGGTAGTCGACGCCGCTGTCGACGTTGACGATCTCGGTGTTCTGCTTGATCAGCGCAATCGCCGGCAGGAAGCGCGCCCGTTGCAGACCGTCCTTGTACAGACCGTCCGGCACGATGTTCGAGGTCGCGACCAGGGTCACGCCGTTCTTGAACAGCTCTTCCATCAACGTGCCGAGGATCATCGCGTCGGTGATGTCGGAGACGAAGAATTCATCGAAGCAGATCACCCGCGACTCATCGGAGAAGCGCTTGGCGATGATGGTCAGCGGGTTTTTCTCGCCGCCGAGGGTTTTCATCTCTTCGTGTACACGCTTCATGAAGCGGTGGAAGTGGGTGCGGGTCTTTTCCTTGAACGGCAGCGCTTCGAAGAAGGTGTCGACCAGGTAAGTTTTGCCGCGACCTACGCCGCCCCAGAAATACAGGCCCTTGACCGGCGTCTGATCTTTTTTGCCGAACAGCTTGCTCAGCAGACCCGGCTTGTTTTGATCGGCGGCGATCAGATCGTCGTACAGGCGCTGCAAATGACGCACAGCAGTCTCCTGCGCGGCGTCATGGAAGAAGTCCGGGCGTTTCAGATCAGCTTGGTATCGTTCTAGGGGCGTCATAATTCGTTAGCAAGGCAACAAAAACGGGCCGTCACTGTAGCGACGGCCCGTGGGAATGGCAATCGGCCCTTGGTCGGACCGTGCCGCCGATTAGTCCTGGACCGGGGTCAGTGCGACGCGCAGAGCCTCGATGGCGGCGTCCCGCGCAGCAGTGTCAGCGAATGCCGGGCTGTCGCCAACGCACTCGCCCTCCAGCCAGACGCTGAAGCTCAGGTCTTCGCTGCGCACGTCCAGCGGCTGGCCGGATTGCAGCTGCTTGGTCACCTGGCCTGCGGTTTTGCCGTCGGCAAAGTTGCGCGACAACAGCAGTTGCTCGCCATCGGCTGCCAGCAGACGGAAACGGAAGCTACCGTCGTCCTCACGGAAGCTGACGAAACGCGCGGCTTTCGCGGCTTTCTTTTTGGTCGTCGCAGCAACCTTAACCTGATTGACGAAGGAGCGCAGGCCGACGGCTTCGCGCAGTTCGTTGAGGAACGGCGTTGCCACGGCACGGGCCTTTTTCGCACCGATCTGCAGGATGTCTTCCAGATCCGCCGGACGCTCGATCAACTGGTGATACTTGTCGCGCGCTTCCCCGAGATCGTTATCGAGCAACTGGAACAGACGATTCTTCGCCTCGCCCCAACCCAGACCACCGAGCAGTTCGCTGCGGAACTCGTCAGCCTGCGCCGGCGTGGCGAAGGCCTGGAACAGGGTGAACAGGTGCGAGTTGTCCGGATCCTTGGCCTCGCCTGGCGCTTTGGAGTCGGTGACGATCCGCGAGATCGCGTCCTTCATTTCCTTGGCGCTGGAGAACAACGGAATAGTGTTGTCGTAGCTCTTCGACATCTTGCGACCGTCGAGGCCCGGCAACGTCGCCACGCTTTCTTCGATCAGCGCTTCGGGCATGGTGAAGAATTCTTTGCCCTGACCGAACAAGTGGTTGAAGCGCTGGCCGATGTCGCGGGCCATTTCCACGTGCTGGATCTGGTCGCGACCGACCGGGACCTTGTGCGCGTTGAACATCAGGATGTCCGCCGCCATCAATACCGGGTAGCTGTAGAGGCCCATGGTGATGCCAGCGTCCGGGTCTTCACCGGTCTCGACGTTCTTGTCCACCGAGGCCTTGTAGGCGTGCGCACGGTTGAGCAGGCCCTTGGCGGCAACGCAGGTCAGCAGCCAGGTCAGCTCAGGGATTTCCGGGATGTCGGACTGGCGGTAGAAGGTCACGCGGTCGATATCGAGGCCGCCGGCCAGCCAGGTTGCGGCGATTTCCAGACGCGAGCGCTGGATGCGCAGCGGGTCATCGCATTTGATCAGGGCGTGGTAGTCGGCCAGGAAGTAGAACGAATCGGCATTGCTGTCGCGGCTGGCGAGGATCGCCGGGCGGATGGCGCCGGCGTAGTTGCCCAGGTGCGGCGTGCCGGTGGTGGTGATGCCGGTGAGGATACGGGTACGGTTCGTCATGGGTAATCGCTTGTCAGACTGCAATCAATTCGAGAGACGCGGCAGGATCAGATCCTTGAGATCGGTCAGCTTGCCATGAAAAAAGTGTCCGCATTCTGCCACTTTCAGCAGCTCATGGGGGTGCTGGAGTTGCTCGGACCATTCGTAAACCAGCTGCGGATCGATGACTTCGTCGGTTTCCGGCTGGATCACGGTGAGTTCGCCATGTTGTGGCAGTTGGTCCTCTTCGCCCAGACGCATCACCGCCGGGGCAACCATGAACAGGTGCTTGAGCTGCACGCCTTGGGCTTCGAGACGACCGCCGAGACTTGCTGCAACAAATCCACCGAAGGAGAAACCGAACAGGGTCAACGGCAGATCCGGGTGTTTTTCCCGCAGCCATGCGGCGGCAGCCTGGGCATCGTCGACTTCACCGGTACCCATGTCGTGCGAACCTTCGCTGGCGCCGACGCCGCGATAATTGAAGCGCAAGGTGATCAGACCTGCATCGCGCGCGGTGCGCTGCAGGGTCGAGACGACCTTGTTGAGCATGGTGCCGCCCTGCACCGGGTTCGGATGGCAGATCAGCGCGATGCCGATTGGCTGCTCGTTATCCAGGTACAGAGACTCAAGTTGACCCACCGGGCCGTCAATCACTACAGGGGTTTCACGCATCAGCAAGGAAGGAACTCCGTGACCTCGAATCGGGTCGACTCGTCTAGCAAATTGTCTGTGCCAATCTATTGCGAGTGAATCGCGGTATACAGCGCAGGTTCGAGCCGTTAACGTAAAGCAAAGCCGTTTATAGAGGAAGGACTCGTGGAACACTCGCTCTTAGTTTGGTTGTTACCGACTCTTGCCCTGGTTGTGGGTGTCGCCATTGGATTCCTGATCGCGCGCGTTGCGCCGAACGCCGCGCCGAGCCGTACGCAGCGTCAACTGGATGATATCCAGGAGCGTTTCGACAGTTATCAAAACGAGGTGGTCACCCACTTCAACAGCACCGCGATGCTGGTCAAGAAACTGACCCAGAGCTATCAGGAAGTGCAGGATCATCTCGCCGAGGGCGCCAATCGTCTGGCCCTGGACGAGCAGACCCGCCAGCGCCTGATAGCCGCCCTGCACGCTGACGCGGCAGTCGCGCCACGTGAACGCCTGACGCCACCGCGCGATCAGGAACCACCACGCGACTACGCACCGAAGACCCCGAACTCGCCGGGCATGCTCGATGAGCACTATGGTTTGAAGAAGTAATCAGCCTTCGCTGCAAAAAAAAGCCCCCGGACAGTGATGTGTCCGGGGGCTTTTTTGTGCCCGATAGTTTTGTGGTGCCGATTTGCTCGCGATGAGGCCATAACCGACCACACAAAAAAATGCCCGATCACAGGACCGGGCATTTCTTCATTCAGGCATTCAGTTACGGATACTGCTGAACCGTACCCGGCTGCTGTTGCTGCTGACCACCATACTGCTGGCCCGGAATCGCCTTCAGGTTGACCTCGACCCGGCGGTTCTGCGCCCGGCCATTGACGTCACCGTTGCTGGCAATCGGGTTATCCGGACCGGCGCCACGGGCCGACAGGTTGGCACCGCTGACACCTTGCGAGGTCAGGTAGGTCGCCACGCTCTGCGCACGACGCTGGGACAGGTCCATGTTGTGCTGGCGGCTGCCGGTGCTGTCGGTGTAGCCGACGATTTCGATCTGGTTCTGGCTGAACTCTTTCAACGAACCCGCGAGATTATTCAGCGGTTGGTAGAAGCTGGAGGCGATGTTCGCCGAATCAGTGGCGAACGTGATATTGCCCGGCATGATCAACTTGATCTGATCACCCTGACGCTGCACCTCAACGCCAGTATTGGCCATACTCGCGCGCAGCTTGGCTTCCTGCTTGTCGGCGTAGTAGCCGTAACCGGCAGCGGAGGCACCGACCACTGCTGCACCGATCAAGGCACCTTTGCCGCGGTTGTTGTGGTCGATGGCGGCACCGGCGAGCGCACCGGCCAGAGCACCGAGGCCACCATACTTGGCGGTTTTGCTCATGCCTTGCGAGCCACCGTCAGCCTGCCCCTGATTGTCGTACGGGTTAGGCGAGGCACAGCCGGACAGCAAGGCCACGGCAGTAGCGACAATAATCAAACGACGCTTGGTGAACATGGAGAGCTCCTGGTTTTTGCATTCTGTGGTGCAACGGCCCACTTGGCTAATAGACCTGCGCGGGCGTTTGATCATGACAATGCACAAAAATTCCGCCGGACACTCGTGACAAAATATTTAGGCCCTGACGAACGGGTTTTCGCGCATTTCATCACCCATACGCGTATCCGGGCCATGACCGGTAACCACGGTCGCATCCTCGTCCAGCGTATATAGCCGCTGCTTGATCGAACGCACGATGGTCGCCTGATCGCCGCCCCACAAATCCGTGCGCCCTACGCCGCGACGAAACAACGTGTCGCCAGCAATCAACAGCTTAGCCTCGGAAAACCAAAAGCTCATGGAACCGGGTGTATGCCCCGGCGTGTGCAGAGCGACGCCGCAGCCGCAGGCGAGTTCCTCATCGTCGCTCAGCCAGCGATCCGGTGGCGGTACTGGTGTATACGGCACGCCGAACATCTGACATTGCATTTCGAGGTTGTCCCAGAGGAATTGATCTTCCTTGTGCAGATGCAGGGTTGCCCCGGTTTTTTCTTTCATCTGCCCGGAGGCGAGAAAGTGATCGAGATGCGCGTGGGTGTGAATGATGCTGACGACTTTCAGGCCATGCGCATCGAGACGCGCCATGATCAGGTCGGGGTTGCCGCCCGGGTCGACGACGATGGCTTTCCTGGTAACGGGATCGCCGATGATCGTGCAATTGCACTGAAGGGGACCGACGGGGAAGGTTTCGCGAATCAGCGCGGGAGTGGCAACAGACATAAACATCCTCGACAGACGGTAATTAGCGTTTGCTCAGGATTCTACTGCAAGGGCCGATAAAGAACGCCAGGCCAGATATTTGGCGCCATTAATCAGCAAATACTGGCTTAATGATATCAAGCGCACAAATTCTGGTGCAAAATTGCATTTTTTGTAGCGGTCGCATTCAGGAAGGGCCGCATAGTACTCAGGAAATTCCGCATGCCAACGCCCAAGACTTACTCCTTCGCCTTCCCTGCCTCATTGACTGGCAACGCTATCGTCGACAGCCTTATTTCCGGAAAATTCTGGCTGGGATCCGGCTGGAGTCCATCCGGGGCGACTAATTTGAGCTACAGCTTCATGGCGCCGGTAACTTCTTACTTCGTCACCGACTACAGCCCAAAAAATGAATACAACGCTCTGTATGAGCTGACGACGGCACAGAAAACCGCAATAACCGGTGCTTTGGGCACCTGGAGCGCGGTTGCCAACCTCAATTTCACGTTGACCAGCGACACCCTGACCAACGTTGGCGACCTGCGCTTTGGCGGCTATCGGTTGATGGATGACAAGACGGCGGCCTGGGCTTACTTTCCTGAGAACCTGCCTGCTGGTGGCGATGTCTGGGTCGGCGAGGCAACCGATGACCCGAATCCCGTCAAAGGCAGTTACGACTTCATGACGTTCGTGCATGAAATCGGTCACGCGCTGGGCCTCAAGCATCCGTTCGACACCAGTGCTACCAACAAGACTCTGCTAGACCCTTCGCTCGACGATGTGCACTTCACAGTGATGAGTTACAACAGTAACTATTCCTATCAACCGACCACACCGATGGTTCTGGACATCTTGGCGATCCAGAGTCTGTACGGCGCCAATATGGCGTGGCAGACCGGTGACAACGTCTACAAATGGGCGGCGAACCAGACGATTTTCGAAACCATCTGGGATGCCGGAGGCAACGACACGATCGATGGCAGCAATCAGCTTGCACCCGTCAGCATTAACTTGAACGAAGGCGCCTACAGCCAGATCGGACAAGCGTTCGTCGATTACAACACTCAGAAGGCGATCAATGACGGCCTGGCGATTGCCTATGGTGCGAAGATCGAGAATGCGGTCGGCTCTGTTTTCGATGACATCCTGACCGGTAACGCACTGAACAACGTGCTTAATGGCAGCCTCGGCGCTGACACCATGATCGGCGGCGACGGCATCGACACCTACTACGTCGACAACATCGGCGATATCGTCATCGAAACCGATACGTCGCTGACCGCAATCGACCAGGTGTACTCCTCCATCGACTACACCCTCGGGGCCAACGTCGAGCAACTGATCCTGATCGGCAACGCCATCAACGGCACCGGTAACTGGACCAACAACACCCTCATCGGCAACGCCAGCGATAACGTGCTGGACGGCCTCATGGGTGGCGACACCATGATTGGCGGTCTGGGCAACGACACCTACATCGTTGACAACGTCTACGACAACACGATTGAAACCAGCACTCTGGCGGGCGAAATCGACACCGTACGCGCCTCCATCGACTGGACCCTGGGCGCCAACCTGGAAAACCTCATACTGACCGGCAATGCCAACCTCAACGGCACGGGCAACTCGGTGAACAACGGCATCATCGGCAATGATGGCGATAACGTCCTTGACGGTGGCGTGGGTGCCGACGTGCTGGTCGGCGGTCTGGGCAACGACACCTACATCGTCGACAACGTCTCCGACATCGTAAGGGAAAACAGCACCCTGATCAGTGAGATCGATACCGTACGCTCTTCGGTGGACTGGACCCTGGGTGCCAATCTGGAAAACCTGGTGCTGACCGGCTCGGCCAACAATGGCAACGGCAACGCACTGAACAACACGCTGACCGGTAACGCACTGAACAACGTGCTCAACGGCGGCCTCGGCGCTGACACGATGATCGGCGGCGACGGCGTCGACACCTACTACGTCGACAACATCGGCGATGTCGTCATCGAAACCGATACTTCGCTGACCGCAATCGACCAGGTGTACTCCTCCATCGACTACACCCTCGGGGCCAACGTCGAGCAACTGATCCTGATCGGCAACGCCATCAACGGCACCGGTAACTGGACCAACAACACCCTCATAGGTAACGCCAGCGATAACGTGCTGGACGGCCGCATGGGTGGCGACACCATGATTGGCGGTCTGGGCAACGACACCTACATCGTCGACAACGTCTACGACAGCACGATTGAAACCAGCACTCTGATCAATGAAATCGATACCGTGCGCTCTTCGGTCAACTGGACCCTGGGCGCCAATCTGGAAAACCTCGTACTCACCGGCAATGCCAACCTCAACGGCACGGGCAACTCGGCGAACAACGACATCGCAGGCAACGATGGCGATAACGTCCTCGACGGTGGCGCGGGTGCCGACGTGCTGGTCGGCGGTCTGGGCAACGACACCTACATCGTCGACAACGTCTCCGACAGCGTGAGGGAAAACAGCACCCTGATCAACGAAATCGACACCGTGCGCTCTTCGGTGGACTGGACCCTGGGCGCCAACCTGGAAAACCTCGTACTCACCGGCACCGCCATCAACGGTAACGGCAACGAACTGAACAACACGCTGACCGGTAACGCACTGAACAACGTGCTCAACGGCGGCCTTGGCGCTGACACCATGATCGGCGGCGACGGCGTCGACACCTACTACGTCGACAACATCGGCGATGTCGTCATCGAAACCGATACTTCGCTGACCGCAATCGATCAGGTGTACTCCTCCATCGACTACACCTTGGGGGCCAACGTCGAGCAACTGATCCTGATCGGCAACGCCATCAACGGCACCGGCAACTGGACCAACAACACCCTCATCGGTAACGCCAGCGATAACGTGCTGGACGGCCGCATGGGTGGCGACACCATGATTGGCGGTCTGGGCAACGACACCTACATCGTCGACAACGTCTACGACAGCACGATTGAAACCAGCACTCTGGTCAATGAAATCGATACCGTGCGCTCTTCGGTCAACTGGACCCTGGGTGCCAATCTGGAAAACCTGGTGCTGACCGGCTCGGCCATCAATGGCAACGGCAATGCACTGAACAACACGCTGACCGGTAACGCACTGAACAACGTGCTCAACGGCGGCCTCGGCGCTGACACCATGATCGGTGGCGACGGCATTGACACCTACTACGTCGACAACATCGGCGATGTCGTCATCGAAACCGATACTTCGCTGACCGCAATCGATCAGGTGTACTCCTCCATCGACTACACCTTGGGGGCCAACGTCGAGCAACTGATCCTGATCGGCAACGCCATCAACGGCACCGGCAACTGGACCAACAACACCCTCATAGGTAACGCCAGCGATAACGTGCTGGACGGCCGCATGGGTGGCGACACCATGATTGGCGGTCTGGGCAACGACACCTACATCGTCGACAACGTCTACGACAGCACGATTGAAACCAGCACTCTGGCGGGCGAAATCGACACTGTTCGCGCCTCCATCGACTGGACCCTGGGCGCCAACCTGGAAAACCTCATACTGACCGGCAATGCCAACCTCAACGGCACGGGCAACTCGGTGAACAACGGCATCATCGGCAATGATGGCGATAACGTCCTTGACGGTGGCGTGGGTGCCGACGTGCTGGTCGGCGGTCTGGGCAACGACACCTACATCGTCGACAACGTCTCCGACATCGTAAGGGAAAACAGCACCCTGATCAGTGAGATCGATACCGTACGCTCTTCCGTCAACTGGACCCTGGGGGCCAATCTGGAAAACCTGGTGCTGACCGGCTCGGCCATCAATGGCAACGGCAACGCACTGAACAACACGCTGACCGGTAACGCACTCAACAACGTGCTCAACGGCGGCCTCGGCGCTGACACCATGATCGGTGGCGACGGCATCGACACCTACTACGTCGACAACATCGGCGATGTCGTCATCGAAACCGATACTTCGCTGACCGCAATCGACCAGGTGTACTCCTCCATCGACTACACCCTCGGGGCCAACGTCGAGCAACTGATCCTGATCGGCAACGCCATCAACGGCACCGGTAACTGGACCAACAACACCCTCATCGGTAACGCCAGCGATAACGTGCTGGACGGCCGCATGGGTGGCGACACCATGATTGGCGGTCTGGGCAACGACACCTACATCGTCGACAACGTCTACGACAGCACGATTGAAACCAGCACTCTGACGGGCGAAATCGACACCGTACGCGCCTCCATCGACTGGACCCTGGGCGACAACCTGGAAAACCTCGTACTCACCGGCAGCACCAACCTCAATGGCTCGGGTAACGCATTGAACAACAGCCTGACCGGCAACGACGGTAACAACTTGCTGAATGCCGGCGCGGGCAATGACCTTCTGATCGGCGGACTCGGGACAGATTCGCTGACCGGTGGCATTGGTGCGGACGTGTTCATGTTCAACGCCTGGAACGAGAGCGGCCTTGGCAGCCTGCGCGATGTCATCACTGACTTTAGCAGTGCCCAAGGTGACAAGATCGATCTGACCCACTTCGATGCCAACCTGCTGACCGCGGGCTTCAATGGTTTTTCCTTCATTGGCGCCAACGACTTCACCGGCGCAGGCCAATTGCGCTTCGTCGACCAAGTGTTGTCGGGTAACGTCAGCGGCAACGTCGGTGCGGATTTTGAAATCCAGCTGGTCGGTGTCAACAACTTCAACGCAACTGATCTGGTGGCGTGATCTTCGTCGCGCTTGTACCGCCCGGTCTGTAGAAGAGACCGCAGCCACAAAAAACGCCCCGACTGGTTCGGGGCGTTTTTATTGACTGGTACAGCGGCTAATCAAGAACACCTAGCTCCTTGGCCCGCGCGACCGCCTGAGTTCGACGCTCCACCCCCAACTTGCTGTTGATATGGCTGGCATGAGTTTTCACCGTATGAAGCGAGATGAACAGTTGCTCGCTGATCTGCTGGTTCGAACAGCCTTGAGCGATCAGGCGTAGCACGGCAAGCTCCCTGCTGCTGAGCTGTTCGGCAGCACCAGATTCGACGACCGGACGTCCTGCCGCAGGCGGAAAATGCTCCAGCAATTGCTGTCCTGATAATGTCGGTGACATCTGCAACTGCCCGCGCAACCAGTCCGTGTGCCCCTTCACCAAGCCATCGAACGGTTGCAGCACGCCCCCCGCTGCAGCTTCCAGCGCCTGATTCAATGCTTTGCGGGCTTCAGTCTCTCGCCCCCCCACCAACAGCAACGCCACTTTTTGCGTCAACGCCATCACACTGAGCAACTGCCGCCCGGTTTGCTGACCGTTTTCATGCAATACATTCAGCCGCCCTTCGGCGAGCATCGGTTGCCCTTGAATCATGTCGAGCAACGCCTGTTGCAGTTCGACATGCAAAGGCAGCTGCGGATGAAACTCCGGCGGCGCGGCAGCGCGCTCGCCCGTGTAAGTCTGGCCAAGCCGCGCCAGCCACGCCTCGGCCAGATCGGTGCGCCCCTGCGCAAGCCACAGTTCACATTTGACCAGCGTGATCATCGCCAGATAGTAGATCGGCGGCACGTCCCAGATGTGCATCAGGCGTTCGGCTTCGGCGAGCTCGGCAAAGGCCTTGGCGAAATCGCCGCTGCTGCCGTCCAGACGGGCGATGACGCAGTGGCCGATCAACACGCTGATATCGCGACAGGCGCGTGCTTCGCCGATGCCGGCCAACAAGCGCACACGTGCGGCCTGAGGTTGCAAGCGCATCGCCAACAGAAAACCCTCGTACAGGGTCAGCCGCGCACGCACCGCATACAAACGTTGTGGCGACAGGCCACGCAACCGCTCCAGCCCCTGATGGACTTCATCGAGCGCCCGCAGAATTTCACCGCGAGCCTGCAACACCCGCGCACGATCATAGTGCGCCAACGCTTCGAACAACGGGTTGCCAACGCGCTGCGCCAACTCCAGCGACTCTCGGTTAAGGCCGCGGGCGCGCCACAGATCGCCGTCGGCAATGGCCAGGTTGGACAGGGTCGACAGACACATCAGCCGCTGGCCGTAACGCTTGGCCGGCAGACTTTCCAGCGCCTCGGTGCAATAGCGCAACGTCAGCTCGCGATGGCCGCGCCCCCGGGCAATGATTCCGCTCAGCGCCAGCCATTGCGCGAGCATCGACTTTTGCGCGGTAGCGGAAGGCGCCGGCAGAAAGCGGCTCAGGTGGCTGGACAACTCCTCGGCGGCATCCAGCTGACAGGCCAGCCCCAGCGCCCAGCTGTACAACACGATCAAGCGTGGCGTGCTGATCAACAGGCTGTCGGGCAAGTCCATCTTCCAGCGCAGCAGCATGCCGACGTTTTGCTCGGCCAGCAGTTGCTCCTCAGAGAGGTTCTGCACCAGGTTTGCGGCGACATCCAGGTGACCGGCGCGCAACGCCTGTTCAACCGCTTCATCCAGCAGCCCCTGTGCGTTGAACCAGCGACAGGCACGCAGATGCAGCGTTGCAGTCGGCACCATCGCCTGAGCAATCGGCCGGCTGCGCAATAGATCAGAGAATAAATGGTGATAACGATACCAGTGCCCGTGCTCGTCGAGCGGCACCAGAAAGACCTGATGCGCCAACAGGAAACGCAGAATTTCGGCGCTGTCATGAGCTTCACGCACGGCATCGCACAGCTCGCTGCAAAAGCGTTCCTGCGGGGCGGTTTCGTAGAGGAAGGCTTGCACTTCGGCTGGCAAGCAATCGATGACCTCTTCCAGCAGATAGTCGCGGATCAGCCCTTCCCCGCCATTCAGCGCTTGCGGCAATGCCGCATCGCTGCCCGCCTCGGACACCGCCAGCAGCCAGAAACGCAAACCGGCGACCCAGCCTTCGCTGCGCTGAATCAGGTTTTCCAGCGCTTCGCCGCGCAGGGAGCTGCTGTGGCGATCGAGCAAGGTCAGGGCTTCGTCGTGGGTCAGGCGCAGATCCTGCTCATGCAACTCCAGCAACTGCCGCGACAGACGCAAGCGGGCCAGATGCCAGTCCGGACGCTGGCGACTGGTGACCATCACCAATAAGCCGTCAGGCAGATGATTGAGGAAAAACTGCAGGCAACGGTCAAGCACCGGGCCTTGCGCGAGATGGTAATCGTCGAGTACCAGCAGCAACGGCGCAGCCGGATCGAGGTGCAGCGCCAGCTCATCAAGCAAGCCGTCGAGCCACTCCTCGAAGGCAAACGGCTGATGGCGTTGGCGCATTTTCAGCAGGCCGAGTGCGCGACTGCCCAGTTGCGGAAAGTAGTCCTGCAAGCCTTCAAGCAAACGTTCGAGAAACCGCCCCGGGTCGCTGTCACGAGGACTCAGGCCGAGCCAGAGGCTTTGCCAGTGCGCCGGCAGACTCTGACAGAACTCCACCGCCAGCGAGCTCTTGCCGAACCCGGCGGGGGCGCTGACCAGCAACAGCCGCCCACCGAGCCCGGCCTGCAGGCGCTCGCAAAGGCGTGGTCGCAAGACGTAGCCGTCGGGCAACGGCGGGCGAAAAAAACGCCCGTCCAGTGCCGCGACGGCAACGCTTGCGGGACCCGGAAGTGGGGACAGATCAGTCATGGCCGGCTCTTGTTCGAATTGCTGTTGGCGGCGTTGCAGATGTCCGCAGACTAGCCTTAAACGAACCGGTTATGAAGGTTGCTGCTACAAATGGCTACAAAAAGGCTACATCCACCTGTGAACCCTATCCTGTAGGAGCTGCCGGAGGCTGCGATCTTTTGATCTCGCATTTGCCGCTGAAAAGTCAAAAGATCGCAGCCTTCGGCAGCTCCTACAAAAGCCAAAAAAAACGCCCCGAACCAGTCGGGGCGTTTTCACGAGGATGCGGCCTCGGGTTACAGCGGGTTAGCGAACGCCATCCTGACGCAGGGCGGCCGGGGTGAAGTCGCTGGTGGTGGCGGTGAAACCGAAGTCATACGCCTGCTTCTCTTCGTTCTTCATGCCCAGTGCCAGATAGCGGCCGGACTGCAGGTCGTAGAGGGTTTCCAGGGCATACCACGGCACTTGCTTGTCGTAGTAGTTCTCGGCATGCGCCTCGGCCACACGCCACAGTTGGCCACGACCGTCGTAGTGGTCGATCACCGCTGCCTGCCAGGTGTCCTCGTCGATGTAGAAGTCACGCTTGGCGTAGATGTGACGCTGACCTTCCTTCAGTGTCGCAACCACATGCCAGACGCGGCGCAGCTCGTAACGCGCCAGATCCTGGTTGATGTGGCCGGCCTTGATGATGTCGGCGTACTTCAGCTTCGGATCGTCGAGCTTGTAGCTGTCGGAGGCGATGTACATCTCTTTCTTGCCTTCGAGCTTCCAGTCGTAGCGATCCGGCGCACCGTTGAACATGTCGAGGTTGTCGGAGGTACGCAGGCCATCTGCAGCAGTACCCGGGCCGTCGTAGGACACTTGTGGCGCACGGCGCACACGGCGCTGACCGGCGTTGTAGACCCACGCCGAACGTGGCTCTTTAACCTGGTCGAGGGTTTCGTGCACCAGCAGCACACCACCGGCCAGACGCGCCGGCGCGGTCACTTTCTGCTTGAAGTAGAACAGGATGTTGCCCGGGTTTTTCGGGTCGTAGTCCTTCATCTTGTCGCGGAACACGAACTGATCCTGGAAGTACACCAGGCTGTACGAGCCGTTCGGTTGCGGCGTCGCCTGGGTCACCAGACGGGTCACGCTGCCGCCGCGATAGCGGGTGATGTGGTTCCAGATGACTTCCACACCGCTTTTCGGAATCGGGAACGGCACTGCCGTATCGAAGTTTTCCAGACCGTTGCCGCCGGACACCAGATTGGTGGTGGTGGCGTTTTTCTTGATGGCGGCGAACACGTCATCCGGCACGGTTGCGCCACGGTGGGACGGGTAAACCGGCATCTTGAAAGTGTCCGGGTAACGCTTGAACATCGCGTATTGGCCCGGCGCCAGTTTGTCCTTGTACTTGTCGACATCCTTGGCGGTGATGGTGAACAGCGGTTGTTCACTGGCGTAAGGGTTGGACAGGAAGCCACGCGCATCGACGCTGCCGGCATTCTTCGCCAGCGGCTTCCACGCCGGGATCGAATTGTCGGCGTTGCCGGCCATTTCGGCGCCCATCGGGGTCAGGCTTTTACCCAGTTTATCCGCTTCGGCAGCGGGAACCGCCGCCATGACACCGGTCACCAGCAGCGACAGGCCCAGAACACCGGCGTGGAACAGACTCTTTGTTATTTTCATATGTGTGTTCGTCCTGAAATGCAGTGCTTAGAAGTTCACGCCGAAGCTGAGCGCAACGAAATCGCGGTCATCCACAGTGGTGTACTTGCCGTCGAAGAAGTTGGTGTAGGCCAGGCTCGCGGTGTAGGTGTTCTGGTATTCGGCATCAACGCCCAGGCTGACCGCTTTGCGACCTTCCTCGAAGTTGCCGCCAGGGCCTGGCGAGTAACCGCTGACATCATGCGACCAGGCCACGTTCGGCTTGAGGTTCACCCCGGCGAAGACATCGTTGTATTCCCAGATGGCGCGACCGCGGTAACCCCACGACATCGATGTGGTGAAGCCGTCGTTGTCGCAATTGCGGCTGCGGTTGTTCTGCGGCGAACCCGGCCCGGCACCATTGATGGTGCTGGCGTTGAGGATGTTGGCGCAGGTATTGACACCGCCAGTGGCCGGCAACTCACCCGGGCCATACACCGGATCGCGGCCATAACGCTTGTCGGAACGGCTTTCCAGCCCGCCGACGTAGGTCGCGCCGACTTCGCCGACGAGGGTCAGACGGCTGGCGCCCATGACCTGATCGAAGAAGTGCGTGAACGTTGTCTGGATCTGGGTGATTTCCTTGCGCTCGTAACCATGCAGGTCCTGACCCGGCACGCCATTGAGGATCGAAGCGTTGGTCAGGGCGCCGCCGATCGGACGCACGCCGGCGAACAGGATATCGGTGGAGTTCAGTTGCACCGGTGCGTTCGGACGGTAGCTGATCTCACCGCTCCACGCCGTACCGGTAGGCAGGGTGGTGGAGAAGCTCAGACCGTAGAGGCGAATGTCTTCAGGGTATTCAATGAAGTAATTGGAGTTGCCCGCGACCAACAGGGGTGCGAGTGCGGCAAACGGCCCCGGCAGCGCGCGCGCGGTGTTGTAGACCGATTGCGGTGCACCGGTGGCGCTGAAGATCGGCGCACGGCTGTGGTAGTTCATGAAGTAGGCGCCGAACTCAGTGTCGAGCGGCTCGTACATGTACTTGAAGGACGCGCCCCACTGACCGCTGTCACGGGCATCGCGGTCCGGACCACGGCGCACCAGAACGCCTTCTTCGTTGACGTTGACACCGTTGGCGGCCAATGGCCCCAAAGCGATGGCCGGGATTTGCGAACGCTTGTTCAGCACGCGCAGGTTGTCGTTGCAACCGTCGGCCACGATGTCCGGCTGTGAGAAGAACGTGCCGCAGTTATCGACGACAGTCTGGTCCCACTCCAGTTGGTAGAACGCTTCGGCCGAGAGGTTTTCGGTCAGGCTCTGGGACACGTAGAACATGTTGACCGGGATCAGGCCTTCCTTGATCTCGGCGCCCGGACGACGGAACGCGGAAACGTCGATCGGGTTGATCGAGTTGATGCCGCCGCCAATGAAGGTACTTTCACCCCAGCTCACCACCTGCTTGCCCAGACGCACGGAACCCGGCTGATCGGCAATCGCGTAGTTGTGGTAGACGAAGGCGTCGAGGATCTGCCCGCCGGCCGATTTGGCGCCCTCTTTGCGACCCGAATCGCTGATGTCCTTGAACTCGCGGCTTTCATCTTTGAGTTCGAAGTCGTACCAGTACTTGCCACGGACGAACACGCCGGTGTCGCCGTATTTCAGTTCAAGGTCATGAATGCCCTTGAAGATCTTCGAAAAGGTTTCACCGCTCTTGAAGTTGGCGTGACCGTCATCGGAGGTCTGCGACAGGCCGTGGCCGCCGTTGTTGACGCCGATGAGGTTCTTGTTCGGGTTCTGAGTAGACCAACTGGCACCGATCGACAGGGACGAGTCGAACTGGCCCTCGATTTCACCGACGTTGAAACTGACGCCGAATGCGGGCCCGGCGAGCGAAGAGGCAAGACTGACCGCCAGAGGCAGTTTCGCCCGGCGCCAGAACTGGTTTACTGAGGTCATCGACGCTACTCCATGTGCATTATTGTTATGGCAGTGAGTACTTTTAAAAACGCCTGAAGGACCGGGTGTCAGAGACAGCCCGAAGTCACTCCAAAAATGCATCGCCCCGTTTTGTGCGTTTGCCCCGTTCTTAAAAATCCTTGAGCGGACTATAGCCAGCAGGTGGTACTGCTTGATCCCTCTAAAGTGTGATTTGCAGCTGCCGGCCACTCTGGAACAGTCCTTTCGCCAGTCCGACAGATGTCGGCACGGCAAGGATGGCCTAATTTTTCGATTTCACAAGCCAAGCGCTTGCTTGGTGGGTCTGGCGCGCCGTTTTCGGCGCGCCAGCAGACACTTAAAGTGTCGAGAGGAAGGTGCTGTTGTTGGCCTGCCATTCGGTGATGTCAAGGCGGATGCGCTTCTTGTCGAGCTTGCCGACGCTGGTCTTGGGAATTTCGGTAACAAGGGCGATCTGACTCGGAATCGCCCACTTGCTCAGGTGGCCCAATTCCACGAACGGCTTGAGGTGTTCCTTGAGCTCGCGCGCCCCGATCACGTGCCCTTCGCGGATCACCAGCAAGGCAAACGGACGCTCGCCCCACTGCGGATCGGCGATGCCCACCACTGCTACTTCGCGTACCGCGACGTGACGGCTGATCAGGTCTTCGAGGTCCAGCGAAGAGATCCACTCGCCACCGGTCTTGATCACATCCTTGATGCGGTCACGGATGTCGATCACGCCCATGCTGTCGAGCGTGGCGACGTCGCCAGTGTGTAGCCAGCCGCCGGCCCAGAGCTCGGCGCCCTTCTGCGGTTCGTTGAAATAGCCCTCGGTAAGCCACGGCGCGCGCAGCACCAGCTCGCCCTGGGTCTCACCGTCGGCCGGGAGGAAATTGCCGTCACCGTCGACGATCGCCGCGTCCACCAGCGGCCCCGGCACACCGGCCTTGATCCGGTAGGTGGTGCGTTCGTCCTCAGTGCCAGCCATCAGTTCGTCGTTGAGGTGCGCGCAGGAAACCAATGGCCCGGTTTCCGACATGCCGTACGCAGCGGTGAGCTGTATGCCCCGAGCCTTGGCGGTTTCGTACAGAGTGCGGTTGAGTGCGCTGCCGCCGATGACGATTTTCCAGCCGCCGAAATCAGTGCCCTGCGCCCCTTTTGCATTAAGCAGCATCTGCAGGATGGTCGGCACGCAGTGGGAGAAGGTGACCTTCTCTTTGCGCCACAACTCCACGAGAAACTCCGGATCGTAACGCCCCGGATAAACCTGCTTGAGCCCGAGCATGGTCGCCACATAAGGCAAACCCCAGGCGTGAACGTGGAACATCGGCGTGATCGGCATGTACACATCGTTGGTGCCGAGCAGGCGCACGCTGTCGATGGAGCCCATGATCGTCGACACGCCCATGGTGTGCAGCACCAGTTGCCGATGGGTGAAATACACGCCTTTCGGGTTGCCGGTGGTGCCAGTGGTGTAGAACGTGGTGGCGACCGAGTTTTCGTCGAAGTCCTGGAAGTCGTACTGCGCGCTTGCGGCGGCCAGCAGTTGCTCGTACTCACCAACCAGATTCGGCAGCTCGGCGGTCTTCTCCGGCAGGTCGGTCAGCAGCAGGGTTTTCTCGACCGTGGTCAGGTGTGGTGCGATCGCCTGGTACAGCCCGACGAACTCGCTGTTGACCAGCACAAAGCGGTCCTCGGCGTGGTTCATGGTGTAGAGGATCTGCTCCGGCGACAGGCGTACGTTGATCGTGTGGATCACCGCGCCAATCATCGGAATCGCAAACATGCATTCCAGGTAACGATGGCTGTCCCAGTCCATCACCGCCACGGTGTCACCGGCCTTCACACCGGCCGCCGTCAGCACGTTGGCCAGCCGCGCAACGCGCTCGATCAGGGTCGGGTAGCTGTAGCGGATCTGGTCACGGTAGATGATCTCGCGGGTTTTCTCGTAACGGGCGCCGGACATCAGCAGCCGTTTGATCAGCAATGGATACTGGTAGGCCCCATCGGCCGGGGGAATGACGCGAGTCTGCAACATAAGAATCCCTTTTCTGACTGCACGGTATTGGCGTAGAGATCGGTACTCTAGAACCCTTATACGCCAGCCAAATCAGCCAAAGGAATGATTTGCAAAGCCGTACAAATGCTAGCTTTGCGCCAGCATTTGCCGGTTTTCATCATCGGTCAGGCGGTTTGTCCCACAGCCTCTTCAGAAGGCGTGCGTGGGAAAACCACCGCCGCGAGGAACGTCAAAGCGCCAAAACCCGCAAGAATCAAATAAAGGCCTACAAAACCATGGCGCGGTTCGACATAGGAAATCAGCGGAATCGCCGTCGCACTGGCGCCAAACGATAAACAGTAACGCAGGGCGAAGACCCGTGATTGCCACTGCGGTGCGACGAAGTTGGCGACCATCGCATCGTTCACGGTGACCTGACCAAACACGACGAACATGAACGCTGCACCGAGGGCGATCACGGCCCATCCATCAGCGTAGGCCAGCGCAAATAACAGCGGTGCCTGGCACAACGTCAACATTACAAACGGCCATTTCAGGCTGAACCGGTGCAGCACCCGGCCAATACTCAACTGCGCGACCGCGCCGAAGGCATACGCCAGACTGACCACCACGCCAAGGGTTTGCGGCGAGGCGAACAACTCATGCAAGCGCTCCTGAAACAGTTTTGGATAGGTCATGGTGGTGGCGTTGAACACCACGCCGCCAGTGGCCGTGGCCAGCGCCAGCACGCCGAACACCATGACCATCGAAATGCGCTGGCCGGCGGCACCTTCGAGCGGCATGTGCGGGCGCTTCGGAATGGGTTCTTCACGCACCTGCAAGGCGAAGCCAAAACCCAGCATGATCGCCACCGCGCCGGGTAACAGAAACGCCGAACGCCAACCGAATTGCGCCACCAGCAGGCCGGTGATCAGCGCCGAAAACGCCACGCCAAGATTGCCCCACATGCCGTTGATGCCGATTTCGCGGCCACGGTTCTGCGCATAGGCAACCAGCATCGCTGTGCCAACCGGGTGATAAATCGCCGCAAAAATGCCGATCAGGGTCAGGCCGATCACCAACATCGTCGGACTGTTGCTCAGGCCGGTGAAGATCGCCGAGGCGCCGATACCGAAGAAAAACACCAGCATCATCTGCCGCCGACTCCAGTGATCGCCGAGCCAACCGGCGGGTAGCGAGCAGGCACCGAAGGCAATAAATCCACCCAGTGACAGGCCGATCAGCGCGGCATAGTCGAGACCAAAGGCCTGGGTCATGCCGAGCACGGCGGCGGGAAAAATCAGCATGAACATGTGATCGATCACATGCGCGGCGTTGATGTAGCGGATGACGTTTCTCGATTGATTCATGGCTGCACGCTTTACGTTGTTGTGTGCCGCTTATGCTAAGTTGGCGAAAAAGCGCATTCCTGCCAAACAAGTCATCGAATCCGACATGTTGATCAGCCACTTCGAACACGGCCCGGTGAGCGCCTATCCCCGGGATTATCTGGACGGCGCGCACCAGCCGTTGCATCTGCATCGCGAGGCGCAGTTGTTGTATGCCATCAGCGGAATCATGCGCGTGGTCACCGAACGCGGGGCGTGGGTGATTCCGCCGAGCCGCGCGGTGTGGATTCCGCCAGAGGTGGCGCACGAGATTTTCATGAGTGGCGATGTGCAAATGCGCTCGCTGTTCATCGCTCCCGAGCTGTCGCCGGCCGCCCTGCAGCAATGCTGTGTACTGGCGGTGACGCCGTTGTTGCGCGAGCTGATCCTGCGCGCGGTACAAGGGCCGCCGCACGCCGACAATCCGTTGATCCAGCAACTGATGCTCGAAGAACTCGCCAGTCTGGAAAACCTGCCGCTGCACATTCCGATGCCCACTGACCGGCGCCTGCAAAACATCTGTCTGGCGCTGCTGCACACGCCCGATCACCCCAATACCCTGGAAGACTGGGCGCAGCAGGTTGGCGCCAGCTCACGCACGCTGGCGCGGCTGTTTCAGCAACAATTGCAGATGAGTTTCAACGCCTGGCGCCAGCAACTGCGCCTGATGGAAGCCCTGCCACGCCTGCTCGCCGGGGACAGCGTGCAGCGTGTGGCGCGGGATCTGGGTTACGGCAGCGCGCGGGCGTTCAGCGCGATGTTTCGCCGTTTGCTTGGCGAGAATCCCCGGGACTACCTGAACACCCTGAGCAAGCTCAGCGAACTCGTGTAGGAACTCCCCCTGTGGGAGCGAGCTTGCTCGCGAAAGCAATCTTTCAGTCACCTGAGATATCGACTGACTCGACGCCTTCGCGAGCAAGCTCGCTCCCACAGGTTGTTCACGGTGCTTTCTCAATGCATCTCGGTGAACGCGATTTTCACGCCGAGAGCAATCAGCACCGCGCCCATGGTGCGGTCAAACCAGTGGCCCATGCGGGCGAAACCGGCACGCACCCGTTGCTGGCTGAACAGCATCGCCACCAGGCAGAACCAGAAGGCGGTCGCAACGGCCAGGTAAACCCCGTAACCCGCCTGCACCGCCAGCGGTGTGTGCGGGTTGATCACCACGGTAAACAACGACAGGAAGAACAGCGTGGCTTTCGGATTCAGACCATTGGTCACGAAGCCCGAGGTGAATGCGCCGCGAGCGGTGCGCACACCGGCCTCTTTGTGCAGATCATCGGCCACGACTTTCGCCGGTTGCGCCCGCAGTGCCTTGAAGCCGATGTACAGCAAGTAAGCGGCAGCTGCCCATTTCAACGCGTTGAACAGCACGATCGACTGCGACACGATCAGGCCGATGCCGAGCAGCGAATAACCGACATGCAGAAAAATCGCCGAACCCACGCCCAGCGCGGTCCAGGTGCCGGCGCGGCGACCGTGGGTCACGCTCTCGCGCACCACCACGGCAAAGTCCGGGCCGGGGCTGGCGACGGCCAGCAAGTGGATCAGTGCAACGGTCAAGAACTCGGTCCAGTACATGGGGGCTCCTTTCGGCCAGGCGTATCAATTTGTTTCATCTGGTAGGCTCGGCAGATTACGCCCAACGCTCTCAGCACAAAAGGTACAGTTGATGACGAACACGCGCCGCGCGGTATTCCTTGATCACCCTTCGCTGGATCTCGGCGACCTCGACCTCAGTCCGTTGCGCGAGTGTTTCAGCGATCTGCAGCTGTTCGCCCAGACCTTGCCCGGGCAAGTCGCTGAACGCCTGCAAGGCGCCACCGTGGCGATCAGCAACAAGATCCTGATCGACGCCGCCGCGATGGCCGCCAACCCCGATCTGAAACTGATCCTGATCACCGCCACCGGCACCAACAACGTCGACCTTGCTGCCGCCCGCGCCCACGGCATCACCGTGTGCAACTGCCAGGGTTACGGTACGCCGTCGGTGGCGCAGCACACGATCATGCTGTTGCTCAACCTCGCCACCCGCCTGGCCGATTACCAACAAGCGGTGGGCGAAGGTCGCTGGCAGCAGGCGAAACAGTTCTGTTTGCTCGACTACCCGATTGTCGAGCTGGAAGGCAAAACCCTCGGCCTGCTCGGTCATGGCGAACTCGGCGGTGCTGTGGCGCGACTGGCCGAAGCCTTCGGCATGCGCGTATTGCTCGGGCAGATTCCCGGGCGCCCTGCTCGCCCGGATCGTCTGCCGCTGGATCAACTGTTGCCACAAATCGACGCCCTCACTCTGCATTGCCCGCTCAACGAACACACTCGCCATTTCATCGGTGCTCGCGAACTGGCGTCGATGAAGCCCGGCGCCTTCGTGGTCAACACCGCGCGTGGCGGCCTGATCGACGAGCAGGCGCTGGCCGATGCCTTGCGCAACGGTCACCTTGGCGGCGCCGCCACTGATGTGTTGAGTGTCGAGCCACCGACTCAAGGCAATCCGCTGCTGGCCGCCGACATTCCGCGCCTGATCGTCACCCCGCACAACGCTTGGGGCAGTGTTGAAGCGCGGCAACGCATCGTTGGCCAATTGACCGAAAACGCTCAGGCGTTCTTCAGCGGTAAGGCGCTGCGGGTCGTCAGTTGATAAACTGCGGCACTTTTTTTTGAGGAGCAGTTATGGATCCGCGCAGTGAAGTACTGCTTCGTCAGCCCGAGTGGTTTCAAGGTTCGTTGCTGTTGGCCGGTTTGCCTGCGGACGATTTGCTCGGGCGCTTGCCCAACGCGTTCGGCTGGTGCTGGCATGCTGGCGATCAAGCCGCGCTGGACGCCCGTTTCGAAGGTCGCAGCCATTTCGGCGTGAACGTTCCCGTGCGCGAGTTCGACAGCGCCGTGGTGTTCCTGCCCAAGTCCAAGGACCTGACCGATTACATTCTCAATGCCGTGGCGTCGCGTCTGGCCGGTCGTGAAGTGTTTCTGGTCGGCGAGAAACGCAGCGGTATCGAAGGCGCGTCCAAGCAGCTCAACCCGTTCGGCAAGCCGCGCAAGCTCGACAGCGCGCGTCACTGCCAACTCTGGCAAGTGACCGTGGCCAACGCTCCTGAAGCGAAATCCCTGGAAAGTCTGGCGCAGACCTATGAACTGCCACTGGCAGAAGGCCCCTTGAAAGTCATCAGCCTGCCGGGCGTGTTCAGCCACGGTCGCCTTGATCGCGGCAGCGCCCTGCTGCTGGAGCATCTCGACAAACTGCCGAGCGGCCACTTGCTCGACTTCGGTTGCGGCGCGGGTGTATTGGGGGCTGCGGTGAAACGTCGCTACCCACACAATCAGGTCACGTTGCTGGATGTGGATGCGTTCGCCGCCGCCAGCAGCCGCCTGACCCTGGCGGCCAATGGTCTGGAAGCCGAAGTGCTCACCGGTGACGGCATCGATGCTGCACCGATGGGTTTGAGCGCGATTCTGAGCAACCCGCCGTTTCATGTCGGCGTGCACACCGACTATTTCGCTACCGAGAACTTGCTGCGAAAAGCAGCGAAACATCTGAAAAACGGCGGCGAACTGCGCTTGGTGGCGAACAGTTTCCTGAAGTATCAACCGCTGATCGAAGAGCATCTGGGCGTGTGCGCGATCAAGGCTGAAGGCAATGGTTTCCGGATTTACCGGGCCAAGCGCGGCTGAAATTTTGTTCTTGCCCAAACGGATTTGCCTAGGCAGAATCCGCTCCGTCCTAGGGGAGTAGTCTCCCACGAGCACCAAGCTCGTCCGGCATACGTCAACATACTTGATCCTCAGATCATGGCGTATGCGACCCAAGCGTCCGCAGCAGACGGATCGCAGGGTTTGACAAGACCTATGACACGCACACCTTACCCGGGGCGGGAAGGCTGTACGTGTCATAGCCGTGTCGACCCGCCCCTTAGGAAATCCTGATGCTGGACTCGTTACTCGTTCCCACCGCAATCGTTGCCTTGGCCGAAATCGGCGACAAGACGCAACTGCTCGCGCTGATTCTCGCCGCTCGCTTCCGCAAACCCTGGCCGATCATTGCCGGTATTGTCGCCGCGACCCTGGCCAACCACGCAGCAGCCGGTGCGGTCGGCGCCTGGTTCGGCAGTTTCTTCTCGAATGCGACGCTGCACTGGATTCTCGCCGCAAGCTTTACGGCCACGGCGCTGTGGACGCTGGTTCCGGACAAAATGGATGACGATGAAACCAGCACCGCGCGCAAGTTCGGGCCGTTCCTGACCACGCTGATTGCGTTCTTCCTGGCTGAAATGGGTGACAAGACTCAGGTCGCGACGGTGATGCTCGCGGCGCAATACCCGGATCTGTGGCTGGTAATTATCGGGACCACTGCGGGCATGTTGATTGCCAACGTGCCGGTGGTTCTGGCGGGTAATTTTGCTGCGGACAAATTGCCGCTGACCTTGATCCGTCGCCTCGCGGCATCGGCGTTCATGATTCTGGCCATCGTCGCGGTGTACAAGGCGATGCAGAGCAGTGGCTGGGTGTGACGGCGTAAGTCGATAGACCGCGTCAGCGTTCTTCGTCGGAACGCCGCCCGGAGACAGGCTCGCTCCCACAATGGAATGCATTTCAAAGTGGGAGCGAGCCTGCTCGCGAAGGGGCCATCAGCCTCGCTGCAAAACCATCAGGATTTCGGGGCCTGTTCGTACAGCGGCATAACCTTCGGAATCGCCGCCTGCAGCGAGGCGATCCGGCTGGCCGAGGCCGGGTGGGTACTCATGAATTCCGGCGGCGAGCCCTCCGAAGCCTTGCTCATCTTGTTCCACAACGTGATCGCGGCATTCGGGTTGTAGCCGGCGCGTGCGGCCAGTTCCAGGCCGATCAGGTCGGCTTCGTTTTCGTTGGCGCGGCTGTTCGGCAGGGTCATGCCGTAATTGGCCACGGTGTCGGCCAGCGCCAGACTGTCCTGACCCAGACCGAGCAACGCACCCGCGCCCTGCTTGGCCATTTCAATCCCGTAAGCCTTCGACATTGCTTCACGACCGTGCTCGCGCAGGGCGTGGGCAATCTCATGGCCCATCACTGCGGCGATTTCATCGTCAGTCAACTTCAGGCTGTCGATCAGCCCGGTGTAGAAAATGATCTTGCCGCCCGGCCCGCAGTTGGCGTTGAGTTCGTCGCTCTTGATCAGATTGACTTCCCACTGCCATTGCGCCGCATCCGGACGGAAGTTCGGTGCCTGAGCGATCAGGCGGTTGGCAATCGCCTGAACCCGCTTGGCCTCGGGACTGGTCTTGTCCAGCACACCTTTGCTGGAGGCCTCGCCAACGGTCTTCTGATACGACTGGGCATACATCTGGTCGACCTCTTGCGAGGACAGCATGCTGAACATGTACTGCTTGCGCTCCACACCCACGGCACCGCCGCTGGTGGTGTTGACCGACTGACAACCGGCCAGCAACAACGCTGCGCTCAGTGCACTTACAACCAATGTCTTGTTCATTCAAAAGCTCCCTGAAAACCTGCGCGTATCCTAGGCGGGTAATTGTATCGACGCCAGATACAACGGACGTGATGCAACGACTTTCAGACGTTTCCCACCAGAGCTGTCGTAAAAAATTCACAGCGACTGCCAAGCCCCGTGCAACTGCGTCGCGCACAGATCCATTTGCGACATCGGCTTTCAATTGCACCGGCTCGCACTCATGGCCCCATGCCGATTGCCGATACATCAGCGCAGACGTCCTTTTGCGTGCGGAGCTCCCATGAAGTTCAAGTCGATCCAGTTTTCCGTCGCCGCCCTGGCCGGCGCCATCGTGCTCAGCGTGGTCGCCGCGCTGGTGCTGTATGCGCTGTTCTCCGGTGCGCGCACGCAAGACATGGTGCAACAGCGCACCCAGGCGCAGTTCGAGCAAGTCATCGAACAGCGCCTGACTTCGCTGGCGCAAACCCAGGTCAGCCAGATCCAGCGCGAACTCGAAGCGCCGCTGCTGATCGCCGGCGGACTGGTGCGGGTCAACGCCCTGCTCGGTACGCCGGGCGCCGATGGCCAGCCGCGCCTGACCGTCAGCCGCGAACAACTGATCAGCCTGATCAAAGAGAACGTCGAAAAGAACCCGAAAATTCTCGGCACTTACATCGGCTGGGAAAAGAACGCACTGGACCACAATGACGCGGCCTACGTCGGCACCAGCGTTGTGGGCATCGATGCCGGCAACGGGCGCTTCCTGCCGTGGTGGTTCCGCAACGACGACGGCAGCCTCGGCCTCGACAAACTGGTCGACGTCGACGACCAGAAGACGCTGTCCACCGGCGTGCGCGCCAGCGAGTACTACTTGTGCTCGAAAGAGAGCAAAAAAGCCTGTGTGATCGATCCGGCGCCATACAAGGTCGGCGACAAGATCGTCATGCTCGCCTCCTTCATCGAACCGATCATGCTCAACGGCGCCTTCCAGGGCATCGTCGGCGCCGACCTGTCGGTGAACTTCATTCAGGAAATGCTCCTCGGCGCCAACCAGAAGTTGTACAGCGGCGCCGGGCAAATGGCCCTCATCGGCGGCAATGGCCGGATCGTCGCCTACACCAAAGACCCGAGCAAATTCGGCGAAAAAGTCAGCGATATCCTCGACGCCGAGCAGACCGCCAACATGGCCAATCTCAAACGCGGCGAAGTGACTTACTCGGTCAACAAGGACAAGGGCCGCATCGAGCTGTACTTGCCGTTCGGCATCGGTCAGACCGACGCGCGCTGGACGTTGATGTTGCAACTGCCGCTCAACGCGGTGATGGCTGATCTGCAAAAACTGCAGGCCGACCTCGATGCGCAACGCAAGTCCGACACGTTCGGCATGGCCATGGTTGGCCTGATCATCGCCGGCATTGGCTTGCTGGTGATCTGGCTGGTCGGCCACGGCATCGCCCGACCGCTGAAGCAAATGGTCGCGATGCTCAATGACATTGCTCAGGGTGAAGGTGATCTGACCCGACGCTTGAGCAGTGATCGCAGCGATGAGTTGGGCTCGATCGCCAAGGGCTTCAACACCTTTTTGGCCAAATTGCAGGCGATGATCACGCAAGTGGTGACGTCGGTGCAGAGCGTCAGCGATTCTTCGGAGCACACCGCTGACATCGCGATTCGCACCAACATCGGTATCCAGAAACAAATGGCCGAGATCGATCAGGTCGCCACGGCAGTGCAGGAAATGACCGCCACCGCCCAGGACGTTGCACGCAATGCAACGCAAGCGGCACAAGCAGCCAGCCATGCCGATCAGGCGGCGAGTCAGGGTATGCAGATCGTTCGCGACACCTCGAACTCGATTGGCGTGCTGGCGCTGGAAATCGGCAAGGCTGTAGATGTGGTGCAGACGCTGGCCAAGGACAGCGAGAACATCAACGCTATTCTCACCGCCATTCGCGGCATCGCCGAGCAGACCAACCTGTTGGCCCTGAACGCGGCAATTGAAGCGGCGCGCGCCGGTGAGCAGGGTCGCGGTTTTGCGGTGGTGGCAGATGAAGTGCGCAACCTGGCGCAAAAAACTCAGAAGGCCACCGAAGAAATCCAGACGATGATCCAGCAACTGCAACAGGGCACCCGCGATGTCGTGCGGGTCATGGAAGACAGCCAGAACCGCACCGACGAAAGCGTGCAGCACGCGGCGAAAGCGGCTGATGCACTGGAAACGATTACCCGGGCGGTTTCAGTGATCAACGACATGAACACGCAGATTGCCAGCGCGGCGGAAGAGCAGAGCGCGGTGGCTGACGACATCAACCGCAACGTGATCAACATTGGTCAGGTGGCGAATGAAGTGGCGGGTGGTGCGGATGAGTCGAGTTCGGCGAGTGCGGATCTGACCAAACTGGCTGAGCAGCAGCGGCGGTTGATCAATCAGTTCAAGGTTTAAGGGCAAGATCAAAAGATCGCAGCCTTCGGCAGCTCCTACATAGATATGTGCGTTTCCCTGTAGGAGCTGCCGAAGGCTGCGATCTTTTCGCTTTTCAAATTAGCCCGGAGTCAGACACTCCGGCCCATTAAGCTTCGGATCATTGATCAGATTCGCCAACACCCGCTCACGCAATGCGACCGGTTCACTGGCGAGCAAACCCTGCAACACATGCAACGGCGTCTCCGGATCGAGCCAGGCCGCCTGCCCTGCTTCATCAAGAATCAACGGTCGGCGCTGACTCGACGCCGGTTGAGTAATCACCGCCGTGCTCAACCACACCTGTTCCTGCACCGGATACGCCTCCCAGATCGCCGCGAAAAACAGCGAAGCGCCCTCCCCCGGCGTCAGCCAGTACGGCCGTTTGCGCTGCGTTCCGCGCCATTCGTAGAAACCATTCGCTGGCAGCAGGCAGCGACGCTGGCGCAGTGCCTCACGAAACATCGGTTGTTCCGCCACGGTTTCCGCCCGTGCATGCGCCGGCGTCTTCGACAAATCGGTCAGCCACGGCGGCGTCAGACCCCAACGGGCGCGGGCCAAGGTGCGCTCACCGTCTTCTCCGGCACGCAGCATCAACACCGAATCATTGGGGGAAATGTTCCACTGCGCCTGCTGATCGGCGGGAAAACCTGGCAGGGCCGCAAAATCGCGGTTCCAGCGAAACAGGGCATAACGTCCACACATGGGGCAACACGACTCTGAAGTAAAACGAAGCTCAGCCTAACAGACCAGCGTCCCGGGGAAGCTCTCCGGTTCATCGCCGGGCAGCGGCAGCGCGGCATTGTACGCGGTGATCAGCTCGCGGGCGTATTCGGCCTGATCGTTATCCACCGACAGCCCGAGCAGGCCGAAGATCGGCAACTCCCCGGTGCCGCCAAGCAAATCGCGGCCCACCAGATGCGCTTCGATGCCCTCGCTGGCGAGCATGCCCTTGAGCATTTCGCCTTCCATCAGGTTTTCCGGCTCGTAGATTCGCTGCATGGGCGTGCCTCACTCGTTTTCGCTGAAGACTTCCAGAAACCAATCCTCTTCGTGTACCTGCAAGACGAACGTGATGGGCCGGCAACACACCTGACAATCTTCGATATAGGTCTGATCGCCACCGGACAGGTCCACTGACGTCTCGACCGTTTCCCCACAATAAGGACATTCGTACTCAGCGGTTTCCAGCATCGCGGTCTCCCAAGTGACTTGTGCGTATAATCGCCGGTCTATTTGCAGGGCTATTTTTGTCTGGCTACTTTTTCAGACCGTGCCCCGCGGGTTTTCGATCAAAACCTTTACTTACCCTAGCCGTTTCCAACAAGAGAGCATGATGGGCGAATTCGATGCCATACGACCTTACGACCACAGCGAAGTACCTGTGGAACTCTCAATACAGCTCTCCTACAAGTCCTGTCTAG
>NZ_JBITSX010000036.1:0-30415 GCF_044541255.1 Pseudomonas sp. NPDC085632 | reverse complement strand
CTTCCCGCGTTTTGCCGGTGCCTTCGGCTGGATGCTCAAACCACTTATAGCCCATCGGCTGCGTCGTGAGTTCGCCGACGTGACCTCGGTGGCGACGTTGCAGGACAAGGTCGAGTCCTACGTCGACCACACCATCGAGCGCGCCACCGACGGCGTGACCTACACCGGTGTCGAGCAATTCAAGTCTGGCAGCGCCTATCTGTTCATCGCCAACCATCGCGATATCGTGATGGACCCGGCCTTCGTCAACTACGCCGTGTACCACGCCGGCCTGCCGACGCCGCGCATCGCGATTGGCGACAACTTGCTGCAAAAGCCGTTTGTCAGCGATCTGATGCGCTTGAACAAGAGCTTTATCGTCCACCGTTCGATCACCGGCCGTCGCGAGAAAATGGCCGCGTATCAACTGTTGTCGGCGTACATCAACCACTCGATCCGCAATGATTGCGCTTCGATCTGGATCGCGCAGGCTGAAGGTCGGGCGAAGGATGGCGATGACCGTACCGAGTCGGCGATCCTCAAGATGTTCCACATGAGCCGCAAGGACGAGCCGTTCGGCGAGGTCATCCGCTCGTTGAACGTCACCCCGGTGTCGATCAGCTACGAATACGACCCGTGCGACCAGGCCAAGGCCCGCGAGCTGTACATCCGCGCCACCACCGGCACCTACGCGAAAGCACCGGGCGAGGATGACGTGAGCATTGCCAAGGGCATCACTGGCTACAAGGGCCGGGTGCACGTGAACTTTGCCGCGCCGATCACCGAGCTGTTTGAAGACACCAAGCAACTGGCGGTCGAGATGGACAAGCAGATTCTCGGCGGTTACCGGTTGTTCCCGGTGCACTACCTGGCGTACGCACAGTGGACTGATGCTGACCCGCAGTTGAATGTGCCGAAGGCTGCCGAGGTGTTCCCGGCGGATGAACTGGCCAAGGCGCAGGAAGAATGGCAGAGCCGGCTGGATGCGTGCCCGGAAGAGCATCGTCCGTATCTGGTTCTGCAATATGCGACGCCGGTGCGTAATCAGTACCGTGTCAAGGCTGGGTTGCCGCTGTAATTCTTTAGATCAAGATCAAAAGATCGCAGCCTTCGGCAGCTCCTACAGGGGATTCGTGTAGGAGCTGCCGCAGGCTGCGATCTTTTGCTTTTAGAAGCGGGTGCTGATCCAGGAGACAATCAGGGCCAGAGCGAGGCAGGCAAAACCAAATCGATAGAAAAACCGGTTCATGCGCAAGGTCGCCCAATCCAGTATCGGCTCGGCATTCGGCTGCGCCTGACGCTGGGCGGCAATGCTGGCCATCGCGCGCTGTTCACGGCGGCGAGTGGCGTGCAGCAGCCAACTGCCGGGAAACGCCAACAACAGCGCCAGCAGGTTGATCAACTTGGCGGGATGGGCGGTAAACAGCGTCATCAAGTGCAGCGACATCACAGACCTCTATCTGAACCGGTATGGCAGACGCCAGATCGACGACCGCGGCGCGGATTCTACCCAAACCTTGCCGCCCTGCCCCAGCCTTTGCGACAAATTACCTGACAATCGACCGATGGCTGTCCTGTGTCACGGCATCGTCATGTGGATAGGCCACCCTGCGCGCCTCGAAACACACATGGAACGCGACATGCTTCACGCTGAAAACCAGGATCGTCTGTATCTCATCACGCCTTACGACGAACAACAGAGTCTCGTCGGCAGCCTCGCCTTCAATGTTCAGGATCGCCATTGGCTGGTGTATTGCGCGCTGGGCGGGCATCAGCATGCGGATTTGCCCGAGACGGATTTGCTGACGGGCGTGAGCGTGCTCGACTTTTACTCGCAGGCTGCCTGAGTCAAGAGCCCCTCACCCTAGCCCTCTCCCAGAGGGAGAGGGGACTGACCGAGTTGTTTGGTCGAGGTACATCGACCTGAAAAACTCGAGGTGAACTCCGGTTCTGAAAAGCCCCGATCGGCTCCCTTCCCCCTCGCCCCCCTGGGAGGGAGGGCTGGGGTGAGGGGGTTACGATTTCAGGTCCCACAAAAAAGCCCGGGCTCATCACTGATCCCGGGCTTTTTCACATCCGCTGAAAACTTACTCAGCCAGAACCTGACCCACCGTCGGATCCTTGAACAGACGCGTCAGCGCATCGCTCAATACATCGCTGACCAGTTTGGTGTTGGTTTCCTGGTTCGGCGCCATGCCGAAACGCTGGTCCAGCGAAGCACCGTAACGGCCGCTGTAACGACGGTTGGCGTTCTGCACGTCGGAGCGGAAGGTTGCGCCGATGGTCGCTTCAGTCACGTACATGCCTTCTTTCGGCGACTGGTATTTCAGCTCGACCAGGGTCACGGTCAGCTGTGGCGCATTCGGTGCGTTGTTGGTCGGGGTGAAGCCGAGCAGACGCACGGCGGCTTCAGCCTGAGCCTGCAACTTCGGCAGGATCTGCTCGCGCTGCACGGTGATGGCGCTGGTTTCCGGGTACAGACCGCCACGAGTACCGAGGGTTGGCGATGGACGACCGTCAACCACACGCACGACGACTGGCTGGCCACGACCGACCGCTGCCAGTTGCGTGGTCAGCTTCGGCTCCGGGCTCAGTTGTTGCGGGCTGTGGGCGCAGCCGGCCAGGGTCAAACCGGCCACAGTGATCAAACCGAACAACAGGCGTTGCAACATGCTCTTCTCTCCAGAATCAGGCACAAACAGGCCGGCAGTATAGCGGTGGGCCACTGCGAGTAACCAGCGCCCGGCAGCGAATACTGAAATGTCTGACAAACCCGTGGCAAAGCGGTTCCTGTCACAGATTATTCACTCGGCATACACGTTCACGTCACGGCGCTTTGGCAACCTTGCAATCAGTCCCCCACAAGGTACTCAACCATGCGTTATCTGATCTCGTTGTTCGCGCCACGTCCGCTGCACCGCAGCTTTGCCCTGCTCGACCGTAACGGCCACTGCCAGGCATTCAAGCAGTGCAGCCTGCAACCGATGGGCGACGGTTGGGTGGAAATCGAAGAAATCCGCCTCAACTGGTTGCACCAGCCACTGCCCGCCAACGCCCGCGTCATAGCGTCGCAGCCCCGTGCACGGGTGCAGGCGATGTTGAGCATCTGACCGGATGCCTAATAAAAGTCATTAAACACGAGCAACTGCCCGCATTTCTTCGATACAATCTCCCCCCGATTATAAGGACGTCTCCTGATCGGGCCCCGCAACAGCGTCAATGCGCATGCATCGACACCCAAAATCGCCCACAGAGAGCCGCCCACACAGATCGAGTGAAGTTGGCGCGCTTGCCTGTTCTTCCGGCAAAACCCCGCTTTTCGCGAATCTGCAGAGCTGTCATGACGCTCGGCCACCGCGTTGTTTTGCCTTTGCGGGCAAGGTGCCAGGCCTGGACAGCCCTTTTTTGAGGTTCACGTCTTCAAAAGAGCGTGAAAAAAACGGGTTTTCACAACTTCACAAGAGTGTGGCGAGCAAATGAAAAGTTTTGCGTCTGAACATGCACCATTAGCGTCTGAAACAGCCCAACGACACAGGACCGGGTATACCTCGAATATCGGAGCCTGAAGCCTGTCCGCTACGGATTTGGTTGCACAAAAACGGATGTCTCGACCATAAGTCGAATTGCCAGCTGCGTGCTGAAATGAGTTCATGGAGCTCTTGAAAGCCAAGCCGCATACATCCGTCGAAGTTGCGAAAAATTGCGAAGATTCGGACATGGCGAACCTGACCACGGATAGCCCGGACATCAATGACCTGTCCCGGAACGCCTGGCAGCCATGCCGACAATTTGGTGCTGCAGATTTTGGAGACGCGTTAAATGGCGCATAACGAAGCAGTCGACGTAGTACTGGTTGGGGCCGGCATCATGAGTGCCACCCTTGCCGTACTGCTCAAAGAGCTCGACCCCGCGATCAAGCTGGAAGTCGTCGAGCTGATGGATTCCGGTGCCGCAGAGAGTTCCAACCCTTGGAACAACGCCGGTACCGGCCACGCCGGTCTGTGCGAGCTGAACTACACGCCGCAAGCCGCCGATGGCACCGTCGACATCAAGAAAGCCGTGCACATCAACACCCAGTTCGAGGTGTCGAAGCAGTTCTGGTCGTACCTGACCAAAAAAGGCACGTTCGGCTCGTGCAAATCCTTCATCAGCCCGGTGCCGCACCTGAGTTTCGTCCAGGGCGACAGCGGCGTGTCTTTCCTCAAATCGCGCTTCGACGTGTTGAGCAAGCACCACGCCTTCGCTGACATGGAGTACACCGAAGAGAAGGCCAAGATGGCCGAGTGGATGCCGCTGATGATGCCGGGCCGCTCGCAGGACGAAGTCCTCGCCGCCACCCGCGTGATGAACGGCACTGACGTCAATTTCGGCGCCCTGACCAATCAGTTGCTCAAGCACCTGACCAGCGCTCCGGATGCCCAGGTCAAATACTGCAAGCGCGTCACCGGCCTCAAGCGTAACGGCGCTGGCTGGACCGTCAGCATCAAGGACGTCAATAACGGCAACACTCGCGAAGTCGACGCCAAGTTCGTCTTCCTCGGCGCAGGTGGCGCGGCGCTGCCGTTGCTGCAGGCGTCGGGCATCGAAGAAAGCAAAGGCTTCGGCGGCTTCCCGATCAGCGGCCAGTGGCTGCGTTGCGACAACCCGGAAGTGGTCAAACACCACCAGGCCAAGGTTTACAGCCAGGCGGCCGTAGGTTCGCCACCGATGTCGGTGCCGCACCTCGATACCCGCGTAGTCGACGGCAAGAAATCCCTGCTGTTCGGGCCATACGCCGGTTTCACCACCAAGTTCCTCAAGCACGGCTCCTTCATGGACCTGCCGCTGTCGGTTCGCGCCGGCAACATCGGGCCGATGCTGGCCGTGGCGAAAAACAACATGGACCTGACCAAGTACCTGGTCAGCGAAGTGATGCAATCGATGGAGCAGCGTCTGGATTCCCTGCGTCGTTTCTACCCAGAGGCGAAAGCCGAAGACTGGCGCCTGGAAGTGGCCGGCCAACGGGTGCAGATCATCAAGAAAGACCCGAAAAAGGGCGGCATCCTGCAGTTCGGTACCGAACTGGTTGCGGCCAAGGACGGTTCCCTCGCCGCCCTGCTCGGTGCTTCGCCAGGTGCGTCGGTGACCGTTTCGATCATGCTCGAGCTGATCGAGAAGTGCTTCCCGGCCAAAGCCAAGGGCGAGTGGGCCGGCAAACTGGCGGAAATCTTCCCGGCCCGTGAAAAGGTACTGGAAACCGATGCTGCGCTGTATCGCAAGATCAACACGCAGAACAACATCGCGCTGGAACTGGTTGAAGAAAGCAGCGAGACCCCAAGCTACGCTTGATCACGCCGCATAAAAAACGCCCCGTACTCAATGAGTGCGGGGCGTTTTTTTGTGCGAGGGAAAAGCCTCAGGTGCGGGATTTTGCGATCAGCTCGATGTATTCCGGGGCGTTGCGCTGATCGGCGATCAGCTCAACGAAAGTCTTGCCCTGCTCGTCCTTGCCATCAACGTCATAGCCCGCCTCAACGAAGAAGCCGAGGAAGCGCTCGAAGTCATCGATACGCAGGCCACGGTAAGCCTTGATCAGTTTGTGCAGTGACGGCGAAGTGGCGTCGACCGGCTCAAAATCGAGGAACAGCTTGATCTGCTCATCGCCGATCTCGTCACCAATCACTTGTTTCTTATCTTTACGCATTGCCGACTCCAGCTCGCAGACATGACACGGGGCGGGCAGTTTACCCCTGCCCGGCCGCCCGGCTCAACGCGATCGCACCGCCCCGGTGTGCAAATCGGCCCAGATGTGGCCGTTGGCGTAACTGAGGAACTGCACATACACAGTGTCATTGCGCAACAGATCGATGATCACGCGGTACTGTGCCTGTGGATAAAACAGCGTCAGGGTTTTGCTCTTGTCGTCATAAACCGGCTTTTTCAGGCTTTTGCTTTCGCCGTCGAAATTGACCAGTACCTGTGTGATGGTCGCGCCCTTGTTCAGGGATTTGCCCTTGAGGCGGATCATCAAAGGGGATGTGACAGGGATCGGCTGTTGATTGGACTGGCGTTGAGCGCCCACCACTACGGCATAGTCGGTGACTTGCATGAGTTGCTGCTGTTCGGGCTCGGCATCGCGCACGGTCAGATCGTCCGGCGGCAGGAATTGACTGTGCATCGGCGCGGCGGAAAGAGGCAGGCAGAAGATCAAGGAAAACGCGGCGAGGCTGCGGATCAAGAGGCGCATGACAGGCTCCGGGGGGCGGGGCCGAGCACTCTAGCATGGGATTAAAAGCAAAAGATCGCAGCGTTCCGCAGTTCCTACAGGGTGTACATCAATCCCATGTAGGAGCTGCCGAAGGCTGCGATCTTTTGATCTTGCTTACATGCCTTTAACGGCAAAGATCCCGTTGGCGTTGCGCCAGTAGCCTTTGTAGTCCATGCCGTAACCGAAGATATAACGGTCGATGCACGGCAGGCCGACGAAATCGGCTTTCAGGTCAGGACGCGCCTTGCGGTCGTGATCCTTGTCGATCAGCACGGCGGTGTGCACTTTGCGCGCGCCAGCGTGTTTGCAGAAGTCGATGATCGCGCCCAGGGTGTGACCTTCATCGAGGATGTCGTCGATGATCAACACGTCGCGGTCGATGAACGAGACTTCCGGCTTGGCTTTCCAGAACAGGTCGCCGCCGCTGGTTTCGTTGCGATAACGGGTTGCGTGCAGGTAGGACGCTTCCAGCGGGAAATGCAGATGGGTCAGCAGTTTGCCGGAGAAGATCAGGCCGCCGTTCATCACGCAGAACACCACAGGGTTGCTGTCAGCCAGTTGTTCGTTGATTTGTGCACCGACACGGGCGATGGCCGCCTCGACTTCAGCTTCGGTGTACAGGCAGTCAGCCTCTCGCATGATTTGACGGATATGCTCGAGATCAGCGGACATGGCGCTCTCCAGGGGTGGCGGAATTGGAAAAGCGGGCAAAGGTACGCATCCATTGAGGCCGAATCAAGCCTTTATGGACTAACGTACAGAATGTCCTATAGGACATCACCCTCGGATAGATTAATCTAGGCCGGTTTTTTTGCCCGCCGCCGGAGTTTTTCCATGCCCATCCTCGAGATCCGCCATCCGCTGATCCGTCATAAACTCGGCCTGATGCGCCGCGCCGATATCAGCACCAAGAACTTCCGTGAGCTCGCTCAGGAAGTCGGCGCCCTGTTGACCTATGAAGCTACAAAAGATTTGCCGCTGGAGTCCTACGATATTGCAGGCTGGTGCGGCACCGTGTCGGTCGAGAAGATCGCCGGCAAAAAGATCACCGTCGTGCCAATTCTGCGCGCCGGCATCGGCATGCTTGAAGGCGTGCTGAGCCTGATCCCGGGTGCCAAGGTTTCCGCTGTGGGCGTCGCCCGCAACGAAGAAACCCTGCAAGCGCACACTTATCTGGAAAAACTGGTTCCGGAAATCGACGAACGGTTGGCGATGATCATCGATCCGATGCTCGCCACCGGCAGCTCGATGGTTGCGACCATCGACCTGTTGAAAAAGGCTGGTTGCAAAGACATCCGCGCGATGGTGCTGGTTGCCGCGCCGGAAGGTATCGCAGCAGTCGGAAAAGCTCACCCGGACGTGACCATTTACACCGCGTCCATCGATGAGCGCTTGAACGAGCACGGTTACATCATTCCTGGACTTGGCGACGCCGGTGACAAGATCTTCGGCACCAAGCAGAAGGACGCGTAACCATGCAGCAAGAGTTCAACGATCCGCTCTGGCGCACGGTGCTGTCCGGCGCGCAGATGCTGTTCGTGGCTTTCGGCGCCCTGGTGCTGATGCCGCTGATCACGGGCTTGGACCCGAACGTGGCACTGTTTACCGCGGGTCTGGGGACGATTCTGTTCCAGATCGTCACCGGCCGTCAGGTGCCGGTGTTTCTCGCGTCGAGCTTCGCTTTCATCACCCCGATCATTCTCGCCAAGGGCCAGTTTGGGCTCGCCGCGACCATGGGCGGTGTGATGGCGGCCGGTTTCGTCTACACCTTTCTCGGTCTTGCCGTGAAGATCAAAGGCACCGGTTTTATCGACCGTTTGCTACCGCCGGTGGTGATTGGTCCGGTGATTATTTCCATCGGCCTGGCCATGGCGCCGATTGCCGCGAACATGGCGATGGGCAAGGCTGGCGATGGTTCTGAGCTGATCCACTATCAGACTGCGATGCTGATCTCGATGCCGGCGCTGCTGACCACGTTGATCGTGGCGGTATTCGGTAAAGGCATCTTCCGCCTGGTGCCGATCATTTCCGGCGTGCTGGTCGGTTTTGCTATGGCGTTCTACTTCGGCGTGGTCGACACGGCGAAGATTGCCGCTGCGCCATGGTTTGCGATCCCGCACTTCACCGCGCCGGAGTTCAACTGGCAGGCGATTCTGTTCATTGTTCCGGTGGCATTGGCCCCGGCGATTGAACACATCGGCGGCGTGATTGCCGTCGGCAGCGTGACCGGTCGCGACTATCTGAAGAAGCCGGGACTGCATCGCACCCTGCTCGGTGACGGCATTGCCACCACCGCCGCCGGTCTGTTCGGCGGTCCGCCAAACACCACCTACGCCGAAGTGACAGGCGCAGTGATGCTGACCAAGAACTACAACCCGAAAATCATGACCTGGGCGGCGATCTTCGCCATCAGCCTGGCATTCATCGGCAAGTTCGGCGCGCTGCTGCAGAGCATTCCGGTGCCAGTGATGGGCGGGATTCTGTGCTTGCTGTTCGGTTCGATTGCGGCGGTGGGCATGAACACCCTGATCCGTCACAAGATCGATCTGGGCGAAGCGCGCAATCTGGTGATCGTGTCGGTAACGCTGGTGTTCGGGATTGGCGGTGTGCTGGTCGGCACCGGTACCGGCCCGGACGACTTCGGCCTCAAAGGCATTGCGCTGTGCGCGGTGGTGGCGATTGCGCTGAACCTGATTCTGCCGGGCAATGATGGCTGGAAGAACAAGAAGGCGGATGAGCCGCTGATCTGAACCCTTAGATCTTCACTGCCTGACAAATAGCTTTCGCGAGCAGGCTCGCTCCCACAGTTTTGGAATGCGTTTCCCTGTGGGAGCGAGCCTGCTCGCGAAGCTTTTGGCTTTTTAAAGGGCCAGCGGCGCTCGTTCGCAGAGGGTCGCCAAAGCTTTCGCCCATTGCGGGTCGTCATTCAAGCAAGGCACCAGCACCAACTCCTCGCCCCCCGCTTCACAGAACTGTTCCTTGCCGCGATCACCAATCTCTTCCAGCGTCTCGATACAATCGGCGACAAACGCCGGGCACATCACCAGAATCTTCTTCACGCCGCTTTTCGCCAGTTCATCCAGGCGCGCTTCGGTGTACGGTTCGATCCACTTCGCCCGACCCAGACGCGACTGAAACGACACCGACCATTTGCCATCCGGCAACCCCATGCGCTCAGCAAACAACGCCGCTGTCCGCAGGCATTGCGCGCGATAACAGGTCGCCAATACTGCAGGCGAGGCGTTCTTGCAGCAGTCCTCATTCTTGAAGCAGTGATTGCCGGTCGGATCGAGTTTGGTCAGGTGCCGCTCAGGCAGACCGTGGAAGCTCAGCAGCAAGTGATCGTAATCCTGCTGCAAATGAGGTCGAGCGCCTTCAACCAATGCATCGAGGTATTCCGGCTGATCATAAAATGGCTGCAACACCGACAATTGCACGTCGAGTTTCTTCTGGCGAATCACCCGTTTTGCTTCCTCGATCACTGTGGTCGTGGTGCTGTCGGCGAACTGCGGATACAGCGGCGCCAGCGTGATGCGCTTGTGCCCCGCCGCCGCCAGTTTGAGCAGGCAGGTTTCAATCGACGGCTCACCGTAACGCATGGCCAGCTCTACCGGGCCATGCGCCCATTGCCGGGTCATTTGCTGCTGCAGGCGACGACTGAGCACCACCAGCGGCGAACCCTCCTCCCACCAGATCGACGCATAGGCGTGGGCCGATTGTTCCGGGCGCTTGACCAGGATCAGCGACACCAGCAAACGCCGCACCGGCCACGGCAGGTCGATCACGTACGGGTCCATCAGGAATTGGTTGAGGTAGCTGCGTACATCGGCCACTGAGGTTGAGGCCGGGGAACCCAGGTTGACCAGAAGCAAGGCGTGATCGGTCATGCAACGTCCTATTTCAGAGGCGGCTGGAGAGATCATCCAGAGCCGCACGTAAATCCGTGAACTGGAAAGTGAAACCCGCTTCCAGCAAGCGTGCCGGCATAGCCTTCTGGCCGCCGAGCAACAACAAAGACATTTCGCCGAGGCCGACCTTCAGCGCCAGCGTCGGCATCGGCATGAACGCCGGGCGGTGTAAAACGCTGCCCAGCGTCTTGGCAAATTCGCGATTGCGCACCGGTTTCGGCGCGCACGCATTATAAGGACCACTGGCCTGATCGCGGTGCAGAAGAAAATCAATCAGGGCGATTTGATCGTTGATGTGAATCCACGGCATCCACTGCCGGCCATTGCCCAAAGGCCCGCCCAACCCGAGTTTGAACGGCAGCAGCAACCGCGACAAAAAGCCGCCCTCGGCCGACAGCACCAGCCCGGTTCGCACCAGCACCACGCGGATACCCAAAGCCTCGGCCCGCAACGCGGTTTCTTCCCAGGCAATGCACAACTGACTGGCGAAATCGTCGATCACCGGCGGCGATTCCTCCGTCAGCTCGCGCTCACCGCCATCGCCATACCAGCCGATCGCCGAACCGGAAATCAACAATGCCGGTCTCTGCGTGCGGGTCTCAAGCCACGCCAACAGCGTTTCCGTCAGCGTGATGCGGCTGCTCCACAGCAACGCTTTGCGTCGATGTGTCCACGGCCGATCGGCAATTGGTGCGCCAGCCAGATTGATGATCGCGTCCACGGGCTCCTCGCCGAGATCTTCCAGACGCGCAATGCCACGCACCTGCGCGCCACAGATTTTCGCGACCTTCTCCGGTTTGCGACTCCACACCGTGAGGCGATGGTCCTGCCCTGACCAGTGTTGGCAGAGCTGACGTCCGATCAAACCAGTACCGCCGGTCAGCAATATGTGCATGACATCTTCCTCGCGTGGCGTTTAACCCGGATCACTAGTCTATTTTTATAAGCAGGGATCTTTTCTATCGGGCAGGCTCTATTGTTTAACCATAGGCCAAGCTGTCAGAACGAGAACGCTAGAAGTTATACCAAAAAACAAAATTGTACAGGTTTCATCCTCAGCGTAGTCTGTACAGAAAGGTAAACGAGGCCCCTATGACTGTACCTATCGCAATCATCGGCACCGGCATCGCCGGACTCTCCGCCGCCCAGGCTCTGACAGAGAGCGGGCACACCGTTCAATTATTCGACAAAAGTCGCGGCAGCGGCGGGCGTATGTCGAGCAAGCGCAGCGACGCTGGCTCACTGGACATGGGCGCGCAATACTTCACCGCGCGCGACCGCCGCTTCGTCACCGAAGTGCAGCGTTGGCAAAGCCAGGGCTGGGTCGCCGAGTGGACGCCACAGCTCTACACCTATCAGGGCGGGCAACTGAATCTGTCGCCGGACGAGCAGACCCGTTGGGTCGGTGCGCCGCGCATGAGCGCCATCACCCGTGGCTTGCTCGACGGCCTGGAAGTGCACTTCGCCTGCCGGATTACCGAGGTCTATCGCGGTGAAGAACACTGGCATTTGCAGGACGCCGAAGGTTTCACCCACGGGCCGTTCAGCCACGTCGTGATCGCCACCCCGGCACCGCAAGCGACTGCCCTGCTGGCCGCTGCACCGAAACTTGCCGGGGCCGCCGCCGGGGTGAAAATGGACCCGACCTGGGCCGTTGCCCTCGCTTTCGAAACACCACTGGATACGCCGATCGAAGGCTGCTTTGTACAGGACAGCCCGCTCGACTGGCTGGCGCGCAACCGCAGTAAACCGGGGCGCGACACCATTCTCGACACGTGGGTTCTGCATGCCACCAGCGCGTGGAGCCGGCAACATATCGACCTGTCAAAAGAAGCGGTGATCGAGCAACTGCACGGTGCGTTTGCCGAATTGCTGCACAGCGCCATGCCCGCGCCGACCTTCAGCCTCGCCCACCGCTGGCTCTACGCACGTCCCGCGACAGGCCACGAATGGGGCACTTTGGCCGATGCCGATCTGGGTCTGTATGCCTGCGGCGACTGGTGCCTGTCCGGGCGCGTTGAGGGCGCATGGCTCAGCGGTCAGGAAGCCGCGCGACGCTTGCACGAACACCTGCAATGAACCGCATCAATCCGCAAAAATTGCTGCTGTCGAAATGGACAGCAGCACAGCCGCAGAATCGTGAAAAACATTTTCTGGTGACCGAGTTGTTCCGTGATGAGGAAGGTACGGTGCTGGAAGTCGAGTTGCAGGCGGTGTTGACCAAGCGTGCTGAACGACTCGATTGGCAAGCGCTACAAAACAGCACTCACTGGAAAATCGGTTGGCTCATGTAGGAGCTGCCGAAGGCTGCGATCTTTTGATTTTGCTTTACAACCACAACATCAAAAGATCGCAGCCTTCGGCAGCTCCTACAGAAAGTTGTACAAATGATTTGACTTGTACACCCTTGAATCTATGCTAAGCCAATGTTGTACAGAGATTGATCTCTGTATAGGTATAGATTCGAGGTGCCCATGTCAGATACCTGCGTAGCCAAACCTAAAATCGCCATCAGCGCCTGCCTGCTGGGTGCCGAGGTGCGCTACAACGGTGGGCACAAGGAATCGCGACTGTGCAGCCGCACCCTCACCGAGCATTTCGATTTTGTCCCGGTATGCCCTGAAGTCGCCATCGGCCTGGGCATCCCGCGCGAACCTATCCGCCTCGTTGGCGAGGCCGAGCATCCACAAGCGGTCGGCACGGTGAACCGGGCGATCAACGTCACTCAGCCACTGGCCGAATACGGCGAGAAAATGGCCGCCGAACTCGATGACATCTGCGGCTACATCTTCATGCAGCAATCGCCGTCCTGCGGGCTGGAACGGGTCAAGGTCTACCACGCCAACGGCGCCCCGGTGAACGGCGGCGGACGCGGGATCTACGCCCAGGCGTTCTGCGCGCGCCATCCGGATTTGCCGGTGGAAGAAGCCGGGCGCCTCAACGATCCGGTGCTGCGCGAGAATTTCATCACCCGTGTGTTCGCCTACAGCGAATGGCAACACGTCCTCGCTGGCGGCCTGAGTCGTCGCGCCCTCACCGAATTCCATTCGCGCTACAAATATTTGCTGATGGCGCATAACCCGCTGCAATACAAAGCACTGGGCAAAATGTTGGGCAACATGGCCCACAGCGATCCCGCCGAACTCGGCCCGCGCTACTTCAGCGAACTGATGGCGGCATTGAAGAAATGCGCCACCCGTGGCACGCACTGCAACGTGCTGCTGCACATCAGCGGTTATCTGAAACAGGCGATCAGCGCCGAAGACAAACAGGAAATGCAACACGTCATCGGCCAGTACCGCCAAGGCATCGTGCCGCTGGTGGTGCCGTTGACGCTGCTCAAGCACCACTTTCGCCTCCATCCGGATTCGTACATCGCGCAACAGGTTTACCTGCAACCGCACCCGGAAAACCTCAGCCTGCGAAACGCAATCTAATGAATGACAAAATGGATACCAGCGCCCAGGAAGACCTTGGCGTTGATTTTAAGAAAGCCCTCGACGAGGGCTGGCTGCCGATTCGCGAAGTCGCCCGGCAGACCGGTGTCAACGCGATCACCCTGCGCGCGTGGGAACGCCGCTACGGGCTGGTCGTACCGCAACGCACGCCCAAGGGCCACCGGCTGTATTCGGCCGAACATGTGCAGCGGATTCTGACCATCCTCACCTGGCTCAACCGTGGCGTCGCGGTCAGTCAGGTCAAACCGCTGCTCGACACGCCGCAGGCGTTCAGCGAAACGGTGGAAAACGACTGGCAGCGCTTGCTTCAGACGCTGCTGGCGGCCGTCACGCAACTCAATGAACGCAGCCTCGACGACAGCGTCAATCAGGCCATGGCGCTCTACCCGCCACGCACATTGTGCGAGCAATTGCTGATGCCGCTGTTGGCTGAACTTGAGCAGCGCTGGCAAGGCCAGTTCGGCGCGCAGATGGAGCGGGTGTTCTTTTATTCGTGGTTACGCAGCAAATTCGGCGCACGCATCTACCATAACAATCGTCAGTTGAATGGTGCACCGCTGTTGTTGATCAATCACTCCGACCTGTCACTGGAACCTCATCTGTGGCTATGCGCGTGGCTGATCAGTAGCGCTGATTGTCCGGTGCAAGTGTTTGACTGGCCGCTGCCGGCCACCGAACTGGCGCTGGCGGTCGAACATCTGCAAGCCCGAGGCGTACTGCTGTATTCCAGCAAAGCCATGAACCTTGCGCAGTTGCCCAAGCTACTGAACGGAGTCGGTTGTACCAAAATGCTGGTCGGACCAACGGTATGCATCCACCACGCCGAGTTGTCCGTAAGAACTTCCGAGATGGCTGATGTGTTCCTGGCTGAAGACGCGCTTGTAGCGCACCAGGTGCTCGTTCAGCGTGGGCTGATTTAATGGACGCAGTGAGTTCCGACATGCAATTGATCTGGCTGCGCAGCGACTTGCGCCAACATGACAATACCGCCCTCGCGGCTGCCGCAGCGCGCGGCCCGACGGTCGCCGTGTACCTGTTGAGCCCGCAGCAGTGGCTGGAACATGACGATGCAGCGTGCAAGGTCGACTTTTGGTTACGCAACCTGCGTGAGCTGAGCGCAAGCCTCGGCCAACTCAACATCCCGTTGCTGATTCGCACTGCGACCCGTTGGGATCAAGCCCCTGCAGAACTGCTCAAGCTCTGCCGGCAGCTGAGGATAGCGGCGGTTCACGTCAATGAAGAATATGGCGTCCATGAAAGCCGTCGCGATGCAGCGGTAGGCGAAACACTAAAGGCCGAGGGCATCACCTTTCACAGCTATCTCGACCAGTTGCTGTTCAAACCCGGCAGCGTACTGACCAAGACCGAGAGTTACTTCAAGGTGTTCAGCCAGTTCCGCAAAGTCTGTTACGAACGCCTGAATCGCTCGATGCCGGCGTTGGTCAAGGCCCCCGGCAAACAGGCAAAACTTGCCATCGACAGCGACCCGATTCCCGACGCCGTCAAAGGCTTCGCCACACCGAGCCAAGCCCTGCGCGATCTGTGGCCCGCCGGTGAACAGGAAGCCCGACGCCGCCTCGACACCTTCACCGACGCGCAGATCGACTACTACCAGAGCGAACGCGACTTCCCGGCCAAACCTGGCACCAGCCAGCTCTCGGCATATCTCGCTGCCGGCGTGATCTCGCCGCGCCAATGCCTGCACGCCGCCCTGCAAAGTAATCAGGGCGAATTCGAAAGCGGCAAGGTCGGTGCGGTCACCTGGATCAACGAGCTGCTGTGGCGCGAGTTCTACAAACACATTCTGGTCGGCTACCCACGGGTCTCGCGGCACCGCGCCTTCCGCCCGGAAACCGAAGCGCTGGCCTGGCGTAATGCGCCTGAGGATCTCGCGGCGTGGCAAGAGGCGCGCACCGGTCTGCCGATCATCGACGCAGCGATGCGCCAATTGCTCGAAACCGGCTGGATGCACAATCGCCTGCGCATGGTCGTGGCGATGTTCCTGACCAAAAACCTGTTGATCGACTGGCGCGAAGGCGAACGCTTTTTCATGCGCCACCTGATTGATGGCGACCTGGCGGCGAACAACGGTGGCTGGCAATGGAGTTCGTCGACGGGCACCGATTCGGCGCCGTATTTCCGCATCTTCAATCCGCTGAGCCAGTCGGAAAAATTCGACAGCGAAGGCCTGTTCATCAAGCACTGGCTGCCGGAACTGGCCGACCTCGACAAAAAAGAATTGCACAACCCGGCCAACCTCGGTGGTTTGTTCGGTGCGGTGGATTATCCGTCGCCGATCGTCAACCTCAGCGACTCGCGCCAGCGGGCACTGGCGGCCTTCAAGAACCTGCCATCGCGTACGTCTACAGGAGGCGATGATGAGTGAATTCCTGCGCCGCTTCGCCCGGCAATTTTCAGCGTTGAACAAAAACAACCTGCAAAGCCTGGGCGAGCTGTACAGCGATGACATTCACTTCACCGATCCGTTGCACGAGGTGCAGGGCCTGACACAGCTTCGCGATTATTTCGGCGAGCTGTACGCCAATGTCAGCGAACTGCGTTTCGACTTTCATGGTTTCGACCAGATCGGCGACTGCGAAGGTTACCTGCGCTGGGTCATGAGTTATCGCCACCCGCGCCTGGCGGGTGGCCGCGTGATTCGTGTCAGCGGTTGCTCGCATCTGTTGTGGCACGACAAGGTTTATCGCCATCGGGATTATTTCGATGCCGGGGCGCTGCTGTATGAACACTTGCCAGTATTGGGCCGGGTCATCGCCTGGCTGAAAAGGAGAATGGGATGAGTCGTACACCTCCACGGCGTTATTGGTTGACCGGGGCCAGCAGTGGCATTGGCGCGGCGCTGGCTGAAGAGATCCTGAAAACCGGAGCGCACCTGGCGGTCAGTTCCCGCCAGATCGCCCCGCTCAAGGTCTTGTCGCAACGCTACCCGGGGCAGGTTCTGGTGGTGCCGGGAGATCTGACCAACAGCCAGACTGTGCGCGAAATCGGTGAGCAGATCGTCGAAGACTGGGGTTCGCTGGACTCGGTGATTCTCAACGCTGGCACCTGCGAATACGTGGATGCCAAACAGTTCGACTCCTCGATCATCGAGCATGTGGTGCGCACCAACCTGCTCGCCAGCAGTTATTGCATCGAGGCCGCGCTGCCGCTGCTGCGCAAAGGTACCGCGCCGCATCTGATTGGCGTGGCCAGTTCGGTGACCTACCTGCCGCTGCCCCGCGCCGAAGCCTACGGCGCCTCGAAGGCCGGTTTGCGTTATCTGTTCGAATCGCTGCGCATCGATCTGGCCGACGAAGGCATTGAAGTCACCGTGGTCAGCCCCGGCTTCGTCGAAACACCGCTGACCGCCAAAAATGATTTCCCCATGCCCTTGAGCTGGCCTGTGGATAAAGCCGCGCGGCACATCTTCGCCAAGCTCAAGGACCGGCCGCTGGAGATCGCCTTCCCGGCATTGTTCATGGCCGCGCTGTGGCCGCTGTCGAAACTGCCGGCACGCGTTCAACTGGCGATTGGCAAGCGCATGGTGCGCAAGTCTCCACCGCTGACGGATCCGACATGAAAATTGCCATCGTCGGCAGCGGCATCGCCGGGCTGACCTGCGCCCACCTGCTCAATCGCCGGCACGAGATCACGGTGTTCGAGGCCAGCGACTGGGTCGGTGGCCACACGCACACGGTCGACGTCACGGTCGCAGGACGGCAGTACGCTGTGGACACCGGCTTCATCGTATTCAATGACTGGACCTATCCGAATTTCATCCGCCTGCTCGGCCAGCTCGGCGTAGCGTTCAAGCCGACTGAAATGAGCTTTTCGGTGACCGACCCGGACACAGGCCTGGAATATAACGGCAACAGCCTCAACAGCCTCTTCGCCCAGCGCAGCAACCTAATGTCGCCAGGGTTCTGGGGCATGTTGCGCGACATTCTGCGCTTCAACAAAGAAGCCCAGCGAGATCTCGTCGAACTGCGCATCGCCGCCGACACCACCCTCGACGATTACCTCAAGGCCGGCGGTTACGGTGAACGCTTCATCCTGCATTACATCGTGCCGATGGGCTCGGCGATCTGGTCGATGCCGATGGCGGAAATGCTTAATTTCCCGCTACAGTTTTTTGTGCGGTTCTTCAAGAACCATGGGCTGTTGTCGGTCAGCGATCGTCCGCAGTGGCAGGTCATCGAAGGCGGTTCAAGCGCCTATATCGCGCCGCTGACGGCAGCATTCAAAGACAGGATCCGCCTCAATTGTCCCGTCACCCGGGTTGATCGCGATGTGCACGGCGTAGTTATCCACAGCCCGGCAGGCCTCGAACACTTCGATCAGGTGGTGCTCGCCTGCCACAGTGGTCAAGCGTTGAAACTGCTGGCAGTCCCAAGCGATGCCGAACGCACGATCCTCGGTGCCCTGCCCTATGCCGACAATGAAGTGGTACTGCACACTGACACGCGCTTGTTACCAACGCGAAAACTGGCCTGGGCAAGCTGGAACTATCGCCTCAGTGGCGCCGGCCATACGCACGCCGCCGTCACCTATGACATGAACATTCTGCAGGGCATTGAGAGCGACACCACGTTCTGTGTCAGCCTCAATCAGAGCGCCGGCATCAGCCCCGACAAAGTGCTCGCCCGCTACACCTACGCCCATCCACAGTTCAGCCTCGCAGCAGCGGCCGCACAGCAACGCTGGGGCGAACTGGATGGCGCGCAACACACGCATTATTGCGGCGCCTATTGGGCCAACGGTTTCCATGAGGACGGTGTCGTCAGCGCCTTGCGCGTAGCCGCCGCGTTCGGGGAAACCTTATGAACAGCGCCCTGTACAGCGGCTGGATCGGCCATCGGCGTTTCTCGCCACGCCGCCATGAGTTTCGCTATCGGATCGGTCTGCTCTACCTCGATCTCAGTGAACAAGACGCAGTGCTTGCTCTGTCGCCGCTGGCCGGGCGCAGTCGCTTTGCGCCGTTTTCCTTTCGCGAGACCGACTATCTCAAGGCATTCACCGGCCGAGGCATGCGTCTGATCGATGCCGTGCGTCAGCAGGTCGGCATCGCCATCGGCCATGAACCGCAAGGCGCGATCTGCCTGCTGACCCAGGCGCGCAGCTGGGGGTTGTCGTTCAACCCGGTGAGCTTCTTTTATTGCCATGAAGCCGACGGGCAACTGGCGGCGATTGTCTGCGAAGTCACCAACACGCCGTGGCGCGAGCGTTATCACTACGTGCTGCCGGCACGCACGCCCGTTGACCTGCACGATTTCCATCAGCACTTCGCCGTAGCCAAGGCCTTTCACGTTTCGCCGTTTTTGCCGCGCGATCTCGAATATCGCATGAGTTTCAGTCCCGCCGCGCAAGCCCTCGGCGTGCACATGGCCGACTGGCAAGGCGAGCACAAACTGTTCGACGCGACGCTCAATCTGCAGCGCGAAACCCTTGATCGCCAGAGCCTGCATCGATATTTGCGCCGCTTCCCGTGGATGACCGCGAAAACCGCCTTGGCGATCTACTGGCAAGCGCTGCGACTGCTGCTCAAACGCGCACCGCTTTTTGCTCATCAGGCTGCCGACGGCAGTTTTCAAATCGCCACTGTGCCTCCCAAGGAGCACCGCCATGAAATCCTCTAGTCTGTCGGTCAGTCGGTTCAGCGCCAACGGTCTGACCGGTTCGCTGCTGCGTCGTGGCGTGTTACGCCAATTGGCGCAACTCAAACACGGGCAACTGCTGGTGGTCGAGGATGGCGAACGGCTGATGTTCGGTACGCCGGGCAGTGCGTTGCTCGGGGAAATCCATGTGCTGGACTCGGCCGTCTGGGGCATGGTCGCCGGCAACGGTTCGATTGGTGCTGGCGAGGCGTTTATCCACGGCTACTGGAGTTCGCCGGACCTGACGGCAGTGGTGCGCGTATTTGTCAGTAACCTTGAGGTGCTCGACGCGATGGAGGGCGGTCTGGCCCGCCTCGGCCGGCCGTTGGTGCAAGGCCTGCACTGGCTCAACCGAAATACCCGCAAGGGCTCGCAGAAAAACATCGCCGCGCACTACGACCTCGGCAACGATCTGTTCGAGCAATTTCTTGATCCGACCATGATGTATTCGGCGGCGCAATTTCTCACCCCTGAAGACAGCCTCGAACAGGCGCAGTTGAACAAGCTGGAGCGGATCTGCCAGAAACTTGCGCTCAAACCCGGTGATCATTTGCTGGAGATCGGCACCGGTTGGGGCAGCATGGCGCTCTACGCCGCCCAGAATTACGGTTGCCGGGTAACCACCACGACACTGTCGAAAGAGCAGTACGCGTTTACCGCACAACGCATCGAACAATTGGGTTTGCAGGATCAGGTCACGCTGCTGCTCAAGGACTACCGTGACCTCAGCGGCGAATACGACAAATTGGTGTCGATCGAGATGATCGAAGCGGTCGGTCACCGCTTCCTGCCGACCTACTTCAAACAATGCGCGCGCCTGCTCAAGAGCAACGGCCTGATGCTGATCCAGGCGATCACCATTCGTGAGCAACGCTATGAACAGGCCAAGCGCGGCGTCGATTTCATCCAGCGTTACATCTTCCCCGGCGGCGCCCTGCCCTGCGTGCAGAAAATGCTCGAAGTGGTCAGCCGCGACACCGACATGAACCTGCTGCACATGGAAGATTTCGGCCTGCACTACGCCCGCACCCTGCGTTTGTGGCACGAGAACTTCCGTCGCGCCCATGGCCGTTTGAGCGAGTTGGGTTACGACGACTATTTCCTGCGGCTGTGGGAGTTTTACCTGTGTTACTGCGAGGGCGGATTTCTTGAGCGCACCATCGGCACCGCGCAATTGCTGCTGGCCAAACCAGCCGCAATGACCGCACCGCTACTCGGTCGCTTCGATGCTTGAGCGTGTTGCCAATGCCGTGTTGTTCCAGATCGGCTGGCTGACCTGCGTGCTCGGCGGCAACAGCTTGTGGCTGCTGGTCGCGTTGGCGGTGCTGGTGATTCATCTGCGCTGGATCAGCAGTTGGGCGGCCGAGGGCCGTTTGATGTTGAGCGTGGTGATTGTCGGCACGGCGGTGGACAGCGTTTTGCGCGCGGCGGGTGTGTTCGAGTTTCAGGACCTGTCGCCGCTGATTCCGCTGTGGCTGATGCTGCTCTGGGCACTGCTGGCGACCACGTTGCGCCATTGCCTGGCATGGAGCGCCCGGCCCTGGTGGCTGGCCAGCGTGTTGGGCGCGATCGGCGGAGCGCTGTCGTATTACGCCGGCGGACGATTGGCCGGGGTGCAATTTCCCTACGGCGAACTGCCTACCCTGATCGGCATCGGCCTGCTCTGGGCGCTGCTGTTTCCGTTGCTGCATGTGATGGCTCGGCGCTTAAGTCACTGAGCGTCTGTCAGACCTTTCACACGCACAGCGGCGACTGCCTTACACTGCCGACCATGAAGACCATTCCCCACCAACAAATCACCGAGCCGGCGGTCACCTGCTCGACCTGCGCGGCGTGCTGCTGCCAGCTCGAAGTGATGCTGATCACCGACACCGGCGTGCCTGATCGCTTTATCGATACCGATGAGTGGGGCGGCGAAGTGATGCTGCGTCTGGACGACGGCTGGTGCGCGGCGCTGGATCGCGACAGCATGATGTGCACGATCTATGAGAAACGCCCGCTGATCTGCCGCGAGTTCGAGATGGGTGCGCCGGAATGCATTGAAGAACGCAAAGGCATCACGACCGCTTACCGCTGATTTAAAAAAACAAAAGATCGCAGCCTTCGGCAGCTCCTGCAGAAGAAATCATTCCCATGCAGGAGCTGCCGAAGGCTGCGATCTTTTGATCTTTTTTAGAGCGGCATCGTGTAATGCAGCGAGTAACTTTCTACACCGTCGTTGCTGCTGGCCAGGCCGGCGTTGGAATAGTGCGTCGCACGAATCCCGACTTCATGCCCACCATTGAAACGCAGACCAAAACCGAAGCGGTCTTCGAACTGGAAGGCGCCACCGATGTTGTTGTCTTCGTACTTGGTGTTGGAGAACACGGCCACGCCGATCCCCGCCTCGACATACGGTTTGACCGATTGACCGGCAAACTCGTAAACCAATACCGGCGAGAACGACAGGCTGTTGTTGCTGGAGGTCTTGTCGCCTTCCCAGTAGGTGTAGGCACCGCTCCAGTAACCAGTCAGACGACCGACGTCACTTTGCAGCCAGCTCTGGTCCCAGTCGAAATTCATGCCCAGGCGGTATGTCATCGTCGAGTCGCTGGTGGCCCCCACCGCGAACTCCACGCCTGCCGCTTGTGCAGTAAAACTTTGCCCCATCAGTGCGGCCGCAATCGCGGCCAAGCAGAATAGTCGCTTCACGTTGAAACTTCCTTTTCCGGAACGATCGTTTGGTTTTCTAGGTAACTCATCGCTATAGAAGCTAGCGCCTGCTTAGAAGTTCAGCTGATTTTTTAGTTATTTCACAATTTTTTTACAAGCTGAAGTTTTGCACTTCGCCAGCGTTTTGTCCCAGCAGCGGCAAGATGTTTTTCAAGTACGCAGGATCGGCGCTGGTCCAGAATCTGACCGGCTGGTTCGGGCCGACAGCGAGTAAATCGCGCTCCGCCAAAAGCCGCTGAAGTTGACGCGCCACGGCGGCGCCGGTATCGATCAGGCTGATGTCCGCAGGGATCATCGACTTGAGCATCGGCTTGAGAAAAGGATAGTGGGTGCAGCCCAAAATGATTGTGTCGCAACCACTGGTCAGCAGTGGTTCGACATAGCCGTGAAGCAACTGGCGCAACTCGGTGCTGTGCAGATCGCCACTTTCGATCAGTTCGACCAGGCCGGGGCATGGCTGGGTGATCACGCGAACGTCAGTGGCAAAGCGATCAAGCAGTGCGGCGAACTTGGCACTCTGCAAAGTGCCGGTGGTGGCGAGCACGCCGACGACACCGCTGCGGGTCGCGGCGGCGGCGGGTTTGACCGCAGGCTCCATACCGACAATCGGCCAGTCGGGAAAGTCGCGACGCAAATCGGCAACGCCGGCAACCGTGGCCGTATTGCAGGCCAGCACCAAGGACTTGGCGCCTTGCTCACGGAAAAACCCGGCCATCACGCTGCAGCGCTGGCGGATGAATTCAGGGGTTTTCTCACCGTAGGGAATGTGCCCGCAATCGGCAACATAAAGCAGCGATTCATTGGGCAGCAAACGCTGGATTTCCGCCAGTACCGACAAGCCGCCGACACCGGAGTCGAATACGCCGATCGGCGCTTCACGCATGGCGCGAACCACAGACACTGCAACCCGGATCACGCTTGACCCGCAACTCGCGGAAACGCGAACCGAGGGCATCGATCAACAGCAAACGGCCCACCAGCGGCTCACCGAAACCGACCAGAACCTTCAAGGCCTCGAGCGCTTGCAGGCTGCCAACCAGACCCACCAGCGGCCCGACCACACCCGCTTCGCTGCAAGTCAGTTCGGCTTCGCTGCCGTGCCCGTATAAACAGTGGTAACACGGGCTCTCGGCGCGACGCGGGTCGAACACCGACAACTGCCCTTCCAGGCGAATCGCCGCACCGCTGACCAGTGGCTTGCACGCCGCCACACACGCCGCGTTGACCGTTTCGCGGGTGGAGAAATTGTCGGAACAGTCGAGCACCAGATCCACCGCCGCCACGGCAGCCGCGAGAGAATCCTCGTCCAGCGCCTGTCGATGGGCGATCAGTTGAATCTCGGGATTGATCGCGCCCAGGCGCTTGAGCGCCGAGTCGACCTTGCTCATGCCGACGCTGTCGGTGTCGTGGATGATCTGGCGTTGCAGGTTGGTCAGGTCGACCGTGTCGAAATCCGCCAGATGCAGCTCACCGACACCCGCCGCCGCCAGATACAACGCCACCGGAGCGCCGAGACCGCCGAGGCCGACGATCAGCACGCGACTGTGCTTGAGCTTCAGTTGCCCGTCGATGTCGATGTGTTGCAGCAGAATCTGCCGGCTGTAGCGCAGCAATTCCTGATCATTCAGCACGGCAGGCGCCCCAGACTGATGCGTTGATGGCCGCCCAGATCGGTGCGGCTGTGGACTTCTTCGAAACCGCGTGTGAGCAGCAGATCGCGCACGGCCTCGGCTTGATCATAGCCGTGCTCAAGCATCAGCCAGCCACCGGCCTGCAGATGCTCCGGGGCCTGGGCGACGATCAGACGCAAATCGTCGAGCCCGTCTTCACCGGCGACCAGCGCGCTGGCCGGCTCGAAGCGCACATCGCCTTCGACCAGATGTGGATCGGCGGCGGCAATGTACGGCGGATTGCTGATAATCAACTGGAAACGCTGACCTTCCAGCGCGCTGAACCAATGGCTGCTCAGCACGGTGGCATTGTTTAAGTGCAGTCGCTGGCGATTGCGTTCAGCCAAGGCTACGGCTTCCAGCACGCGATCCACGGCAGTGACTTTCCACGCCGGACGCTCACTGGCCAAGGCCAATGCGATCGCGCCGCTGCCAGTGCCGAGGTCGAGCACGTTGGCCGGGGTTGCGGGGAGCAATTCCAGCGCCGCTTCGACCAGCAACTCAGTGTCCGGGCGCGGGATCAGCGTGTGCGGGGCGACTTCCAGATCGAGTTTCCAGAAGCCTTGCTGTCCGAGAATGTAGGCCACCGGCTCGCCGCCACGACGACGTTGCAGGTACTCGGCAAAAGTCAGCGCCGCTTCACTCGGCACGATACGCTCGGGCCAGGTGTGCAGAAAACTGCGCGATTTGCCCAGCGCAGCGGCGAGAAGCAACTCGGCGTCCAGACGCGCAGTCGGTGAGTCCGGCAGTTCGGCGGCGCGCAACAGGCTGGCAATGATGGTCATTTACTCACCTATCGCTGCGAGTTGATCCGCCTGGTGTTCGGCCAGCAACGGCTCGATCACCGCTTCAACGCCACCGGCGAGAATTTCATCCAGCGAGTACAGGGTCAGGTTGACGCGATGGTCAGTGACCCGGCCCTGGGCAAAGTTGTAGGTGCGGATCCGCTCGGAACGGTCACCGGAACCGACCAGCAATTTACGCTCACTGGCGATGGCATTCGCCGCCGCGGCGGTTTGCTGATCGTTGAGTTTGGCCGACAGCCAGGCCATCGCCCGTGCTCGGTTCTTGTGTTGGGAGCGCTCCTCCTGACACTCGACGACGGTGCCGGTCGGAATGTGCGTGATGCGGATCGCCGAATCGGTGGTGTTGACGTGCTGACCACCGGCCCCGGAGGAACGGTAAGTGTCGACGCGCAAATCCGCCGGGTTGATCTCGATGGCTTCGCGCTCGTCCGGCTCGGGCAACACCGCGACGGTGCAGGCCGAGGTGTGGATACGGCCCTGGGATTCGGTGGCGGGTACGCGCTGTACGCGGTGCGCGCCGGATTCGAACTTCAGCTTGCCGTAAACGTTGTCGCCTTCAATGCGCGCGATGACTTCTTTATAGCCACCGTGTTCGCCTTCGTTTGCCGAAAGGATCTCCACGCGCCAGCCACGGCGTTCGGCATAACGCGAGTACATGCGGAACAGGTCGCCGGAGAAGATCGCCGCCTCGTCGCCACCGGTGCCGGCGCGAATTTCGAGGAACACGTTGCGGCCGTCATTCGGATCCTTGGGTAGCAACATGCGTTGCAGATCGTCTTCCAGGGTCACCAGCAATTCTTTGGCTTCGCGGACTTCTTCCACGGCCATTTCGCGCATGTCCGGGTCGTTGTCCTTGAGCAGCGCCTGCGCGCCTTCCAGATCGCCTCGTACGCTGAGCAGCTTTTTATAGGCTTGCACGACCGGCTCGAGTTCGGCGTATTCCTTGGAATACGCGCGGAATTTGGTCTGATCGGCAATGACTTCGCCGTCGCCGAGCAGCGCGGTCAGTTCCTCGAAACGGTCCTGGAGGATGTCCAGCTTATTGAGCAGTGACGCTTTCATTGCGGTTTTTTATCCGAAAAGCTATCCGGTGAGCCCTCAAGGGCAAAGAGTTCCTGGGCCATGGCCAGCGCATCGAGGCGGCCTTCGGCAGAAAGCTTTTTCAATTGCACGCTGGGCGCATGCAACAGTTTATTGGTCAGGCCACGGGCCAATTGCCCGAGCACGTCTTCGGCGTTGCCGCCATTGGCCAGCAGGCGCAGGGCCTTTTGCAGCTCTTCGTCGCGCAGGCGTTCGCTCTGTTGACGATAGGCCTTGAGCACATCGACCGCCGCCAGCTCGCGCAAGCGCACCATGAAATCATCGGCGCCGACCGAAACCATCTCTTCCGCTGCCTGGGCTGCGCCCTGACGACTCTTGAGGTTCTCGGCGACCACTTCGTGGAGATCGTCGACGCTGTAGAGGTAAACGTCGTCCAACTCGCCGACTTCCGGCTCGATATCCCGGGGAACGGCGATGTCGACCATGAAGATCGGTTTGTGCTTGCGCAGCTTCAAAGCGCTTTCCACCGCGCCCTTGCCGAGAATCGGCAACTGACTGGCGGTCGAACTGATAACGATATCGCTGCGTACCAGTTCTGCCGGGATGTCCGACAGCAACACCGCGTGAGCGCCGAACTGTTCAGCCAACAGACTGGCGCGCTCCAGCGTGCGGTTGGCGACGACGATGCGCTTGACGCCCAGCTCGTGCAAATGGCGGGCGACCAGGGTGATGGTCTCGCCGGCGCCGATCAACAGAGCCTGGCTGCGCTGCAAATCACTGAAAATCTGCTTCGCCAGGCTGACCGCGGCAAATGCCACGGACACCGGGTTTTCACCGATCGCGGTGTCGGTGCGCACCTGTTTGGCGGCATTGAACGTTGCCTGGAAAAGCCGCCCCAGCAGCGGGCCGATGGTACCGGCCTCGCGGGCCACGGCGTAGGCCGATTTCATCTGGCCGAGAATCTGCGGTTCGCCGAGCACCAGCGAGTCGAGCCCGGAGGCGACGCGCATCATGTGACGAACTGCCGCATCATCTTCATGCACATAAGCACTCGCACGCAGCTCATCGAGGCTTAAATGGTGATAATCAGCCAGCCAGCGCAATACGACATCGGCAGAAAGCTGATCCTGTTCTATATAAAGCTCACTGCGATTGCAGGTCGAGAGGATCGCAGCTTCGCGGCTGTCGGTCAGTCGGCAGAGCTGCTGCAAGGCTTCCACCAGCTGCTCAGGGGTAAAGGCCACGCGCTCGCGGACGTCTACTGAAGCAGTCTTGTGGTTGATACCGAGTGCAAGGAAGGCCATTCAAAGTCGCTGATGGTGACGTGAAGCCGGCAATTGTCCTACTTCGAAAGATTCAGAACAACTACCGCTGACTATTGTCCCAATCGTCAGCCCCTATAATGGGCACAATTGAGTCTCGGTTATGTTTGGCCGAAGGCTTGTGTCATGATGATCCGACCGCAGGTTAGTCGTCCTCTTCCTATATGAATAGATCTTCCGCGTTGCTCCTCGCTTTTGTCTTCCTCAGCGGCTGCCAGGCCTTGGCCCCCGTTTCGCCGGACGGTACGCCGTCGGTTGAAGACACCACGCCCGCGCCTGAAAAGCCCAAGGTTTACAGCTCGTTCAGCGAGGAAACCGTTTTCAGCCTGTTGAGCGCCGAACTCGCCGGCCAGCGCAATCGGTTCGACATTGCCCTGGACAACTACGTGACCCAGGCCATCAATACGCAGGATCCGGGTGTGTCCGAGCGCGCATTCCGTATCGCCGAATATCTGGGCGCCGATCAACCGGCCCTCGATACGGCGCTGATCTGGGCGAAAAACGCTCCGGACGACCTCGAAGCGCAACGCGCCGCTGCCGTGCAACTGGCGCGCGCCGGGCGTTATGACGACTCGATGGTCTATATGGAGAAAGTCCTGCAAGGCAAGGGCGACACTCATTTCGACTTCCTCGCGCTGTCGGCGGCGGACACCGATCAGGAAACCCGCAACGGCCTGATGAAAAGTTTCGACCGCTTGTTGCAACGCCATCCGAACAACAGCCAGCTGATTTTCGGCAAAGCCTTGCTCTTGCAGCAGGACGGCGACAACAAAGCCGCGCTGGCATTGCTCGAAGACCATCCGCCGGAAGAAGGCGAGATCGCACCGATTCTGCTGCGCGCACGTCTGCTGCAATTGCTGAACCGTGGCGACGAAGCCCTGCCCCTGCTGCAAAAAAGCATCAAGAAGTATCCGGACGACAAACGCCTGCGCCTGACTTACGCGCGCATGCTGGTCGAACAGGACCGCATGGACGACGCCAAGGCCGAGTTCTCCAGCCTCGTTCAGCAATACCCGGAAGACGACGAGTTGCGTTACTCGCTGGCGCTGGTCTGCCTGGAAGCCAAAGCCTGGGACGAGGCCAAAGGTTATCTGGAAGACTTGATCGCCCGGGAAAGCCACGTCGACTCGGCGCACCTGAACCTCGGTCGCATCGCCGAAGAACGCAATGACCCGCAAGGCGCCCTCATCGAGTACGCCCAGGTCGGTCCGGGCAACGATTATCTGCCGGCGCAATTGCGTCAGGCCGATATTCTGATGAACAACGGCAAGACCGCTGAAGCGCAAAGCAAACTCGCCGCCCAGCGCGACGAGCAACCGGATTACGCGATTCAGCTGTACCTGATCGAATCGGAAACCCTGTCGGCCAACAAACAGGACGACAAAGCCTGGAAAGTCTTGCAGCAAGCCTTGCTGCAATACCCGGACGATCTGAATCTGCTGTACACCCGGGCCATGCTCGCAGAAAAACGCAATGATCTGGCGCAAATGGAAAAAGACCTGCGCCTGATCATCAAGCGTGATCCAGACAACGCCATGGCCCTTAACGCGCTGGGCTACACCCTGTCCGATCGCACTACCCGCTACGCTGAAGCCAAAGCGCTGATCGAGCAGGCGCACCAGATCAATCCGGAAGATCCGGCGGTACTCGACAGCCTCGGCTGGGTGAATTACCGCCTGGGCAATCTGGATGACGCCGAGAAATATCTGCGTCAGGCGCTGGAGCGTTTCCCTGATCACGAAGTCGCCGCGCATCTGGGCGAAGTGTTGTGGACCAAGGGCAACCAGCGTGAAGCCAAACAAATCTGGGGCAAATTCCTCAAGGATCAGCCCGACAGCACCATTCTGCGCAGCACCATCAAGCGCCTGACCGGATCCGAGACTCTTTAACTCATGTTTTTGCGCCACGTTATTGTTTTCAGCTTCATTGCCCTGCTCGCTGGCTGCTCGGGTTTTGGTACCCGCGAATCGGTCGAGGGCCACGGCAGCCCGGCTCAATGGGCCGCGAACAAACAACAGCTGACCGGCCTCGACGGCTGGCAGATCGACGGCAAGATCGGCATCCGCGCGCCGAAAGATTCCGGTAGCGGCACGCTGTTCTGGCTGCAACGTCAGGACTACTACGACATTCGCCTGTCCGGCCCACTGGGTCGTGGCGCGGCACGCCTGACCGGGCGTCCGGGCAAGGTGTCGCTGGAAGTCGCCAATCAGGGCCGCTACGAATCGCAATCGCCGGAAGCTTTGCTCGAAGAGCAGCTTGGCTGGAAGTTGCCGGTGTCGAATCTGGCCTGGTGGGTACGTGGCCTGCCGGCTCCCGACAGCAAAAGCCGCCTGAACCTGGACGCCAACAGTCGCCTGGCCGACCTGGAACAGGATGGCTGGAAAGTCGAATACACCGCTTACACCGAACAGAATGGTTATTGGTTGCCCGAGCGCATCAAGCTGCACGGCACCGACCTCGACGTGACGCTGGTGATCAAGACCTGGCAACCGCGCAAGTTGGGGCAATAACGCATGACCGCTGCACGTCTGACCCTGCCCTCGCCGGCCAAACTCAACTTGATGCTGCATATTCTCGGTCGTCGTGAAGACGGTTATCACGAGTTGCAGACTTTGTTTCAGTTTGTCGATTACGGCGATGAAATCACCTTTGCCTTGCGCGATGACGGCGTGATTCAGTTGCACACTGAATTCGCTGGCGTGCCGCATGACAGCAACCTGATCGTGCGCGCGGCAAAAATGCTCCAGCAACAGTCCGGCGCTACGCTCGGTGTCGACATCTGGATCGACAAAGTGCTGCCTATGGGCGGCGGCATTGGCGGTGGCAGTTCGAATGCGGCGACAACTTTGCTCGGCCTGAATCATTTGTGGCAGCTGGGTTGGGATGAAGATCGCCTGGCCGCACTGGGCCTGACGCTTGGCGCTGACGTGCCGGTTTTCGTCCGTGGCCATGCGGCGTTTGCCGAGGGTGTGGGCGAGAAACTGACCCCGGTCGATCCCGAAGAACCGTGGTATCTGGTGCTCGTGCCGCAAGTCTCTGTTAGTACGGCAGAAATTTTTTCCGATCCTTTGTTGACACGTAACACGCCGCCCATTAAAGTGCGCCCCGTTCCCGAGGGAAACAGTCGAAATGACTGCTTGCCGGTGGTTGCAAGGCGTTATCCAGAGGTACGTAACGCATTGGATTTGTTAGGTAAATTTACCGAAGCAAAGCTCACCGGAACTGGAAGTTGTGTGTTTGGGGGCTTCCCAAGCAAAGCTGAAGCTGATAAAGTCTCGGCCCTTCTGACAGAGACCCTTACAGGGTTTGTAGCGAAAGGAAGCAACGTTTCGATGTTGCACCGCAAGCTGCAAAGTCTGCTCTAAAGGAACCAAGTGCACGGCACTTGATGCAACAGATACAGGGGCGTCGCCAAGCGGTAAGGCAGCAGGTTTTGATCCTGCCATGCGTTGGTTCGAATCCAGCCGCCCCTGCCATTTTCTATACTCATCCAGGTTACCCTCAGCCTCTAGGTACTGCGCGTGTCCAAGATGATGGTCTTTACGGGGAACGCTAACCCCGATCTGGCTCGACGTGTCGTACGTCAGCTGCATATCCCTCTCGGTGACATCTCTGTCG
>NZ_JBITSX010000035.1:54555-63800 GCF_044541255.1 Pseudomonas sp. NPDC085632 | reverse complement strand
GCAGCCAGCCCTGCCGGCCGGTGCCGAAGTAGGCATCCAGAAAGGCATGTACCTGCTCGAAGAAGACACCCGCGATGCGGCGCATCACGTACAGTTGATGGGCTCCGGCACCATCCTGCGTGAAGTCCGTGAAGCGGCGAAGATTCTGCGTGAAGAGTTCAACGTTGGCGCTGACGTGTGGAGCGTTACCAGCTTCAACGAACTGCGTCGCGACGGCCTCGCTGTAGAGCGCAGCAACCGTCTGAAGCCGGGCCAGAAGCCTAAGCTGAGCTACGTCGAAGAGTGCCTGAACGGCCGTAAAGGTCCGGTCATCGCCTCTACCGACTACATGAAACTGTTCGCCGAGCAGATCCGTCAGTGGGTACCGTCCAAGGAATTCAAAGTCCTGGGCACCGACGGTTTCGGCCGCAGCGACAGCCGCAAGAAACTGCGTCATTTCTTCGAAGTTGACCGTCATTTCGTGGTGTTGGCAGCCCTGGAAGCACTGGCTGACCGTGGTGATATCGAACCTAAGGTTGTGGCTGAAGCCATTACCAAGTTCGGCATCGACCCGGAAAAACGCAACCCACTGGACTGCTGAGGAGACATTTTGTGAGCGAACTCATTCGCGTACCTGACATCGGCAGCGGTGAAGGTGAAGTAATTGAACTGTTTGTGAAGGTCGGCGACCGTATCGAAGCCGACCAGAGCATCCTGACCCTGGAATCGGACAAGGCCAGCATGGAAGTGCCGGCCCCGAAAGCCGGCGTCATCAAGAGCCTGAAAGTGAAGCTGGGCGACCGTCTGAAAGAAGGCGACGAACTGCTTGAGCTGGAAGTCGAGGGCGCCGCTGAAGCGGCCCCTGCTCCGGCGGCTGCGCCGGCTGCAAAAGCGGAGGCCAAACCGGCTGCCGCGCCTGCTGCCGCTGCACCCGCCGCGGCCCCTGCTGCCGCTTCGGTTCAGCAAGTGCACGTGCCGGACATCGGTTCTTCGGGCAAGGCGCAGATCATCGAGATCCAGGTCAAGGTCGGCGACAAAGTCGAGGCTGATCAGTCGCTGATCACCCTGGAATCCGACAAGGCGAGCATGGAAATCCCGTCGCCTGCCGCTGGCGTGGTTAAAGCCATCAGCGTCAAGCTCAACGACGAAGTCGGCACTGGCGACCTGATTCTGGATCTGGAAGTAGCGGGTGCTGCGGCACCTGCTGCGGCCGCTCCGGCTCAGGCTGCTGCTCCGGCCGCTGCCGCTGCGCCTGCTCCGGCAGCCGCGCCAGCAGCTCCGGTTGCTGACAGCGTTCAAGACATCCACGTTCCGGACATCGGCTCGGCTGGCAAAGCCAAGATCATCGAAGTACTGGTCAAGGCTGGCGATACCGTTGAAGCCGACCAATCGCTGATCACCCTGGAATCCGACAAGGCGAGCATGGAAATCCCATCGCCTGCCGCTGGCGTGGTGGAAAGCGTTTCCATCAAGCTGGATGACGAAGTCGGTACCGGCGACCTGATCCTCAAGCTGAAAGTCAAAGGCGCGGCGCCTGCTGCGGCCCCGGCTCCAGCTGCCGCCGCTGCACCAAGTGCGCCTGCTGCTCCGGCTGCCGCTGCACCTGCACCTGCTGCCGCTCCAGCCGCCGCACCGGCCAAGCCGGGCGCGAAAGTTCACGCCGGCCCCGCCGTGCGTCAACTGGCCCGTGAGTTCGGCGTCGAGCTGAACGCTGTCGGCGCCAGCGGCCCGCACGGTCGTATCTTGAAAGAAGACGTGCAGGTTTACGTCAAAGCGATGATGCAGAAGGCCAAGGAAGCACCGGCCGCTGCTGCTGGCGCAACCGGTGGCGCGGGCATCCCGCCGATTCCGGTCGTCGACTTCAGCCGTTTCGGCGAAATCGAAGAAGTGCCGATGACTCGCCTGATGCAGATCGGCGCGTCGAGCCTGCACCGCAGCTGGCTGAACATCCCGCACGTGACTCAGTTCGATTCGGCTGATATCACCGAGCTGGAAGCGTTCCGCGTGGCGCAGAAAGCCGTTGCAGAGAAGGCCGGCGTCAAGCTGACCATCCTGCCGCTGCTGCTCAAGTCGTGCGCGCACATGCTCAAGGAGCTGCCGGACTTCAACAGTTCGCTGGCGCCAAGCGGCAAGGCGATCATCCGCAAGAAGTACGTCAACATCGGCTTCGCCGTCGACACCCCGGATGGCCTGTTGGTACCGGTCATCAAGAACGTCGACCAGAAGAGCCTTCTGCAGCTTGCGGCTGAGGCAGCTGCGCTGGCCGCCAAGGCCCGCGACAAGAAGCTCACCGCTGACGACATGCAAGGCGCCTGCTTCACCATTTCCAGCCTCGGCCACATTGGCGGCACCGGCTTCACGCCGATCGTCAACGCGCCGGAAGTGGCGATCCTCGGTGTTTCCAAGGCAACCATCCAGCCAGTCTGGGACGGCAAAGCCTTCCAGCCGAAACTGATGCTGCCGCTGTCGTTGTCCTACGATCACCGTGTGATCAACGGCGCCGCTGCCGCACGCTTCACCCAGCGTCTGGGCAGCCTGCTGGCGGACATTCGCACGATCCTGCTGTAACTCGATCGGCCCTCCGGCAACGGCGGGCCGATTGCTGCACCCTTTCGAGCGCCACACGCTCGTACCTCAACCCCGTCAGTTTGGCGGGGCTTTTTTTTGCCTGAAGAAACCCTCCTCAGGTCTTTTTCCCACATGTCGCGCTGACATCGGCCACAACCACAGTCGACTTGGCACCGATCTTTTTTATTCGATACGCAACTAACCTAGGCGCAGCCAATTCAACTAAGAAGACTTAGTAGAAACCTGTTAATTAAAGTTAATTCGAATGGATTCGACATGTTAAAACCAACTATCGGCCCGATTGTCGGCCACGTTACAACTCATCATGCGCGCATATTCATGCGTGGCAACCGGCAGAACAATGCATTGGTATTTGCCGGAATTCGTTACCGCGCTTCCGGCACACAACATTGGTCAAAAGGTAACTTCGCTCAGCTGAGCGAATTACGCGATATGTCGCACGTATTCGCCCTCAACAACTTGAGCATCGACACCGAATATGAGTATCAGGCCGGCTGGTTCAGCCCGATGAATCCGGTGCATACGCCGGACAGCGTTGCCGAGTTGCCGTTGCAATGGCCGCGAGAAATCTACCGCCTGCGCACCCGCTCCAGCAAAGCCTTGCACCCCAGAGCCTATATCGTCGGCTCCTGCCGCTACCTGCGCATGACTGCCGGCATCGCCTCCCTGCCGCAATTGGGCGACCGGATCTTCGCGTCCATCAACCAGGTGATCGAAGGCATACAACCACCCATCAGCGCAGTAATGATGACCGGCGACCAAATTTACGTCGACGATTTGAATCTGATCGCACCCGATCGCGAATACAAAGATATCCTCAACAAGTACCGTGCCGCGTTCTCCCAACCGAATATTCAACGTCTGATGTCCGGCACTTCGACTTACATGATTCTTGATGATCACGAAATTGAAGATAACTGGCCCGCCAATGCCAGCAAGGCCGACGGCGATTTATACCGTAACGCCATGGCTGCATATGATTTGTATCAGGCCAGTCATAGCCCAGTACATCCACTGACAACTAACGGTGAAATAGATCACTCATCACTTGAGCATTACTGGTATCAATTCAACGACGGCGATATCGAATGGTTTGTCACTGACAGTCGCACCCGCCGCCACTTGTCAGCCGATGATCGACGCATCCTCGACGAGGCACAGGAACAGGCCCTGCTCAAATGGCTGAGCAACAGCACGGCGCGGGTCAAGTTCGTGGTCACCAGCGTGATGTTCTATCCGGATCGCAAACTTCACGGCGATGACGCCTGGAAAGCCTTCCCCGAACAGCGCCTGCGCCTGCTGGAAACCATCCGCACCCGGCGCATCAAGAATGTCGTGTTCATTTCCGGTGACGTACATGGCTCGCTTACCGCTCGCCTGAGCCACAGCGAAGACCCGGACTTCGAAGTCCACACCGTGGTGTCCTCGCCGCTGTGCAACAGCAAACTGCTGCCGTATGCCAAAGCGTCCACGTTCATTCTCGATCAGCCGCTGGTGCGCACGGCGGCGGGCGATTACCGGCATGAACTGACCAGCAAGGTGGTGAGTGAGGACAATTTCGCTCATCTTGTGGTCGAGGCCGGGCAAATTCATGTCAATTACCACGACCGCGATGGCAAACGCCTGCAATCGATCACCCTCCCACTGCGTTGAATTGCCAGCCAAAAAGACGCCGTTGCGGGGCACAAACCGCTCTGGAACGGCAGTCTTTCAATTCAACAGGATTACTTTTTAGCGCACGCTGGAGAAATCTTCAGCGCAGCCGACATATTCTTATAGCACTTGGCCTTCATGTCTCTTGTCAGTCGGTGCCGCAATGATGCAACCTTGCCGCAGGCAACAGTAAAGAGGGCGAGAGCCCGGCGCGTTCAGCATATTTCCAAGCGAGTTCCCTTCATGAAGAGCCAACCCGATGCCGCCAGCCGTATGGCGGCCGAGGTAGTGACGCAGTTGCCTGTGCCCTCGCGGCTCGGCATGCTGCGTTTCGAGCGCTTGAATGAAGCCAGTTGGGCCATGCTGTTTCTCGATCCCAACTGCGAACGCCAGTTCGGCCAGCCGGCCGTCGAGCTTTGCGCACTGGTCGGCTCACCCTACGCGAGCCTGATGGAACCGGAAGCGCGTTATCAACTGCACGACGCGATCCAGGCGCAGCTAACCGCCAGCCCGCATTACCTGGTGCGTTACACCCTGCACACGGCTGCCGGTGCACTGAACATCCTTGAGCTGGGCGAAGCCTACAAACAACACAATCGTCACCTGCTGCGCGGCTATCTGCTGGCGGTCGATCACGTCTTCGATGAAGTGCCGCTGCCACCCTCCGTCGATCTCGAAACGCAGAATTCGCGCCTGCAAATCGCCCTTGAACTCAACCAACGGGCGCAGCAGGAACAACTGCAGCACCTGGAACGCGTACGCGCCCAACAGGACTTGATTCTGCTGCTCGCCCGTCAGCGCTACAGCACGCACAACTCGCTGCAGGAAGCCGCCGAGCTGATCACCCGCTGCGCCTGCGATATCTATGAAATCGACTGCGCCAGCCTGTGGAACCTCGAAGACCAGCAACTGGTGCCGATCTCCGCGTACCACCGCGCGACCCAGGAATACATCCTCCCGGACGTGATCGACATCAGCAGTTTCCCCGACTACATGGAAGCTCTGCACAGCAGCCGCGCCATTGATGCACACAATGCGATGCGCGATCCGCGCACTCGTGAAATGGCCGAAGCCCTGCGCCCGCGCGACGTCAACGCCATGCTCGACGCCAGTATTCGCGTCGACGGCCAAGTGGTCGGCGTGCTGTGCCTGGAGCAGACCGGCGTCACCCGCGCCTGGCAGTCCGACGAAATCGCCTTTGCCGGCGAACTGGCCGACCAGTTCGCGCAAGTCATCAACAACCACAACCGCCGCACCGCCACCAGCGCCCTGCACTTGTTCCAGCGTGCGGTCGAGCAAAGCGCCAACGCCTTTTTGCTGGTCAATTGCGACGGCGTGGTCGAGTACGTCAATCCAAGTTTTACCGCGATCACCCAGTACACCACCGAGGAAGTCCACGGCCAGCGCCTGTCCGAGCTGCCGGCGCTGGAAAACCTCAGCGAACTGCTGTTCGACGCGCCCTCCGCGCTGGCCAAGAGCAACAGTTGGCAGGGCGAATTCAAGAGCCGCCGCAAGAATCTCGAACCGTACTGGGGCCAGTTGTCGATTTCCAAGGTCTACGGCGACAACCGCGAGCTGACGCATTACATCGGCATCTACGAAGACATCACCCAGACCAAGCTCGCGCAACAGCGCATCGAGCGCCTGGCGTACACCGACAACCTGACCAACCTCGGCAATCGCCCGGCGTTTATCCGCAATCTGGACGAACGCTTCGCCCGCGATAGCGATACCCCGATCAGCCTGCTGCTGGTGGACATCGACAACTTCAAGCGGATCAACGACAGCCTCGGTCACCAGACTGGCGACAAACTGCTGATCAGCCTGGCCCGACGCTTGCGCAACAGTTTGAGTCCGAGCGGCAGCCTCGCGCGGTTCGCCAGTAACGAGTTTGCCGTACTGCTCGACGACACCGACCTTGCCACCGGCCAGCAGATTGCCAACCAATTGTTGGCGACGCTGGATAAACCGATGTTCGTCGACAATCAGTTGATCAGCGTCACCGGTTCGGTCGGCCTTGCCTGCGCGCCGCTGCACGGCCGCGACCCGCAAACCCTGATGCGCAACGCCGGTCTGGCGCTGCACAAGGCCAAGGCCAACGGCAAACATCAGGTGCAAGTGTTCACCGAAGCGCTGAACGCAGAGGCCAGTTACAAACTGTTCGTCGAGAACAACCTGCGCCGCGCCCTGACCCAGAACGAGCTGGACGTGTTCTACCAGCCCAAGCTGTGCCTGCGCAGCGGGCGTCTGCTGGGCATGGAAGCACTGTTGCGCTGGAATCACCCGGAACGCGGCATGATTCGCCCGGACCAGTTCATCAGCGTCGCCGAAGAGACTGGCCTGATCATTCCGATCGGCAAGTGGATTGCGCGCCAGGCGTGCCGCATGAGCAAGGCACTGACCGCCGCCGGCATGGGCAATCTGCAAGTGGCGATCAACCTGTCGCCCAAGCAATTCTCCGATCCGGATCTGGTCGCCTCCATCGCCAACATCCTCAAGGAAGAAGCGCTGCCGGCCTATCTGCTCGAACTGGAACTGACCGAAGGCCTGCTGCTGGAAGCCACCGAAGACACGCACTTGCAACTCGACCAGCTCAAACGCCTGGGCCTGACGCTGGCCATGGACGACTTCGGCACCGGTTATTCGTCGCTGAGCTATCTGAAGAAATTCCCGATCGACATCATCAAGATCGATCGCAGCTTCATCCATGAAATCCCCGACAACCAGGACGACATGGAAATCACCTCAGCGGTGATCGCCATGGCCCACAACCTGAAACTCAAGGTCGTGGCGGAAGGCATCGAGACTGCCGAACAACTGGCGTTTCTGCGTCGGCACCGTTGCGACGTCGGCCAGGGCTACCTGTTCGACCGGCCGATCCCGGGCAGCGAACTGATCCAGGCCCTCAAGCGCTACCCGCGCGGACCGCTCTGCCTCTAGAAACACCCCAGATATCTTGTAGGAGCTGCCGAAGGCTGCGATCTTTTGACCTTGCTTTTTAAAGGCAAGATCAAAAGATCGCAGCCTTCGGCAGCTCCTACATTGGATAGTGCGAAATCGGGCATCATTGGGCACACTGGCGGTCTGACTTTTTACATCCAACCTGACTGAGAGGAACGATCATGGTTCTGCGCTCGGAAATTCTGGTGAACAAAAACGTGCTCCCGACTAAAGAACAAGCTCTGCCCGGCCGCGAAACCGCGATGACCCTGCCTGAAAAGCACTTCGTCTTCGAAGAAACCCCGCTGCTTGGCCCGTTTTTCCAAGACGTCGATTTTGCGATCTTCGGTCTGGGCTGCTTCTGGGGCGCCGAACGCCGCTTCTGGCAGCGCGAGGGCGTGGTCAGCACGGTTGTCGGTTATGCCGGCGGTTTCACGCCGAACCCGACTTACGAAGAAGTCTGCTCGGGCCTGACCGGCCACGCCGAAGTGGTGCTGGTGGTGTATGACAAAGATAAAGTCAGCTACGAAGAGTTGTTGGCGATGTTCTGGGAACTGCACAACCCGACGCAGGGCATGCGCCAGGGCAACGACATCGGCACGCAGTACCGCTCGGTGATCTACGCGACCTCACCTGAGCATCTGGATGCTGCACTGAAAAGCAAAGCGACCTATCAGGCTGAGCTGTCGAAGGCAGGTCTGGGCGAAATCAGCACCGAGATCGAACAGGCGCCGACCGTGTACTTCGCCGAGGCGTATCACCAGCAGTATCTGGCGAAGAATCCTGAAGGCTATTGTGGGATTGGCGGCACCGGCGTGTGCATGCCACCGAGTCTGGCGGGTAATTGACCCTATAAAGCAAAAGATCGCAGCCTTCGGCAGCTCCTACTTTGGAATACGTTTCCCTGTAGGAGCTGCCGCAGGCTGCGATCTTTTGATCTTGCCGTTGATCAGCTCTCGGCAATCAGCCAATCCATCTGCCAGCCACCCTGGGTCTGCCCCAGCTTCTTCGACAACCACGGCAGCAACTCACGCAATTCTTCCTCCAGCCCCCACGGCGGATTGGCAATCGCCATGCCGGAACCGTTCAGGCTGTTCGGCGTATCCAGCGGATGCACCAGCAGTTCCACACGCAGCAACTTCGGCGCGCCGGTGCCGGCCAGATCCTGATAAAACCGACGCAACGCGCGCTGATCCTTTACCGGATACCAGATCGCCCCCACGGTTTGACGCATCCGGCCAATCGCCTCTTTCAACGACGCCGCGCAACGCTGCATCTCATCAAGCTGTTCGAACGGCGGGTCGATCAACATCACCGCACGCTTCTCCTGCACCGGCAACATCGCCCGCGCCACGTGCCAACCCTCGCCAAGGTGAACCTTGACCCGACGATCGCCGGCCATGTTGTCCTTGAGCAGCACGCCGTCTTCCGGGTGCTTCTCGTTGAGCATCACCCGATCCTGCGGGCGGGTCAGGCGCCGCGCCAGCTCCGGCGAACCCGGGTAATAGCGCAACTGGCCATCCGGGTTCATCTCGTGCAGCACCTTCATGTAGTCGGCGGTCAGCGCCGGCAGATCCGGCTGATCCCACAAGCGCGCGATGCCTTCCAGGTACTCGCCGGTGCGATTGGCCTGATCACCCTGCAAGTCATACAGACCGATGCCGGCGTGCGTGTCGAGATAGGCAAACGGCTGCTCCTTGCGCGACATCAGGGCGATGAGGCGGGTCAAGGTCAGGTGTTTGAACACATCGGCGTGATTGCCGGCATGGAAGGCGTGACGATAATTCATGGCTGCTCCTGCGAAGGGCGCAAAGTTTACCTTTTACCGGGCGGCAAGTCAGGGGTTCGCAGCCGAGCGGACAAAAGCCTGCCCTCACCCTAGCCCTCTCCCGGAGGGAGAGGGGACTGACCGAGTGATCTTGCGAGTTACATCGACCTGAAAGATCAGCGTGATCTCAGGCTTGGCCAAGCGAAGATCAGCACAGAAGTCGCTAGTCGGCGTACATCACCCAGACAACTCGGTCAGTCCCCAGAAACAACGCATAGCGAGGCCTGGCCAAGCCAAGTTCACCACTGAAGTCGCA
>NZ_JBITSX010000035.1:0-54460 GCF_044541255.1 Pseudomonas sp. NPDC085632 | reverse complement strand
TCGCAGGTCGGCGCACATCACCCAGACAACTCAGTCAGTCCCCAGAAACAACGCATAGCGAGGCCTGGCCAAGCCAAGTTCACCACTGAAGTCGCAGGTCGGCGCACATCACCCAGACAACTCAGTCAGTCCCCAGAAACAACGCATAGCGAGGCCTGGCCAAGCCAAGTTCACCACTGAAGTCGCAAGTCGGCGTACATCACCCAGACAACTCGGTCAGTCCCCTCTCCCTCTGGGAGAGGGTTAGGGTGAGGGGCTTTGCTTTTATGGCGTTAAACTGGCAAAACACAAGCGACAGGAAGTCAAAAACTCATGCGATATCTGATCATCTGCTTATTCAGCCTGCTTGGCCCATACCTCGCCCTTGCCGAGGAAACCCACACTGAACAGGCACGCCAGACACTAAAGAACTACGGTCTGAGCCACTGCATCCTAAAGCCATTCAACGAACGCTCCGCACTGGAAAAAGACATTGCACTGTCCGCCAATGCCTATTCCTTCATGGGCAAAGGCATGCATTCCATCCTGCAAAATGAAGACACGCTGCAGGTGCTGCACGATCCCTACAAAGAAACCCGAAACTACGTATTAACGGCTTACGAGCAGACACCTTCAAACAGCAAATATTCGAATGAAAAAGTAGTGTTTATCGCGTGCCTGAAGGTCTACAACTCCGAGGCGTTCAACCGCTTTATAAACACTCAGGACGCGTACATTTCCGACTAACGCGCTGATATCCACCAACGTCAAAAGAACGCAGCCTTCGGCAGCACCTACAGGATGAACGCCAGTTCCTTTGAGCTGCCGCAGGCTGCGGTCCTTTGATCTTTTTCAGGCAGGCATGCTGCGCAGGCGCCTGCCGATGACATCAAGCACATCACAGCCGTCGCGCAAGGGGATCACGCAGAGCTGGGCGAAGTCGCTAAGGATGACGGAGTCGCACTCGACCGAGCCGCGCATGCACATGTTTTCCAGCACCTGGATCACCGCGCGCAGACGGTGGTTGGCGGCGTCCATGAGGATGTCGAGGGGCACGTGGGTGTCGATGAACAGGGTGGGCATGTCGCTGCAATTGCCGGTCAGGGCCATGAAGCGGTTGTCGGGATGAGGGATGATCTTTTCGTAGGGTGGATCGGGTGTTAGCGTTTTCATTTTTGAACCTCTGGTAGTGAAATGAGCTTCCACCATCGCCCTCCTACGGGTTTGGGTGGCAGCCATGCGCGGGGTAGGAGTACCGAGACCAGAGAACTCGGCCACGCCAAGGCGTGCCCGCACATAACCGCCGCAAACGATCTTACGGACGCACGTAGACTGCCGCAAACCGGGCAACGACGTTTATGCACTCTTCTAGTATCAAGGCTCCTACACCCTGTCGCCGCATCTGCGGTGACCTTTTAAGACTATCCCTGCAACGCATCGCCCAACAGTTCATGAAAACCGCCGCAACTCGAAGGAATCGTCCGAGACCTTCGCCCCGAAAACTCACTCTGACTCTGCCAGCAAAAACGCCAGCAACGCCGATTGCGACGATTCTTCCGACAGTGAAACCTGAAAAAACCGCCTCACCTTGCAACGCAAAACCGCCTCGGGAAAGGCCTCGAAAAGTGTCGGATGTTCTTCGCTCAACCACTGCAACGCATTGGCCGTTCGAACGTCATTGCCCTGCTGCGCCAGCACCGACTCCGGCACCTGCCACCACGGGAATGCCCTTCCCGAAACCTGCGCCCTGCCGCCGATTTCCAGCGCCTGACCGTTGATCAAACAACGCCCGATCAGCGGGAACAGTTGTGCCGCATCCACCTCATCAGACTGCAAAACCGGCAACAGAAACCGTCCGTCCCAGAATCGAAAAAACACGGTTTTGCCGTCCGGCATCAACACCTGCGTCAGGCTGCGAAAGTGCGCCACCACCTCTTCAAGACTCGCCGAAGAAACCGCCAACCATCCCCAATCCAGCGACTCGGTAGTGGCGACCCAATGCAGAAACTCACTGTCAGCAGCGATAATTCCCACGTAAGGCATCACCACCTCCCACTCGGCATAGATCGTCTCGGCCCAGATCGGACTCGCCATGTCTGGCGAGGCCTCAAGCGGTTTCGCCGCACTGGCATTACTGAACACCGCGAACAATTGCTCGGACGCTTTCAAAGGTTCGCGTGCCAACCAATCGGCAAGCAAAAGAAAATCAGACTGCACAGAAACCGTCCTTGCAACGCTCACACTCTTCGCAGAATGGCGCATCACCCTTGAAGCTCATGATTTGTGCGGCCGTCAGCATGGCAGCCGGCGCTGCGGTGAGTTTCTCCGGCAATCCCGGTACAACCGGCGCGGCACTCATCGCCGCTATCGGTGCGCCCCCCACGACAATCGGCACGCTGCTGAAAATCCCGCCCGGGCCGATATTGATCCACTGCCCGCCGGCCTGAATCGTCGCACTCGCGCCACCGTCGATGACCACTTGCTGACCAGCGCTGACGTGGAATTGCCCACTGGCGCTGATCGCCTGATTACTCACGCGAATATGACGGTCGCCGGTCACGCTCAGATGATCGTCCTGTTTCACTTCGGTCTGGCGCTGGCCGTGGGTGATGCGCTGCTCATCAGCCTTCAACTCATGCCGCGCGGTGCCGGTGACGACGATGCTGCGCTGGTTATCGACCTGCACCTGTTGGTCATGCAACACATGCTGCGTCCAGTTGCGTTGGGCACGCAGGTAGATTTCCTCGGCGCCTTTGCGATCCTCGATGCGCAGTTCGTTGTAGCCGCCACCGCCGGGGCTGCTCTGACTGCGGAAAATGCTGCGGGTCTTTTCCGCTGGCAGATCCAGCGGGATCGGTGTCGCTGCGTTGGGCAGGCAACCCACGACCAGCGGCTTGTCGGCGTCGGCATCGATGAAACCGACCAGCACTTCCATGCCGACTCGCGGGATCAACACACTGCCGTAACGGTCGTGCGCCCAATTTGTGGCAACGCGCAGCCAGCAGCTGGAATGCTCATTCAATTCACCGTCGCGATCCCAAGCCAGTTGCACCTTGACCCGACCATACTCGTCACAGTGGATTTCGGTGTCTTTCGGCCCGGTCACAACCGCTGGTTGATAACCGAGCATGCGTGGTTTTTCCGGCCCCAGCGCCGGGCGAAAGAACACGTCCCAGGGCGTGGCGAGAAAGGTATTACGGTAACCCTGGAATGCTTCCCCATCACTGGTCACCGATTCCTCCAGCACTTGCGGCTGGCGGCCATGGTGTTCAACGGCGGTCAGCAACCACAGGTCATTCCAATCGTGGCGCGGATGGTCGCTCAGTTGCAGGAAATGTCCGCAAACCAGTGCGGATTCGTCGCTGATGCCTTCGGCCTGACGGTAATCGGCGACATGTCGCTCAAGTGCCCGCTGGGCCAGGTGCTTGCCGGTTTCCCGGTCATTGAATTGGCCGGGGAAGTGATAGTCCTCCAGCACCGGGCGCTGCTCAGCGTCGACACGACTTTCCAACTGCAGTCGCGGCTTGATGAAATTGTAATCGCGCCGGGTCACCACGCTGGTGCGGGTTTCCACCCGCACGTTGAAACGCTGAATCGCCCGCGCTCCGCCCGCCATGCCGCTGCCCGGCAGATATACCGTCGACTCAGCCAGACGCGGAAACACCGTCTGGTCGTCGCCGAACACCAATAGATGGCCTTCGGGACTGTGCTGGAAGTGGTAATGAATGCCGACCTCCGCACACAACCGCTGAATGAAGGCCAGATCACTCTCGGCGTATTGCACGCAATACTCACGCACCGGGTACTCACTGCCGAGGCGAAATTCAAAGGCATCACGCAGGATCGAATGATCCTTGAGCACTCGCGCGACAATCTGCGGAACCGTCAGGTGCTGGAAGATCCGCTGATTGATCCGGTGCCCGAGGTAGGTCAGGCGCGGAACGAGGCTTAAGTGATAACGCGTCAGACGTTTCCCGGAATCGCCCTGCCCGACCTGATAAATCTGACCGTGAATACCGGAACCCTGAGCATCAAAGCTCAGAAACGCCTGACAGTGCAGCAGGCTTTCGAGGTCCAGATCCGGTCGCTCACTGACCAGTTCCAGCTCGAAACGAAAGGGTTGGCTGATGGCTTCCTTGCCCGTGAACTCAAGGACTTTGAGGTCATGTTGGGCGCCTTCGAGGGTCAACGTGAAACGCGGTTGATTGGCAGGCGCGAACATCCGATGTCTCTCTGCAGTGTGAGGGCGGGCGATTCTGCATGAGGGGCAAGGGGTGATGAATGGGTGACGGGAAAATCAGATTTACCCTACTTTCATTGACGAAAAGCCCTGCAAAAATCGGCGCCTTCAACTACAGACAAATCCCCCAACTTCACCACCAAACCCTGTGGGAGCTGGCTTGCCAGCGATGGCGGTGTATCAGTCACCCAATGTGTGGGATGTGTCGACCTCATCGCTGGCAAGCCAGCTCCCACAGGTTTCTCCAGTGTCCGCAAGAAATCACAGACACAAAAAAACGGCCCGTCTCCTGTAGGAAGCGGGCCGTTTTCGGGTGAGCCGAAGCTCAGGGCATTACTTGTTCAGGTGGAAATCTTTTTCCGCCGCTTCGAAGCGCTGCACCATGCCAGCAGTCGGCGTGCCGAGCTTGCTGACGATCAGGATAGCCAGGCTGGCGAAGATGAAGCCCGGGATGATTTCGTACAGACCCAGCAGTTCGAAATGCTTCCAGACCACCACGGTGATCGCGCCGACCAGGATACCGGCCAGTGCGCCGTCGCGGGTCATGCCTTTCCAGACCACCGAGATCAGCACAACCGGACCGAACGCAGCACCGAAGCCGGCCCAGGCGTAGGACACCAGGCCCAGTACGCGGTTTTCCGGGTTGGCGGCCAGACCGATCGCGATCAGGGCAACCAGCAGCACCATCGCGCGACCCACCCACACCAGTTCAACCTGGGAAGCAGATTTACGCAGGAAGGTTTTGTAGAAGTCTTCGGTCAGGGCGCTCGAGCACACCAGCAACTGGCAGCTCAGGGTGCTCATCACCGCAGCCAGAATGGCCGACAGCAACACACCGGCAATCCAAGGATTGAAGAGGATTTTCGCCAGTTCGATGAACACACGCTCGTGGTTCTCGGTCACGGGACCGGCCACTTCCGGGTGTGCCGAGAAATAAGCGATACCGAAGAAGCCCACGGCCACGGTGCCGCCCAGGCACAGGATCATCCAGGTCATGGAAATGCGACGCGCCTTGGCGATCGATTTCACCGAATCCGCGGCCATGAAACGCGCGAGGATGTGCGGCTGACCGAAGTAGCCCAGACCCCAGCCCATCAGCGAGATGATGCCGATGAAGGTGGTGCCTTTAAGCATGTCGAAGTTGCTTGGATCTTGTGCTTCGATCGCCAGGAACGTGGTGTCGACGCCGCCGGTGGCCAGCAGCACGATGATCGGCGTAAGGATCAGCGCGAAAATCATCAGGGTGGCTTGTACGGTGTCGGTCCAGCTCACGGCCAGGAAACCACCGATAAAGGTGTAGGCAATTGTCGCCGCAGCACCGGCCCACAGCGCGGTCTCGTAGGACATGCCGAAGGTGCTTTCGAACAGACGGGCACCGGCGACAATGCCGGAAGCGCAGTAGATGGTGAAGAACACCAGAATCACGATCGCCGAGATGATCCGCAGCAGACCGCTTTTGTCTTCGAAACGGCTGGCGAAGTAGTCCGGCAGGGTCAGGGCGTCGCCGTTGTGCTCGGTCTGCACGCGCAGACGGCCGGCAACGAACAGCCAGTTCAGGTAGGCACCGATCACCAGACCGATGGCGATCCAGCTTTCGGACAGACCGGACATGTAGATGGCGCCCGGCAGGCCCATCAACAACCAGCCGCTCATGTCGGAGGCACCGGCAGACAGCGCGGTGACGACGCTGCCGAGGCTGCGACCGCCGAGAATATAGTCAGAAAGGTTGTTGGTGGAGCGATAGGCCATCAAGCCGATCAGCACCATTGCTGCGATGTAGATCACGAACGTGATCAGGGTTGGATTGCTTACGCTCATTGAGTTACGCCCTGGCTTTGTTTTTATGTAGCGGCGGTGGTGAACCGCACGCAAACGACGACGTTTGGCAGACGATCCGGGATCCCGCGCATTTAGGACTGATGTTTCCCCAGGAAAGCCATCAGCCGGTACACCGGGTTATTCCCGGTTGCACCTAGGGCGCGAATGCTATGCAACAAATCAAATAAGGTGCAACCAGTTTCGTGAGAATTAGTTGCACCTAGTCGGATTTATCGACGATCTCCCCGTTTTTGCTCCCTTTTGTGGCAGTCATGGCCCTTTGCTAGAAGCAAAAGCACCAAGCAGGAGCAGCACTTTCGTACCAGAAGATAATTCCTGACGAGCTGCCTGTTATTCCGACAAAAAAAGGGTTGCACCCGGTTGCACCTCTTTCGGCGCACGGCTAATCTTGCGGCCAGCTGATGCCACGCAACTGTGGCAACCATGAGGATAAAAATATGGCTACCACCACCCTTGGGGTCAAACTCGATGACCCGACCCGCGAGCGCCTGAAGGCGGCCGCGACCTCGATTGATCGCACACCGCACTGGCTGATCAAGCAGGCAATTTTCAATTACCTGGAAAAACTCGAGGGTGGTGCAACCCTGACCGAGCTGAACGGTTTGACCGCCAAGGACGCCGATGAGGCGGGCGAAGTCCACACCGATCACGCCCACCAGTGCTTCCTCGAATTCGCCGAAAGCATCCTGCCGCAGTCCGTTCTGCGCGCCTCGATCACCGCTGCTTACCGTCGCCCTGAGCCGGAAGTCGTGCCGATGCTGATCGAACAGGCTCGCCTGCCGGTCGCCATGGCTGAAGCCACCAACAAGCTCGCCGCTTCCATCGCGGAAAAACTGCGTAACCAGAAAAGTGCCGGCGGTCGTGCAGGCATTGTTCAGGGCCTGCTGCAGGAATTTTCCCTGTCGTCCCAGGAAGGCGTGGCGCTGATGTGCCTCGCCGAAGCGCTGTTGCGTATCCCGGACAAGGGCACTCGCGACGCGCTGATCCGCGACAAGATCAGCACCGGCAACTGGCATCCGCACTTGGGCAACAGCCCGTCGCTGTTCGTCAACGCTGCCACTTGGGGTCTGCTGCTGACCGGCAAACTGGTCTCGACGCACAACGAAGCCGGCCTGACCTCATCCTTGAGCCGCATCATCGGCAAGAGCGGCGAGCCGATGATCCGCAAGGGCGTCGACATGGCCATGCGCCTGATGGGCGAGCAGTTCGTCACCGGCGAAACCATCGCCGAAGCGCTGGCCAACGCGAGCAAGTTCGAAGCCAAGGGCTTCCGTTATTCCTACGACATGCTCGGTGAAGCGGCACTGACCGAGCACGACGCGCAGAAGTACCTGGCGTCGTACGAACAAGCCATTCACTCGATCGGCAAAGCGTCCCACGGTCGTGGGATTTATGAAGGTCCGGGCATCTCCATCAAACTGTCGGCACTGCACCCGCGTTACAGCCGTGCGCAGTACGAGCGTGTGATGGACGAGCTGTACCCGCGCCTGCTGTCGCTGACCCTGCTGGCCAAGCAATACGATATCGGCCTGAACATCGACGCCGAAGAAGCCGACCGTCTCGAACTGTCGCTGGATCTGCTTGAACGCCTGTGCTTCGAGCCGCAACTGACCGGCTGGAACGGCATCGGTTTCGTCATCCAGGCTTACCAGAAGCGTTGCCCGTACGTGATCGACTACGTGATCGATCTGGCCCGTCGCAGCCGTCATCGCCTGATGATCCGTCTGGTGAAAGGCGCGTACTGGGACAGCGAAATCAAGCGCGCCCAAGTCGAAGGCCTGGAAGGCTATCCGGTCTATACCCGCAAGGTGTACACCGACGTTTCCTACATCGCGTGTGCTAGAAAACTGCTGTCGGTGCCGGAAGTCATCTACCCGCAGTTCGCCACGCACAACGCCCACACCCTGTCGGCCATTTACCACATTGCCGGTCAGAACTATTACCCGGGCCAGTACGAATTCCAGTGCCTGCACGGCATGGGCGAACCGCTCTACGAGCAGGTTGTCGGTAAAGTTTCCGAAGGCAAGCTGAACCGACCGTGCCGCGTGTACGCACCGGTCGGTACTCACGAAACCCTGCTGGCGTACCTCGTACGTCGCTTGCTGGAAAACGGTGCGAACACCTCGTTCGTCAACCGCATCGCCGACCAGTCGATTTCGATTCAGGAATTGGTGGCCGATCCGGTGGCGCAGATCGAGCAGATGGCGACCGTGGAAGGTGGTTTCGGCTTGCCGCATCCGCGTATTCCGCTGCCGCGTGATCTGTACGGTGCCGAACGCGCCAACTCCAGCGGCATCGACATGGCCAACGAACATCGTCTGGCTTCGCTGTCCTGCGCCTTGCTGGCCACTGCGCACAACGACTGGAAAGCCGCGCCGATGCTCGGTTGCGCCTCCAGCAACGAAACGCCGGCAGCCGTTCTGAACCCGTCGGATCACCGCGATGTGGTCGGCCATGTTCAGGAAGCCACCGTCGAAGACGTCGACAACGCCATTCAATGTGCGCTGAACGCCGCACCGATCTGGCAAGCCACCCCGCCCGCCGAACGTGCGGCGATTCTGGAACGTGCCGCTGACTTGATGGAAGGCGAGATCCAGCCGCTGATGGGCCTGTTGGCTCGCGAAGCCGGCAAGACCTTCGCCAACGCCATCGCCGAAGTCCGCGAAGCCGTCGACTTCCTGCGTTATTACGCGGTGCAGGCACGCAACGATTTCAGCAACGACGCCCACCGCCCATTGGGTCCAGTCGTTTGCATCAGCCCGTGGAACTTCCCGCTGGCGATCTTCAGCGGTCAAGTCGCTGCGGCATTGGCTGCCGGTAACCCGGTATTGGCCAAACCTGCAGAGCAAACTCCGCTGGTGGCCGCGCAAGCCGTGCGCTTGCTGCTCGAAGCAGGGATTCCGGAAGGCGTGCTGCAATTGCTGCCGGGGCGCGGTGAAACCGTCGGCGCCGGTCTGGTCGGTGATGAGCGCGTCAAAGGTGTGATGTTCACCGGTTCCACCGAAGTCGCACGTCTGCTGCAACGCAACATCGCCGGTCGTCTCGACAGCCAGGGCCGCCCGATTCCGCTGATCGCCGAAACCGGTGGCCAGAACGCAATGATCGTCGACTCCTCGGCACTGACCGAACAAGTCGTGATCGACGTGGTGTCTTCGGCCTTCGACAGCGCCGGTCAGCGCTGCTCGGCTCTGCGGGTGCTGTGCCTGCAGGAAGATTCCGCGGATCGTGTCATCGAAATGCTCAAAGGTGCCATGGCGGAAAGCCGTCTCGGCAACCCTGAGCGCCTGTCCGTGGACATCGGCCCGGTGATCGACGCCGAAGCCAAGGCTGGCATCGACAAGCACATTCAGGGCATGCGCGATAAAGGTCGCAATGTTTACCAGGTAGCGATCGCCGACACCGAAGAGGTCAAACGCGGCACCTTCGTCATGCCGACCCTGATCGAACTGGAAAGCTTCGACGAGCTGCAACGCGAGATCTTCGGCCCGGTATTGCACGTAGTGCGCTACAAGCGCAAAGAGATCGATCAACTGATCGGCCAGATCAACGCTTCCGGCTACGGCCTGACGCTGGGCGTGCACACCCGTATCGACGAGACCATCGCCAAGGTGATCGACAACGTCAACGCCGGTAACGTCTACGTCAACCGCAACATCGTCGGTGCCGTGGTCGGCGTGCAGCCATTCGGCGGCGAAGGTCTGTCGGGTACTGGCCCGAAAGCCGGCGGCCCGCTGTACTTGTACCGCTTGCTGGCGACACGTCCTACCGATGCCATCGAACAATCCTTCGCTCGCGGTGATGCTGTCGTCGCCCCGGACGTTCGTCTGCGCGATGCCATGAGCAAACCGCTGAACGCGCTGAAAGCCTGGGCTGAAAGCAACAAGTACGCCGACCTGAGCACCCTGTGCGTGCAATACGCTGCACAATCGCAAAGCGGCATCACCCGCGTGCTGGCCGGCCCGACCGGTGAGAAAAACAGCTACGCCATCCTGCCGCGCGAGCACGTGTTGTGCCTGGCCGAGGTTGAAGGTGATCTGCTGACGCAACTGGCAGCGGTGCTGGCGGTAGGTGGTTCTGCGGTATGGCCGGAGTCCGACATCAGCAAGGCATTGTTCGCACGCCTGCCGAAGGACATTCAGGCGCGGATCAAGCTGGTTGCCGACTGGAATAAAGACGAAGTGGTGTTTGATGCGGTTCTGCATCACGGCCACTCCGACCAGTTGCGCGGCGTTTGCCAGCAGATTGCCAAGCGTGCCGGCGCGATCGTTGGGGTTCAGGGCTTGTCCCAGGGGGAGACCAACATTGCCCTGGAGCGACTGGTAATTGAGCGGGCGTTGAGCGTTAACACCGCTGCGGCGGGTGGTAATGCCAGTCTGATGACTATCGGTTAGTACCGAAAACCGGGCACCTGCATAGGTGCCCGGCATAGCAACAATCCCTGTGGGAGCTGGCTTGCCAGCGATAGCGATTTTTCAGTCACCATCAATGTCGACTGAACTGCCGCCATCGCTGGCAAGCCAGCTCCCACAGTGTTTTGGGGTGTTTGTTAAGTCGGCGCGCGGCTCCAACATCACGCCCATCAATCATCCTGTTCAGCCTTTATCAGCACGCCTAGACTCGGCCCAACCCCAATTTCAGGTAGGCCGCCATGTCCGAGACGCTGCTCAGTTCCCGCAATCTGGCTTTCGAGCTGTATGAAGTCCTCGATGCCGAGGGCCTGACCCGGCGTGAGCGTTTTGCCGAGCACAATCGCGAGACCTTCGACGCCGCCATCGGTACCGCACGCAACATCGCCGAGAAGTACTTCGCGCCGCACAACCGCAAGGGCGACGAGAACGAGCCGCGCTATGAGAACGGTCAGGCGATTCTGATTCCTGAAGTGAAACCGGCGGTAGATGCCTTCCTTGAAGCTGGATTCCTCAACGCCGCGAGAAGTTTCGACGCTGGCGGCATGCAACTGCCTACATTGCTGTCGCAAGCCTGCTTCGCACATTTCCAGTCAGCCAACGCGGCTTCGACTTCCTACCCGTTCCTGACCATGGGCGCGGCGAATCTGATCGAAAGCTTCGGCACGGAAGAACAAAAGCAGCGATTCCTGCAACCGATGATCGATGGCCGCTTCTTCGGCACCATGGCCCTGACCGAACCCCACGCGGGTTCGTCGCTGTCGGATATTCGTACGCGCGCCGAGCCTGCGTCTGACGGCACTTATCGCCTCAAGGGCAACAAGATCTTCATCTCCGGCGGCGATCACCCGCTCTCGGAAAACATCGTGCACATGGTTCTGGCCAAACTGCCGGACGCACCGCCGGGGGTGAAAGGTATTTCGCTGTTCATCGTGCCGAAGTTTCTGGTCAACGATGACGGCAGCCTCGGCCAACGCAATGACGTGCTGCTGGCCGGGTTGTTCCACAAGATGGGCTGGCGCGGCACGACCTCCACAGCGCTGAACTTCGGCGATAACGGTGAGTGCGTCGGTTATCTGGTGGGCAAACCGCATCACGGTTTGAGCTACATGTTCCAGATGATGAACGAAGCACGAATCGGCGTCGGCATGGGCGCGGTGATGCTCGGTTATGCCGGTTATCTGTATTCACTTGAATACGCCCGTGAACGACCGCAAGGCCGGGTGCCGGACAGCAAGGACCCGACCGCCGCGCCGGTGGCGATCATTCAACACGCCGATGTACGACGCATGCTGTTGACGCAGAAATCCTACGTCGAAGGTGCCTTTGACCTCGGTTTGTATGCCGCTCGCCTGTTCGATGACACCACCACGCTTGAGTCCGAAGCCGAGCGTAAACAGGCGCATGAACTGTTGGATTTGCTCACGCCAATCGTCAAATCCTGGCCATCGGAGTTCTGCCTCAAGGCCAACGAACTGGCGATCCAGATTCTCGGCGGCCACGGTTACACCCGTGAGTATCCGGTCGAGCAGTATTACCGCGACAACCGTCTGAACCCGATCCATGAAGGCACCCACGGCATCCAGTCGCTGGACTTGCTCGGGCGCAAACTGGCGCAGAACGGTGGTGCCGGGTTGAAACAACTGATCCGTCTTATCGCCAACACTGCTGAACGCGCGACAGCCTACGAATCGCTAAGCGCACTGCGCGAGCCACTGGAGAAGCTGGTGGCGCGCCTGCAAACGGTGACCATCGGATTGTTGACCGATCTGGCGCAGGGCAAGGTCAACAGCAGCCTGGCGAACTCGGCGCTGTATTTGAAGGTGTTCGGCCACACGGTGATTGGCTGGCGCTGGCTGGAACAGGCGATTCGTGCCGAAGAAGGACTGGCGAAGGGTAATGCGGCAGATGCGGACTTCTATAAGGGCAAGTTGCAGGCGGCGCGGTATTTCCTGACGTGGGAAGTGCCGGGTTGCCACCATGAACTGGCGTTGCTGGAGGCGCGGGATGATACGTGTCTGGCGATGCAGGATGCGTGGTTCTGACACCCTGCCCTCACCCCAGCCCTCTCCCGAAGGGAGAGGGCTGGGGTGTCTGGCGCTATACATCGACCTGAAAAACCGCGTCGATTATGGATTCGGTAAAGCATTTTCAGGTCGGCGTATTTCTCAAGCATCCCACGGTCAGTCCCCTCTCCCTCTGGGAGAGGGTTAGGGTGAGGGGCTTTTCTGATAGAACACTCAGCTCAGCTTGAACCCACCCATCTGCCGCGCCAGATCATCCGCCAGTTTCTGCAGCATCTGGCAATCTTCACGACAAGCCCGCACCTCCCCCGCCGTCGCCCGCGCCAGATCAGAAATCCCCTGCACATTGCGGTTGATCTCTTCAGTCACCGCCGACTGCTCCTCGGTCGCCGTCGCGACCTGATGGTTCATGTCACTGATGCGCTCGACCTGCCCAGTAATTGCCGTCAGCGACGCTCCGGTGCGCTGACTCGACTCAACCCCGGTGCCGGTTGCAGCTTGCCCCGTGCGCATCGACGACACGGCGTTTTCCGCACCTTGCTTGAGGCTGCCAATCATCTGCTGGATTTCGTCGGTAGACGCCTGCGTGCGTCGTGCCAGGGTACGCACTTCATCGGCAACAACCGCAAAGCCGCGCCCCATATCCCCGGCCCGCGCCGCTTCGATGGCGGCATTGAGCGCCAACAGGTTGGTCTGCTCGGACACCCCGCGAATCACCGCAAGTACCGAATCAATCGACGCCACTTGGTGCGCCAACTCACCCACCGCTCCCGCCGCTAAACCGATCTCATCGGACATGCTTTCAATGTGCCGAATCGAGCCACCGACCACTTCTCGCGCCTGCATCGCCTCGTCCCGCGCCGTCTGCGAGGCCAGCGCGGCATTACCAGCGTTCTGCGCGATTTCCTGCACGGTCAGACCCATTTCATGAACCGCAGTTGCGACCATGTCAGTCATTTCCTGCTGACGACCCGAGCGCTCTGCGGTGTTCTCCACCACTTTCGCCACTTGCCCCACAGCAGTGCGTAAACGCTCGCTGGTTGTCAGCACTTCGCCGATCATCCCGCGCTGACTGTCGAGGAAGCGGTTGAAGCCACGTGCAAGGTCGCCCAGTTCATCGGCGCGGCTGGAATCTAACCGGTGGGTCAAATCTCCACCGCCGCTACCAATCGCTACCAGCGCCGCTGTTACCTGACGAATCGGCCGCACCAGCCCTTGTGCCAGCCACACCACCAACGCCAGGCACACGAGGGCCACGGCAAGGCCAATACCGCCACTCATCCACATGGCTTTGCGCGCCTCGGCGTAGATCTGCGATTGCGGCACTTCTGCCACCAGAGTCCAGCCCAAATCGCGCAACGGCAGGCTGAAAGCGAGGAAGTCTTCGCCATCCCTCTGGAAGCTGCTGCTGATCGCCGTTTTTTGGCCCATGACGGACTGCGCCGCATTGGCGCCAATCTGCTCGCTCAAGGTGCGTTTGCCGCTGAACTGCGCTTCGGGATGCACCTGGATCAAACCGTCGGAACGCACCAGATAGACCTTGCCGCGCTCACCAAAGCTGAAATTGTGGATCAACTCCGACAGCTCTTTCATGCTCAGCCCGAGTCCGGCGACGCCGACCACTTTGCCGGCCTGCTCGACCTTCAAATCGATAAACAGCGCCAACTCTCCGGTGGCACCGTCGTTGTCGATATTGAGGGTGCGCGGCTGATCGCTATCGAGGAAAGAATAGAACCACGCGTCAGCCGGTTTGGAACGACTGAGGGTGCGATCCAGGCCTTTTTCGGTGATGTAATGATTGGATTCGGTGCCGATGATCAAAGCGGTAAAGGCTTTATGTTCGGCGCGGATGCCTTCCAGATACTGCGCGAAGCCCGCCGTTTTGCTGCTGTCTTCGCCAGTAGCGAGCCAGTCGCGGACCATCGTGTTGCTGGCAATATCCTTGGCCGCCGTCAGCGGCTGGACGAGGATACGTTCGATATCGTTGCGCGTCGCTTCAATGCTTGACGGCAGCGCTTGCTCGACCAGATAGCTCTGGGCGAGCCGGTTAACCACCAGGGTATAAATGCCAACCACGATCAGGATGCTGACCAGCAGGGCGGTGCCCATGCTGAGAATCAGCTGCCATTGAATACTGCGTCGCCACAACTGCATGGAGCACCCCCAAAGAATAAGAGTCTGAAACACTGCAACTGTCGCGCCACATGTATACAAAAAACCTAAATATTGTTCATTAACTCATGCGCGATATTAATGACACCCACTTAAATCCGACCCTGTCTACTGTCAAGGTTGTCAGGTGTCAGGGATTTATTGAAGCCGTACTCTCCATTGGCGAAACCCAAAAACGAGGAGTCAAGGAAATGAGTAACCAACGCACAATTGAAGGTATTCAGGGCACTCAAAGTCTGGAGGGCATTACTCGGGATGAAATGCTGAAGTCCGTCAGGGTAGGTCAGACGATTAAAAAGCTAGTCAACGACAGGAAAACCACCATCCTGAAAAAATCGTTCGAGGAATCAGCCGACGGGTGGTTTATCGAAGTAGAGGTCGACGCAACTCCGTCCAAGTGGCGAAGTGAAACGGCACTCAACCAGAATGAAATGGTTCGGTACATTGAAAAGGGGGATTTTCTTACACATCCCGACTACCCCGATGAACCTTACAAGATAGAAGAAAAAGATGTAGCGAACCGGGATGGCCGCTATTACTTCAGGATTTGGGCAATCAGCGCAACATGATCACTCATCACTCTCCAGAGCGCTCCTTGCAAATGGAGCGCTCTCGGAATGAGACTCGAGTCTACCTCCGCGACTTCAACCCTGATTGATGGTCTTGGCAATAGTGTCGACCGTGGCGCTGACTTGCTCTTGGTAACGGTCGAGTTCTTCTTGATGTTGCTTCTTCATTTCAATCTGCTGCGAGCACAGATTCATCGCCGCCAGCACCAGCAAGCGGTCACCGATCAGTGTCGGGTATTTACGCTTGGTGTCATCCAGCGCTGCCTTGAGCATCATGGCCGCGTCCAGCAGGGTCTGTTCTTCCCCGGCCGGCGCCTTGATCGAATAGTCCTCGCCGAGAATGGAGACGACTTTTACCCCTGCTGTGTGGTGGTTCATGCGCTGACCGGACCTGCGTTGACGCGATCAACCAGGGCTTGAATGCGTGCAGCGGTGGCGCCGTGCTTTTCTTCCTGCTCCATCAGGTTCAGTTGCAGGCTTTCGTTTTCATCCTTGGCCTGGGCCAGTTCCGTGGACAGGGTCTGGTTGGTTTGCGCAAGGCTCTGGTTCTGTTGCACCAGGTCGCTGACGAGCTGTTCCAATTGGCTGAGGGATGCTTCCAACATTTTGATCTTCCAAGCGTTTTTCAAAGGGCGCGTACGATAAAGAAAAGTCATCACGGATGCCAGGGTTAAACCGGCGCAAGGCCTTGATTTTCCTGGTGACGGACCGTTCCTGCGAGTTTTAAAGACTGTGATCTGCCGATCTGGTTCCTGCACTTCGTCGCCCCAGGCCTTATGCGACAAATACGCACAGTGCCTCAAGACTTTAGTCGCATGACCGATAAGTCATCCATACAGCAGTCTCAGCCCGCATGGATGCGGCCCTCTCTTGGTATCCGCCCCATGTCCCTTCGCAATATGAATATCGCCCCACGGGCGTTTACCGGCTTCGCTTTGATCGGCGGCCTGATGCTGATTCTCGGTGTGTTTGCCCTGAATCAGATGAGCAAAATCCGCGCAGCAGGCGAAGACATCGCCACGGCCAGCGTGCCTTCCATCAAGGCCCTCGACGAATTCACCCAACTGACTCTGCGCCTGCGCGTTTTGTCGTATCGGTTGCTGATCAACCGTGAACCGGACGTTCAACAAAAGACTGTCGAACTGTTCGAGCTGCGCAACAAGCAGATCGCCGACGCCCAGCGCGCCTACGAGCCGTTGATCGACGGCCCGCAAGAACGTGCGGCATACGACCAGTACGTGCAGTTGCTCGCGCAGTACCGCCAGCTTGAAGACCGGATGAAAACCCTGTCGCGCAACAATCAGATCGATGAACTGCGGCAGATGCTCAACTCGGATTTGCTGAGCAACTCGGAAGCGGTGAACACCGCTTTGGCGCGCTTGCTGGAGATCAACACTCAGCAAATCGCCGAGACGGATAAAGGCGCAAGCGATCAGTTTTCGATGTCTTTCAACCTTGTGGTTACGCTGTTAGTGATCGCCACTGGCCTGACGTTTCTCTTCGCCTGGCTGCTGACCGTCAGCATCACCAAGCCGATCTCCAAAGCATTGGAAGCTGCGGAAACCATCGCCGAAGGCAACCTGACCCAGCCGATCCACGTTGACGGTGAAGACGAAGCCGGCCGCCTGCTGGCAGCCATGGCGAAGATGCAATCGAAGCTGCGTGACACCCTGCAGCGTATTTCCGGCTCGGCCACCCAGTTGGCTTCGGCAGCGGAAGAACTGAACAGCGTCACCGACGAAAGCGCGCGCGGCCTGACTCAGCAGAACAACGAAATCGAACAGGCAGCCACTGCGGTCAACGAGATGACCAGCGCCGTGGAAGAAGTCGCACGCAACGCCGTGAGCACTTCGGAAGCCTCGAAGAACGCCACCACCTCGGCCGGTGACGGTCGTGATCTGGTGCAGGAAACCGTCAGCGCGATCGAACGCATGAGCGCCGATGTGCAGAGCACTGCGTCGCTGATCGGTGATCTGGCCAATGAATCCCGCGACATCGGCAAGGTGTTGGATGTGATTCGTGGTCTGGCCGATCAAACCAACCTGCTGGCCCTGAACGCGGCGATCGAAGCAGCACGTGCCGGTGAAGCCGGTCGTGGTTTTGCCGTGGTAGCAGACGAAGTACGTGCCTTGGCGCACCGTACTCAACAGTCGACCAGCGAAATCGAGCGGATGATCGGCAGTATTCAGAGCGGCACCGAACACGCCGTGGATTCGATGCGCAACAGCACCGAACGCGCCGAGTCGACCTTGAACATCGCCCGTGGTGCCGGCATGTCGCTGGACACCATCAACACCGCCATCGTCGAGATCAACGAGCGCAACCTGGTAATCGCCAGCGCCGCCGAAGAGCAGGCGCAAGTGGCGCGGGAAGTGGATCGTAATCTGGTGAATATTCGTGATTTGTCGGTGCAATCGGCGACCGGGGCGAATCAGACCAGTGCGGCGAGTAATGAGCTGTCGCGGTTGGCGCTGGACCTGAACAACATGGTTGGGCGGTTCAGTCTGTAAATTTTGAGATCAAGGTCAAAAGCCCCTCACCCCAGCGCTCTCCCAGAGGGAGAGGGGGCAGATCTTCATGTTTTTCAAAACCTGAGTTCGGCGCGATATTTCAGGTCGGTGTGACTTGAACAAACACCGCGGTCGGTCCCCTCTCCCTCCGGGAGAGGGCTAGGGTGAGGGCAGCAATCGCCCGCCAGACACAAAACCTTATGCCCTGCTGAAAAACCTTTTTGACAGCATCACATTTCAACAGGTTAGAATCGCTGGCACGCAGACTGCATGGTCAGTTTGTGCCCGTCTTTACGCTTCTGGAGTACTGCCTTTGAATGCGACGACCATCAACAGCCTGTTCTTGATCGGCGCGTTGCTGGTAGGCGCAAGCATTCTCGTCAGCTCACTCTCTTCCCGTCTCGGCATTCCGATTCTGGTCATTATTCTTGCGGTCGGCATGGCCGCTGGGGTCGATGGCGGCGGGATCATTTTCGATAACTACCCGACGGCCTATCTGGTCGGCAACCTCGCGCTGGCGGTGATCCTCCTCGACGGCGGTTTGCGCACGCGGGTGTCGAGTTTCCGCGTGGCGTTATGGCCGGCGCTGTCGCTGGCCACGGTCGGGGTGTTGATTACCACCGGGCTGACCGGCATGGCCGCGGCCTGGTTGTTCGACCTCAATCTGATTCAAGGCCTGCTGATCGGCGCCATCGTTGGCTCAACCGACGCTGCAGCGGTGTTCTCGTTGCTTGGTGGCAAAGGCCTGAACGAACGGGTGACCGCCAGCCTGGAGATCGAATCCGGCAGCAACGACCCGATGGCGGTGTTTCTCACTGTCACTCTGATCGACATGCTCGCCAGCGGCCAGACCGGCCTGCACTGGAGCCTGTTGACCCACCTGATCCGCGAGTTCGGCATCGGCGGTGCGATCGGCCTCGGTGGCGGCTGGCTGATGCTGCAACTGGTCAACCGCATCAATCTGGCGGCCGGTCTGTATCCGATTCTGGTGATCGCCGGCGGTCTGGTGGTGTTCGCGTTGACCAACGCCTTGCATGGCAGCGGTTTCCTCGCCGTTTATCTGTGCGGTCTGGTGATCGGCAACCGCCCGGTGCGCAGCCGTCACGGCATTCTGCACATGCTCGACGGCATGGCATGGCTGGCGCAGATCGGCATGTTCCTCGTACTGGGCCTTTTGGTGACGCCGCACGATTTGCTGCCGATCGCCCTGCCCGCCCTGGGTCTGGCGCTGTGGATGATTCTGTTTGCGCGGCCGCTGTCGGTGATGGTCGGCCTGCTGCCGTTCAAAGCGTTCCATGGCCGCGAGAAAGCGTTTATTTCCTGGGTTGGCCTGCGCGGCGCGGTACCGATCATTCTCGCGGTGTTCCCGCTGATGGCCGGGCTGCCGAATGCGCAGCTGTACTTCAACCTCGCCTTCTTCATCGTGCTGGTGTCGCTGCTGGTGCAGGGCACGAGCCTGCCGTGGGTGGCCAAACTGTTGAAGGTGACCGTACCGCCAGAGCCCGCGCCGATTTCCCGGGCGGCGCTGGAAGTCCATGTCACCAGCGAGTGGGAGCTGTTTGTTTACAAGCTCGGCGCGGAGAAATGGTGCATCGGTTCGCCCCTGCGCGAGCTGAAAATGCCCGAAGGCACGCGTATCGCGGCCCTGTTTCGTGGCCACCAACTGCTCCATCCGTCGGGTAGTACGGTGCTGGAAGTCGATGATTTGCTGTGTGTTATCGGCCATGAACACAACCTTGGCGCCCTCGGAAAACTGTTCAGCCAGGCGCCGCAACGCGGCCTCGATCTGCGTTTCTTCGGCGACTTCGTGCTCGAAGGAGACGCCCAGCTTAAAGCGGTTGCAGCGCTCTATGGCTTGCCAGCCGAAGGCATTGATCCGGACATGACCCTGGGCGCCTTCATCGCCCACAAAGTCGGTGGCGCACCCATCGTCGGTGACCAGGTGGAGTGGAACAACACCCACTGGACCGTTGCGGTCATGGACGGGAACAAGATCGGCAAAGTGGGCGTCAGATTCCCCGAAGGAAGTCGCCCGGGCCCCGGGCTCTTCCTCTAAACTGCGTCCACTCTCACTTGCTTGACCGGTCTCTATGCCTACCCTGCGCTCCTTTTTCGCCGCGGCCCTGCTGGGCCTGAGTCTTACTGTCGGCCCGCTGTACGCCGCCGAACCACCGTCCAGCGACGCCGTGCAGGCCAGCCTCGACAAACTGGCCGACAGCAAACTGCCGGATGCAGACAAAAAGACCCTGCAGACCGTCCTGCAGAACACGCTCAATCAGCTGAACAATCAGCGTGATTACGAGCAGAAGCTGATCGATCTCAAGCAGCAACTGGCGACGGCGCCCAAGCAGACCATTGAAAGCACCCGCGAACTGACCCGCCTCAAGGCTACGGCCGTGGTGCCGGTGGCGCAGCGCTTCCCCAAAGAGTCGATCCAACAGTTGGAGCAGATCCTCACCGATCGCTCGACCCAGCAAAGTGATCTGCAAAAAGCCCTCGCCGACGCCAACAGCCTGATCATCACCGCGCAGACTCGTCCCGAGCGCGCGCAAGCGGAGATATCCGCCAGCCAGACGCGCATCCAGCAGATCAACAACATCCTCAAGTCCGGCAAGGACGCGGGTAAAACCGTCACCGCCGAGCAGCGCGACCAGCTGAACGCCGAACTGGCGGCGCTGAATGCGCTGATTCCGCTGCGTCGTCAGGAGCTGGCCGGCAACAGCCAGTTGCAGGATCTGGGCAACGCCCAGCATGACCTGCTCTCGGAGAAGTCCGACCGCCTCGACCGCGAGATCCAGGAACTGCAAACCCTGATCAACCAGAAGCGTCTGGCGCAGTCACAGGAAACCGTGACCCAGCAATCGATCGAAGCGCAGAAGGCCGGGAGCAGCAGTCTGCTGGCCATCGAAAGCACGGCGAACCTCAAGCTCTCCGACTACCTGCTCAAAAGCACTGACCGCCTCAACGAAGTCACCCAGCAGAACCTGCAGACCAAACAACAGCTCGACAGCCTGACCCAAAGCGATTCCGCGCTGGACGAGCAGATCAGCGTGCTCAAGGGCAGCCTGCTGCTGTCGAAGATTCTCTATAAGCAGAAACAAGCCCTGCCGCGCCTCAAGGTCGACCGCGATCTGGCGGATCAGATCGCCGACATTCGCCTGTGGCAATTCGACGTCAGCCAGCAGCGTGAGCAACTGAGTAATCCCGCCGCCTATGTCGACAACCTGCTCTCCACGCAGCCGCCGGAACAGGTCACTCCGCAATTGCGCAAAAACCTGCTGGATCTGGCCAACACCCGCGCCGACCTGCTGGAACGGTTGAATCGCGAACTGAGCGCCATGCTCAACGAGTCGATCACCCTGCAACTCAATCAGAAACAACTGCTGAGCACCGCGCAGGGGCTGCGTGCGACGCTCGATGAGCAGATGTTCTGGATTCCGAGCAACAAACCGCTGGACCTGGAATGGATGCGCGCGGTGCCGGAGCGCCTGAAACGCCAGGTCGACACCCTGCCGTGGGCCTCCAGCCTCAGCGAGCTGACCGACGGCCTGACTCAGCGTCCGTTGCTGTTCCTGCCGCTGGCACTGTTGATCGGCGCGCTGCTATGGCGGCGCAAAAATCTGTACGCGCGGCTGAACAAGGTTCACCAGGACATCGGTCACTTCAAACGTGACAGCCAGTGGCACACGCCGCAGGCGATCCTGATCAATATTCTGCTGGCGATGCCGGTGGCGCTGGGCCTGGCCTTATGTGGTCTGGCGTTGCAGATCGACGCTCGCGGACAGAACGCCAACATGGGCGCAGCACTGCTGCAAATGGGTCAGGCGTGGCTGGTGTTCTACACCGCTTACCGGATTCTCGCGCCGGGTGGCGTGGCGGAGTTGCACTTCCGTTGGGAAAAGCCGCAGGTCGAATTCCTTCAGGGCTGGATCCGTCGACTGGGTCTGGTGGTCATGGCATTGGTGACCATTGTCGCCGTGGCCGAATTGCAACCGGCGGCATTGGCCGACGACGTGCTCGGCATGCCGGTGGTACTGACCTGCTACGCCCTGATGGCGTGGCTGCTCAGTCGCTTGCTGATCAGCAGCCCGGCCCACGAGAACACCTCGCTGTTCCGCAAAGCCGTCGGCGTGATGTTCACCCTGCTGCCGATCGCGTTGTTCGTCGCCGTGTGCTTTGGCTACTACTACACCGCACTGAAACTCAGCGACCGCCTGATCAACACCCTGTACCTGCTGATGTTCTGGCTGGTGATCGAAGCGACGTTCGTCCGGGGCCTGAGCGTTGCCGCGCGACGTCTGGCCTATCAACGCGCCCTGGCCAAACGTCAGGCAGCGAAAGAGGCTGGCGATGGCGAAGCGGTGATCGAAGAACCGACGCTGGACATCGAAAAGGTCAACGAACAGTCCCTGCGCCTGATCCGTCTGGCCCTGCTCGGCGGCTTCATCGCCGCGCTGTACTGGGTCTGGTCGGACCTGATTTCGGTGTTCTCGTACCTCGACAACATCACCCTCTACGAATATACCAGCGGCACCGGCGCCAACATGAGCATGGTGCCGATCAGCATCGGCGACATGCTTGGTGCGCTGATCATCATCGGCATCACCTTCGCTCTCGCGCGCAACTTGCCCGGTTTGCTGGAAGTGTTCGTGCTGTCCAAGCTCAATCTCGCTCAGGGCAGTGCCTACGCGACCACCACGTTGCTGTCGTACGTGATCGCCGGCGTCGGCTTCGTTTCAACCCTGTCAACGCTTGGTGTGAGTTGGGACAAGTTGCAATGGCTGGTGGCGGCACTGTCGGTGGGTCTCGGTTTCGGTATGCAGGAGATTTTTGCGAACTTTATCTCCGGCATCATGATCCTCTTCGAACGCCCGGTGCGGATCGGTGACACCATCACCATCGGCAACCTGTCGGGCACGGTGAGCAAGATCCGCATTCGCGCCACGACCATCACCGACTTCGACCGCAAGGACATCATTGTCCCGAACAAGACGTTCATCACCGGGCAATTGATCAACTGGTCGCTGACAGACACCATCACCCGCGTCACGCTGAAACTCGGCGTCGACTACGGTTCGGATCTGGATCTGGTCAAGGAACTGCTGCTCAAGGCTGCCCGGGAAAACCCGCGCGTACTCAAAGAGCCCGAGCCGCATGTGTATTTCCTCAACTTCGGTGAAAGCACCCTCGACCACGAGTTGCGGATGCACGTGCGCGACCTCGGTGACCGTAACCCGGTGCTCGATGAGGTCAACCGCTTCATCAACCGCGAGTTCAAGAAGCAGCACATCAACATCTCGTTCCGCCAGATGGAGGTGTACCTGAAGAACCTCCAGGGCCAGGAATACAAGATGGTGCCGATCGAGCCGGAAACGAAAACCATCGTGCCGGTCGCCGACGATCAGAAACCGCTGCAAGAGCCGCCGCCGGCCAAACTCGACTAACCGGCCTATTCCCAGCAGAATGCTCGGACATTCTGCTGGAGCCGGCCCTTGAAAGCCCTCGACGAACTGACCTTCGACAATCGCTTCGCCCGCCTGGGCGATGCGTTCTCTGCTCACGTGCTGCCCGAGCCGATCGACAATCCGCGTCTGGTCGTGGCGAGCCCGGCGGCGCTGGCCTTGCTGGATCTCGACCCGGCGACTGCTGAAACCGAGGAATTTGCCGAACTGTTTGGCGGCCACAAGCTGTGGGCCGATGCCGAACCGCGCGCTATGGTCTATTCCGGACATCAGTTCGGCGGCTACACGCCGCAGCTGGGTGATGGTCGCGGTTTGCTGCTGGGCGAGGTCTACAACACTGCCGGCGAACATTGGGATTTGCACCTCAAGGGCGCCGGGCAGACGCCGTTTTCGCGCATGGGCGATGGCCGCGCGGTGTTGCGTTCGTCGATCCGCGAGTTCCTCGCTTCCGAAGCGCTATACGCGCTGAACATCCCGTCCTCGCGCGCGGCGTGCGTGATCGGCTCCGACACCCCGGTGTGGCGTGAAAAGCAGGAACGCGCGGCGATGGTCCTGCGTCTGGCGCCGAGCCACATCCGCTTCGGCCACTTCGAATATTTCTACTACACCAAGCGCCCCGAGCAGCAGAAGCAACTCGGCGAGCACGTGTTGACGATGCACTTCCCCGAGTGCCTCGAGCAACCGGAACCGTATCTGGCGATGTTCCGCGAAATCGTCGAACGCAACGCCGAACTGATCGCCAAGTGGCAGGCCTATGGTTTCTGCCACGGCGTGATGAACACCGACAACATGTCGATCCTCGGCATCACCTTCGACTTCGGCCCGTTTGCCTTCCTCGACGACTTCGACGCCAATTTCATCTGCAACCACTCCGATGATCAGGGGCGTTACTCCTTCAGCAATCAGGTGCCGGTGGGTCAGTGGAACCTCAGCGCGCTGGCGCAGGCACTGACGCCGTTCATCAGCGTCGAGGCCCTGCGCGAAACCCTCGGTTTGTACCTGCCACTGTTCCAGGCGCACTACCTCGACCTGATTCGCCGGCGTTTCGGCTTCACCACCGCTGAAGACGACGACCAGAAATTGCTGGAAGACCTGCTGCAGTTGATGCAGAACAGCGGCGTCGACTACACGCTGTTTTTCCGCCGACTTGGCGAAGACTCACCTCAGCAAGCTGTTGCCCAATTGCGTGACGACTTCGTCGACATCAAAGGTTTCGACGCCTGGGGCGAACGCTACGTCGCCCGGGTTGCCCGCGATGGTGACGCCGATCAGGAACAGCGCCGCACCCGCATGCACGCGGTCAATCCGCTGTACATCCTGCGCAATTATCTGGCGCAAAAAGCCATCGATGCGGCTGAACAAGGTGACTACTCCGAGGTTCGGCGCCTGCACGCGGTGCTGAGCAAACCTTTCGAGGCGCAGCCGGGGATGGAAAGCTACGCCGAGCGGCCGCCGGAATGGGGCAAGCATCTGGAGATCAGTTGCTCGTCGTGAGCCGAGCGATGTGACACTGCCGGGCATTCTGGCTTCATAGAACACCGCCGCGTACGGGACAACGCGGCGTTACAGGACAAGGACGTTGCAGTGCTCGGCTATCTTTCCGTTGGCATCACGGTGTTTCAAACGCTTTCAATGCTTATCTACGTCGGCGGCATCTGGGCGTGCCAGTTCAGACTCAACGCACTGCGCCGCGACGAACCTGCGCGGTGCGCGACGATCGAAGAGCACCGGCTGCTCGCCCTTTATTACCCCAAGGAAACCTTCGAGCGCGATGTTCACCTGTTCAGCGGCGCCTATAGAAAAACCGGCACCATGAAAGACTGGTCCGGCATGGACCGCATCGCTGAAATCCCGGTATTGCTGCCCGCACTGGCCCTGCCGTTTCTGAACAAGGAAGGCAACAACGAGGCCGAAATCATCTGCGGCAAAAAACGCGCTTATGTGATCCGCCTGAATGACGGCTACCACATCGAGGCGTTCGCCCAGCGTGTCGAGACCGACGAACGGGCTGATGCTCAGTGGAAGTTCGGTATTCCCGGCCCATGTATCGACGACGAAGAAACACTGATCCTCGGGCAACGCCTCGCGTATGAAATGTACGGGCACACGCCCTGTCTGCGGCGCTTTTTGGGGGCCTGCTCACCGGCCCCGCGGTGATGGTTCTCTGGAAACTCGTGGCCCTGTCCTGGTCGACTCGCCGGTTTGTCGCCAAGGCGCAACCCCTTCGCGAACTGAGCGATGCAGAAAGAGCCGCACTGGCATTCATGGACAGTCGGGCAATCGGCTTTATTCATCTGGTGGGGACGACCATTCTGCCGTTCAGGGAACTGGAGGCCGCGCAGGGCAAAGCCGCGGCGGTCTATCGGTTAAGCGGCCCGTTGAAAATTTCCGGATATGGTTCGCAATGGGGCGGGGAAGTGCACTACGCGATTCAAACCGTCGAGGTGTTCATGGCGGTGGATCAACTGGCTGATTTCACCCGCGATCAGAACATTGTCGACGTGGAGTTCTGCAAGAACGTCGGCATCGTATTGAGCTGCAACGACAGTTACTCGCTGGTCGATGCCAGCGCTGCGTGGAAGCAGCGCATCTTCGGCCTCGAAGCACAATAGCGCTCGCGAGACCGCGGCACCGCTGAGTTATGCAGCCTGCGCCTCTGCAGCTGGACGCTCGCCCTGTTTGAACAGCACGAAATCGCACTCTTCGCTGTCCGTGGCGGCGCTCTTGAGGAGGAATCCGATCACTAACCCGCCGCCAAACAGCACGCCCGTGAACCCGGAAAACGGCGGCTCAGCGAAGAACATGAAATAGAGTGTCGCAAGCATGCTGATCAGGAAGTACGGCCCCAGAATCAGCAACGCCAGCTTGCCGATACGGGTGGCTGTCTGCAGTTTTTTGTCCAGCACCTGACGGTCGGCCTCTTCGAGCAATAGATCCGAACTGCACTGATAACAGTTGATGGGCTGCAACCGAACCAGCTCGAAGGCCTGGTGATACGTCGGCTTGAGCGTGTAGCTGCAATGCCCGCAACTCATGCTTGCGTCTTTGTAAGGCGTGGAATCGGTAGGCGCTGCGGCCTCTTGGGTGGTGCTCATGACAGTTAATTCCCTTTAGATGAAAGCGCGCCTGAAAAAGCCGCGCGACATGCTAGCAGAGTGCAACTGCAATGGCGCTGGATGGCCCTGCCACGGCCTTCAGATGAATACATCTACTGGCAGCTTGAAGTGATCGGCCAGCCAACGGACCTGCCGTAAGTTAAGCTGGCGCTTGCCGCTCAAAATTTCCGAAACCACTGACTGAGGGCCGACACCGGGCAAATCGCTCTGGGTCAAACCATGTTCGCGCATCAGATATCCCAGCACTTCGTAACCAGGCGGCTTGGGCATTGGGTGATGAGTGTGATCCCACTCCTCAATCCAGTCACCGATGATATCCACCAGGCTCATTAAAGGATGGGATTCGTCATCGCCGGTCATTTCGAGTAACTCGTCGAGTGCTTGAACCAGTCCGTCGTAATCACTTTCGTTTTTCGGTTTGCGCAGCAATGGCGAGACGAACTCCCAGTGCTCGGCGGCTTTTTTGATCAGAACACTCATGCCTTCGACTCCTTCCATTTACCGCGATCATATTCGCGATGATCCAGCACATATTTGATATACAACTTTTGTGGTCGGTATCTGACGTAGGCGATCAACCTCAGTTTATTACCGCCAATATCGAACACATGAAATTCACCCACTTTATCAATAGCCGGGAACAGCGCCTTCATGGCGACAAAGTCCAACGGTTTGCTTCCTTTTGCCACTTCAAGCCAGTGATCCAGTGCGGTGGCCGCTTTCGGCCATTTATCTTTCGCTTCTCGTATCCGTTTTGCAGTGATGACATGCATGCAACATCCTTATCGCATTTTGCTATGGGGAGTTAATCACAGATCAGGATTATCGCAAGTTGCGATACCTCCAAGCAGACCAACGGACCTGCTCGGCGTGCTTCAGCCTAGAATCACCGCCGAACCCTGCACGATTGAAAATATGAGCAAACGTCTCCAACTAAGGGGTATCAGCTCTTCACCGGACCACGCTCATGACCGACCCACTACTCATCCCCTGCCCCTCCTGCAACGGCCTCAACCGCATCCCCGCCGAGCGCCTCGCGGACCAGCCCAAATGCGGCCGCTGCAAATCCGCCGTGCTGTTGAGCAAACCGTTTGAACTTAAGCAAAGCGACTACGCCAGCCAGATCAAAGGTGATCTGCCGCTACTGGTGGATGTCTGGGCGGAGTGGTGTGGGCCGTGCAAGTCGTTTGCGCCGGTGTTCGAGCAGGCTGCGGCTCAGTTGGCAGGCAAGTGCCGTTTGGCCAAGCTGGATAGCGAGGCCAATCAGCAGTTGTCGGCGCAGTTGGGGATTCGCTCGATTCCGAGTTTGATTCTGTTCAAGAACGGAAAGGAAGTGGCGCGGCAGAGTGGCGCGTTTCCCTTGCCGCAGTTGATGGCGTGGCTGCGTAGCCAGGGCATCTGACCCACCACCGAACCTTGTGGGAGCTGGCTGGCCAGCGATTGCGGTGGATCAGTCACTAGAGATACTGAATCTTCCGACCTCATCGCTGGCAAGCCAGCTCCCACAGGAATGGGGGGGGTTGCGAAAGATCAATGATCTTCGAGCAGATTGTGCAGTTCGACGAACTGCTGGGTCAGCTTGTGCCGAGGATCGAGGTGGATCAGCGGCATGCTGGCCTGGTGTGATTCGCGCATGCGCACCGAACTGGTGAGGTACACCGGCAACACCGGCAAACCTTCAGCGATCAGCTCATCAAGAATCTGCTGTGGCAGGCTCGCCCGGGCCTGGAACTGGTTGACCACGATGCCTTCGACTTCCAGACCTTCGTTGTGGTCGTCCTTCAACTCTTCGATTTCCGCGATCAGACCATACAGGGCCTGACGCGAGAAACTGTCGCAATCGAAGGGAATCAACACCCGATCAGCGGCAATCAGCGCCGACACCGCATAGAAATTCAGCGCCGGTGGCGTATCGAGGTAAATCCGGTCGTAATCTTCGGACAGCTCATCCAGCAACTTTCGCAGCTTGTTGATCTTGTGCTTGGCTTCAAGCTTGGGCTGCAAGTCGGCCAGTTCAGCGGTCGCCGTGATGATGTGCAGGTTGTCGAACGGCGTTTCGTAGATATCCGCCTGGTTCTTCTTCGAGAACGGCCCCGAGGACAAGGTCTGCTTGAAGAAGTCGGCAATACCCATCGGGATGTCGTTGCCGGTGAGCCCGGTCAGATACTGAGTGGAGTTGGCCTGGGCATCGAGGTCCACCAACAGCGTGCGATAACCCTCGCTGGCGCTGACCGCCGCCAGATTGCAGGCAATGCTCGACTTGCCTACGCCACCTTTCTGATTGAACACCACGCGCCGCATGACCAAACCTCCGTGTATCAAAGAATGACCGAGTGTAGATGCGCGCGACCTCGCTTCGCTACCTTCATGGACGTGGACTACAGCGTCAGGGGCAAAAATCCACGGACAGTTAGCGCAAAAACCGCCATTGATCGCCGAGATACCCGACAGACAAGCCGCCGACAATCTGGATAATGGCCAAGTGACAGTTTTCTTGCGAACCATTCCGTACATTTCATTGCGCAAAATGTAACCAGCATTTGCTACACACTCCTCTCACCGGGATAATGCGCGCCACTCGGCGCCCTGCGTCACGTCAAGCCTGCTGCGGCTTTGGCGACTAAACGCGTCAACGAAAGCCCGCAGGGGCGGGATGAATGTCCGTGATCAACTTCAACATCGCCCAATGGCGCGCGTGGGCCCCAGGCTTCGACAGCGTGGACGCCTGGCAGGCCTGGAGCCGACAACCGGTCGTGCTCCAGCGCAGTGATGCCGCGCCCGATGTGTCGTTTTTGCCGGCCATGCAGCGCCGCCGCCTCAGCCGACTGGCACGCATGGCGTTCAGCGTTGGCTGGCCCCTCGCCGACGGACGGGAGAATCTGCCACTGGTGTTTGTTTCGCGTCACGGCGAAACCCCGCGTACCTACGAGATCCTCAGCGATCTGGCCAACGAACAGCCGCTGTCGCCGACGCAGTTCAGCCTGTCGGTGCACAACGCGATCATTGGTCTGTGGTCGATCATGCGCGGAGAAACCAGCGAAATGACCGCCATTGCCGCCGCTGGCGACGGTCTCGAAAACGGCATGCTCGAAGCCGCGGCGCTGCTCAATGAAGGTGCCCCGGCAGTGTTGCTGGTAATCACCGAAGAACAGCCGCCCGCAGCGTATTCGGCGTGGATCGACGACGTGCCGTTTCCTTATGCCCTCGGCCTGTTACTCACCCCCGGTACCGACTGGCGGCTGACCCTGAACAGCATCACAGAAACACGGTCAAAAGCGCACTGGCCCCACGCGCTGAATCTGTTGCGCACCCTGCTCGGCCAGCAACCCCTTTGCCAACATGCCTGGAAAAATCGTGTATGGACCTGGCAACGCAACCCGTGATCGAGAAAAACCGCGACGCCTATTACTGGCGCCTGCTGGCCACCGCCGCAAGCTTCGCCCTGTTCGGGCTTGGCGGGCTGTGCCTGCGCGTGCTGGTGTTTCCGCTGCTGGGTTGCCTGCCCGGTGACGCCCTTGCACATCGCCAGCGTGCGCGGCAGACCGTCAGTCGGCTGTTCTGGTTTTTCGTGCGGTTCATGGCCCGCACCGGCGTGTTGACCTACGACATCCAGGGCGCTGAACGCCTGGGTCGACCGGGGCAGATGATCATCGCCAACCACCCGTCGCTGATCGACGTGGTGTTTCTGATCGGCCTGGTGCGCCAGGCCAATTGCGTGGTGAAAAAAAGCCTGTGGGAAAACCCCTTCACCCGCGGCCCGCTGCGCAGCACTGAATACATCAGCAACGACGGCAGCATGGACATGCTCGATGCCGCCGCCCAATCCCTGCAAAACGGCCAGACCCTGATCATTTTCCCCGAAGGCACCCGCACCCAGCCGGGGCAGGCGCCAGCCTTCCATCGGGGCGCCGCTGCAATTGCCCTGCGCGGTGCGAAAATCCTCACGCCGGTGATCATCAAGGTCAGCCCGACCACATTGACCAAAGCCGAACCCTGGTATCGGATCCCCAGCCGCCGCGTGCACTTCAGTTTTCGCGTCGGCGCCGATATAGACCCACAGACTTTCGCCGCGCAGGGGCCCGCACCCCAGGCCTCGCGCAAGCTCAACGATTATTTGCACAACTATTTCATTAAGGAGCTCGCCGAAGATGAGCGATCTGAATCGTGACATCAAACTGCTGATCATCGACGCCCTCGGCCTGGAAGACATCAGCGTCGACGACATCGGCGACGAGCAGACGCTGTTCGGCGAAGGCCTCGGCCTGGATTCCGTCGACGCGCTGGAACTGGGCCTGGCCATCCAGAAAAAATACGGCATCAAGATCGACGCCGACGCCAAAGACACCCGTAACCATTTCACCAACGTGGCCAGCCTTGCGGCGTTCGTCACGGCAAAACAGGCAGCTTGAGACCGGACCATGCAAACTCGTGACGATATTTTCAACACCCTGCGCGATGCCTTGGTCGAGCTGTTCGAACTGGATCCTGCCCGTGTGAGCCTGGAGTCCAATCTGTATCAGGATCTGGAAATCGACAGCATCGACGCGGTCGATCTGATCGATCACATCAAGCGCCAGACCGGCAAGAAAATCGCCGCCGAAGAATTCAAATCGGTGCGCACGGTTGGTGACGTGGTCGAGGCGGTCTACCGTCTGGTTCAACCGGCCACATGAGCCGACTGATCGGCCTGGGCCTGCTGCTGGCCGGTCTGCTGTACCCCTTTGCGGTGTATTTCGGCATGGAGCATTTCGCTCCGTGGCAGTTCGGCCTGCTGTTGGGCAGTCTCTGGCTGGCGCGGGCGCTGACCGGCGAGCGCAAGCCCGGCAGCCTGTGGATGGCTGGCGTGGCGATCATATTTTGCCTGTTGCTGGCACTGTTCGACAGCCCGCTGTTGCTGCGCTGGTATCCGGTGCTGATCAGCGGTTTCATGCTGGTGCTGTTCAGCCTGAGCCTGAAATTCGGCCCGCCGATGGTCGAGCGCCTGGCGCGCTTGCGTGAACCACAGTTGCCGGACATTGCGATTCGCTACACGCGAAAGGTCACGGTGGCCTGGAGTGTGTTTTTCTTCTGCAACGGTTTGTGCGCCGCCCTCCTGACCCTGTGGGCGCCGCTGAATTGGTGGATGTTGTACACCGGCCTGATCTCCTACGGATTGATCGGCCTGATGTTTGCCATTGAATGGCTGATACGACAACGGGTAAGAGGCCGTACATGAACTGGATAAAACTTGAGCAGCTGATGCTCAAGCCTGTGCCGGCGCGGGCCATCAGCCACACGCCGGCACTCGATCACGCGCACCTGTGCGAAAAGGCGCTGAGCATTGCCGCCGGTCTGCAAGCGCAGGGCGTGAAGCGCCTGGCTGTGCATCTTGAGGATGCCGCCGAACTGGCCATCGCTTTGCTGGGCGCATGGCGTGCCGGCGTCAGTGTGCTGCTGCCTTCGGATCTGCAACCACAAACCCGCCAGCGCTGGTCAGCTGAAGTCGATCGGTGGCTGACGGATCAAGCCGATGACGCGCAACTGAGCGACTTTAATCAGCCGCCGTTGCCCGGTGCCGAACTGGATCTCGACCAGTGCCGCCTGAGCCTGTGTACGTCCGGCTCCAGCGGCGAGCCCAAGCGTATCGACAAGTCCCTGCGCCAACTGGCCAATGAAGTCGAAGCGCTGGAGCAGTTGTGGGGCGCGGATCTCGGTGAAGCTTGCATCATCGGCAGCGTCGCCACTCAACATATTTACGGTTTGCTGTTTCGCGTGCTGTGGCCGCTGTGCGCCGGGCGCACTTTTGTGCGACAGCAACTGGCCTTCCCGGAAGATATGCAGCGCGCCAGCCGCGAATATCCGGCCTTCGCCTGGGTCGCCAGCCCGGCGCTGCTCAAACGCATGGGCGACAACCTCGACTGGCCAGCCCTGAGCGCCGTGCGCCGGGTGTTTTCCTCCGGTGGGGCGTTGCCGCTTGAGGCCGCGCAAAGTCTGCAACAGCGCTTGCAGCAGTGGCCGACAGAAATCCTCGGCAGCTCGGAAACCGGCGGCATTGCCTGGCGTCAGGGTGAACAACTGTGGCAACCGTTCGCCGGGGTTGAATTGAATCAGGACAGCGACGGTGCGCTGTTGATCAGTTCGCCTTATCTGCCCGCCGGCCATGTCGAGCACACCGCCGATGCTGCACGCATTGCCGCCGACGGTCGTTTTGAGTTGCTGGGACGGCTGGATCGCATCGTCAAGCTTGAAGAAAAACGCATCTCTCTGCCGATGCTGGAACAGGCCTTGGTCGCCCATGATTGGGTCGCCGAAGCGCGCCTGGGCGTGGTTCAGGAAAACCGTGCTTCCCTCGGTGCGTTGCTGGTGCTTAGCGAGGCCGGCCTGTTTGCCTTGCGTGAACACGGACGCCGCAGCCTGACTGAAACCCTGCGCCAGCATTTGCGCCAACACTGCGAAGCCCTGGCCCTGCCCCGGCGTTGGCGGCTCGTGCGCCAATTACCGTTGAACAGCCAAGGCAAGCTACCGCAGGCCGATATCGAAGCGTTGTTGATGACGCCGCGACCGAAAGCGCCGCACGTGCTGTCGCAGATCGAGACTGAGGGCGAATGGAGTTTGCAGTTGAGCGTGCCGCCGGATCTGGCCTACTTCAGCGGCCACTTCCCTAAAGCTCCGGTATTGCCCGGCGTGGTGCAGGTGGAATGGGCGCTGAACGTGGGTCGCCAATTGCTCAACCTGAAAGGTCCGTTTGCCGGTATGGAAGTGCTGAAATTCCAGCAACTGGTGCGCCCCGGCGATGAAATCCAGCTGCATCTGCGCTTTGATCCAGAGCGCAGCAAGTTGTATTTCGCTTATCGCAATGACACGGCGACCTGTTCCAGTGGGCGGATTCTTTTGGGTGTAGAGCATGATTGACCTGGGTGAGTGCTGCGCACTCAATCGCGAGCAGGCTCACTCCTACAGGGATCGCTGTTTTCCAATGGGGAACCGGTATGCATAACCCCTGCGCAGTGATCCCGGTTTACAACCACGAAACCGCGATTACCACCGTGGTCGACGCCCTGCTCGTCCAAGGCTTGCCGTGCATTCTGGTGGACGACGCCAGCACCCAATCCTGCGCGAAGGTGCTCGATACTCTGGCCGAACGCGACAAGGTGCATCTGGTACGCCTGACCGCCAATCAGGGCAAGGGCGGCGCAGTGATGACCGGCCTGCGCGAGGCCTCGTTACTGGGTTTCAGCCATGCGCTGCAGGTCGACGCCGACGGTCAGCACGATTTGCACGACGTAGCGCGTTTCGTCAATGAATCCCGCGCCCACCCCGAAGCGATGATCTGCGGTTATCCGCTGTTCGACGAAAGCGTGCCGAAAGGCCGTTTGTACGCGCGTTACCTGACCCACGTCATGGTCTGGATCAACACGCTGTCGCTGCAGATCCGCGATTCGATGTGCGGTTTTCGCGTCTATCCACTGGCCCCGACGCTGGCGGTGATCGACTCGGCGAAAGTCGGCAAACGCATGGATTTCGACTCGGACATTCTCGTGCGCCTGTCGTGGCGCAATCAGCCGATGCGCTGGCTGCAAACCAGCGTGCACTACCCGCTGGACGGTGTCTCGCACTTCCGTCTGTTCCACGACAACGCGCTGATTTCCAGCATGCACACGCGGCTGTTCCTCGGCATGTTGCTGCGCTTTCCGCTGATCCTCTGGCGGCGGTGGCGAGCATGACCAGCGAGACCGACAAGAAGCACTGGGCTGACCGCGAGGAACGCGGCAGCTTTCTGCTGATGAAATTCACCGCGTTCGCCGCCAAGGTCTTGGGACGACGCCTGCTCAGCCCGTTGCTGTACGGCATCGTCCTGTATTTTTTCCTGTTTGGCCGCACCGCGCGACACAGCGCCTGGCAATATCAGCAGCGTTTGGCGGCGTGGAGTCAGCGCGAAGATTTACACCCCACTCATTGGCGGGTGTTCGGTCAGTTCATGGCGTTCGCCGATTCGATGCTCGACAAGCTCGATGTGTGGAATGGCAAGTTGCGCATCGAACAGATCGAAATCATCGACCCGGCCCTGCTGCGCAATCAGTTGCGCGGCAGTCGCGGACAACTGCTGGTCGGCGCGCACCTGGGCAATCTGGAAGTCTGTCGCGCACTGGCGGAGATCGGCGAAAAGGTCACCATGAACGTGCTGGTACACACCAAGCACGCCGAGCAATTCAACCGTTTGCTGGGCGAGGCTGGAGCGACCAATCTGCGCCTGATTCAGGTCAGCGAACTCGACCCGGTGATCATGCTGCAACTGCACGAACGCCTGGAGCGCGGCGAGTGGCTGGCGATTGCCGGCGACCGCGTCCCTCTGCATGGCGGGCGCAGCGTAACCGTGGACTTTCTCGGCCATCCGGCGCCGTTCCCACAAGGCCCGTGGCTGCTCGCCGGCCTGCTCAAATGCCCGGTCAATCTGCTGATGTGCCTGAAACAGCCGGACGGTCACTATCGCCTGACTCTCGAGCCCTTCGCCGACGCCGTGGTGTGGAAGCGCAGCGAGCGCGAGCAGGTCATTCATCAGTGGGCCACCCGCTATGCGCAGCGCCTGAGTCACTATTGCCTCGAAGCGCCGCAACAATGGTTCAACTTTTACCCTTTCTGGAAGACCGATGACGACGCCAACCCATGAGCCGGTAACCTTCGGCGAACGCCCTTTGCGCATCGAAGACGTGCTGGCCCTGGCCAACCGTCAGGCGCCCGTGCAGTTGCAGAGCGACGCCGACTATCGCGAGCGCATCGCCAAAGGCGCGCGGTTTCTCGACTCGCTGCTGGACAAGGAAGGCGTTATCTACGGCGTCACCACCGGTTACGGTGATTCCTGCGTGGTCGCGGTGCCGCTGCATCACGTTGAAGCGTTGCCGCGTCACCTCTACACCTTCCACGGTTGCGGGCTGGGCAAACTGCTCGACGCGCAAGCCACCCGCGCGGTGCTGGCAGCGCGTTTGCAGTCGTTGTGCCACGGCGTGTCCGGGGTGCGCGTGGAGCTGCTGGAGCGTCTGCATGCCTTCCTCGAATACGACATTCTGCCGCTGATTCCGGAAGAAGGTTCAGTCGGCGCCAGCGGCGATCTGACGCCGCTGTCTTACGTCGCGGCAACGCTGTCCGGCGAGCGCGAAGTGATGTTCCGTGGCGAACGCCGTCAGGCCGCCGATGTGCATCGCGAACTCGGCTGGACACCGCTGGTGCTGCGCCCGAAGGAAGCGCTGGCGCTGATGAACGGCACCGCGGTGATGACCGGCCTTGCCTGCCTCGCTTTCGCCCGCGCCGACTATCTGCTGCAACTGGCCACGCGCATCACCGCGCTCAACGTGGTCGCGTTGCAGGGCAACCCGGAGCACTTCGACGAACGGCTGTTCGCGGCCAAACCGCATCCGGGGCAAATGCAGGTCGCCGCGTGGTTGCGCAAGGATCTGGCGATCGACGCGCCGACCGCGCCGCTGCATCGTCTGCAGGATCGCTACTCGCTGCGCTGCGCGCCGCACGTGCTCGGCGTGTTGGCCGACAGCCTGAACTGGCTGCGTTCGTTCATCGAAATCGAACTGAACAGCGCCAACGACAACCCGATCATCGACGCCGAAGCCGAGCGCGTTTTGCACGGTGGGCACTTCTACGGCGGGCATATCGCGTTCGCCATGGACAGCCTGAAAAACCTGGTGGCCAACGTCGCTGACCTGCTCGACCGGCAACTCGCGCTGCTGGTCGATGAGCGTTACAACCACGGTCTGCCGAGCAATCTCTCCGGTGCGCCGGCAGACCGGGCAATGATCAACCACGGTTTCAAAGCCGTGCAGATCGGCACCAGCGCCTGGACCGCCGAAGCGCTGAAAAATACCATGCCGGCCAGCGTCTTCTCGCGCTCCACCGAGTGCCACAACCAGGACAAAGTCAGCATGGGCACTATCGCCGCCCGCGATGCGATTCGTGTGCTGGAGCTGACCGAACAGGTCGCCGCCGCTACCCTGCTCGCCGCCAATCAAGGCGTGTGGCTGCGCGCTCAGGCCGAAGACGCGCGACCGCTGCCGCCATCGCTCGCTGCGATGCACGAAGAGTTGTCCAAAGACTTCCCGCCGGTCATCGAAGACCGCGCACTGGAAGGCGAATTGCGCCTGTGCCTGCAACGCATTGCCGCGCAACACTGGAGGCTGCATGCGTAGCGCCGGAGTGCTTCACGCCGACACGGAAATCCTCGTGCCGTTCTTCGACGTCGACACGATGCATGTCGTCTGGCACGGCCATTACGTCAAATACCTCGAAGTCGCGCGCTGTGCGCTGCTCGACACGATCGGCCACAACTACACACAGATGGTCGAATCCGGTTATGCCTGGCCGATCATCGACCTGCAACTGCGCTACGTGCGTGGCGCGGTGTTCGGTCAGCGCCTGAATGTGCGCGCCAGTCTGGTCGAGTGGGAAAACCGTCTGAAGATCAATTATCTGATCACCGACCTGCACAGCGGCGAACGCCTGACCCGCGCCAGCTCGGTGCAGGTTGCCGTCGAAGTGAGCAGCCGCGAGATGCAACTGGCTTCACCGAAGGTCTTCACCGATGCCGTGGAAAGGATGCTGCGATGAATGTTTTTTTTAAAAGTTTGAGCGCATTGGCGCTGCTGACGGTGTCGGCGCTGGCCAATGCTTTCGACCTGCAACAACTGAGCGAACAACTGGCGAAACCGGACGTGATCCACGGCCAGTTCACCCAGGAAAAACACCTGCGCGCCCTGCCCCAGCCGCTGACCAGCAAGGGCAGTTTTGTTCTGGCGAAAAACCACGGACTGCTCTGGCTGCTGAAAACGCCGCTGCAGCAGGACTACCGCATCAGCGCCAAGGGCATCGCACGCCGCGACGATAACGGCTGGCAGATGCTGCCGAACAAGAGTGCCGGTGCCGAGCAAAATCGCTTGTTTCTCGCCGTGCTGCAAGGCGACAGCAGTGGCCTGCAACGCGACTTCGAACTGGCGCTGAGTGGCGACGCGCAGCAGTGGAAACTCACGCTGACCCCGCGTTCGCTGCTGCTCAAGCAAGTGTTCAAACAGATCAACATCGACGGCGGCGCGCTGGTGCAGACCATCGAGCTGCTGGAAACCCAGGGCGACAGCACCGTGCTGCGCATGCAGGACAGCACCGCCGGGCAACCGTTGAGTGACGCGGAGCAACATGACTTTGCCGAGTGAACGCAGGCTGCCCTGGCTGTTTCTGATCCTGCTGCTGGCGGTCGTCGCACTGGCCGGTTGGCAGTGGCGCGACGGTGCGCCGCTGTCGGCGAACCTGATGGAACTGGTGCCCGGCACTAATCCGGACGCACTCGAACTGCGCGCCGAACAGCGCATGCAAGAGCCGCTCAACCGCGAGATGCTGGTGCTGGTCGGCCACGCCGATCGCCCGCAAGCCGTGGCCATGGCACAGACGCTGGGCGAGCAATGGCAAGCCAGCGGTCTGTTCGAAAAAGTGCAGTGGAACCTGCAAGCGGATCTGCCGGCCCTGCGCACGCAACTGCTGCAAGGTCGACTGGCGATGCTCTCGGCGGATGATCGGCAACTGCTGATCGAACACCCCGACGTGTTCATTCAGCAGCGCGTACAGGCCCTGTTCGACCCGTTCAGCGGTTTCAGTCTGGTGCCGAGTCAGGACGACTGGCTCGGCCTGACCGGGCGCATTCAGAACAGCCAGCCGCAGCACGGCTCGGTACAACTGGACATCGGCAGCGGCGCGTTGATCGCAGATGCCGACGGCAAGAGTTGGGTGCTGCTGCGCGCACGCACCACCGGCAATGCCTTCGATATGAACCTGCCGCTGCAAGTCGCCGCACTGCTGCAACACAGTCGCGAACAGGCCGCGAAATCCGACGTGCAACTGCTGGCCGCCAGCGGCTTGCTGTATGCGGCCAACGGTCAACAGCAAGCGACTCGTGAAATGACCTGGGTTGGCGGTGGCGCCACCGTCGGCATTCTGTTGCTGCTGTTGCTCGCGTTTCGCCGCTGGCGCGTGTTGCTGGCGTTCGTGCCGGTGCTGGTCGGCATGCTGTTCGGTGCGGTGGCGTGTGTGGCGCTGTTTGGCCATATGCATGTGATGACGCTGGTGCTCGGTTCCAGCCTGATCGGCGTGGCCGTGGATTATCCGCTGCATTATCTGTCGAAGAGCTGGAGCCTGAAGCCGTGGCGCAGCTGGCCCGCCTTGCGCCTGACGCTGTCCGGGCTGACCCTGAGCCTGATCACCAGCGCCATCGGTTATCTGGCGCTGGCGTGGACGCCGTTCCCGGCGCTGACGCAAATCGCGGTGTTCTCGGCCGCCGGGTTGCTCGGTGCCTATCTGTCGGCGGTGTGCCTGTTGCCGGCGCTGCTGAAAAACGTCGAACTGCGCCCCGCGCAATGGCCGCTGCATCTGGCCGAGCGCATGGTCGCGTTGCGCGAAAAACTCCTCGAACGCGTCCGCACACCGGTGTTGCTGGCACTGCTGATTGCCTTCTGCGTGGGCGGTCTGGTGCAGTTGCAAAGCAAGAATGACATCCGCCAATGGGTCGGTGCACCACAACGGCTTACCGATGAAGCGCAGACCATCGCGCGCATCACCGGCTATCAGCCCACCAGCCAGTTTTTCCTTGTGCGCGCCGACAATCAGCAGCAACTGCTCGAACGTCAGGCCGCGTTGAGCGAACGTCTGGAGCAGTTGGTCAACCTCGACAAGCTGCAAGGCTATCTGGCCCTCGATCAACTGGTGAGCCCGCCGAACCAGCAAGAACAGGTGCGCCAGGCGCTGAACAAACTGCCGCAACACTGGCAGCCACTGCTCGACCTCGGCGTGCCGCTCGCCGCGCTGCAAAGCGAATTGCAACAGCTGCAGACCGTGCCCGCCGAAGACATCGACGCGGCATTGGCCGGTCCACTTGGCGAGCCTTATCGCATGCTGTGGCTCGGCCCGAGCGAAGATGGCGTGGCGGCGATGACCAGCCTGCAAGGTTTTAACAACCCGGCGCTGTTGCGGGTGCAGGCGCTGGATTTGCCGGGGGTGATGTTGGTCGATCGCCTTGGTGAATTGAATGACGTCTTTGCGGCGACGCAAATCAGCGCTGCTGAACTGAAACTCGCCTCCTGTGCGTTGATCGTGCTGGTACTGATGTTGCCGTTCGGTCTCGGCGGTGCGCTGCGCATCGTCGCCCTGCCGTTGCTCGCCGCCCTGTGCAGTCTGGCCAGCCTTGGCTGGCTCGGTCAGCCGCTGACCCTGTTCAGCCTGTTCGGCCTGCTGCTGGTGACGGCGATCAGCGTCGATTACGCGATTCTCATGCGTGAGCAAGTGGGTGGCGCAGCGGTGAGCCTGCTCGGCACCTTGCTGGCCGCTGTGACGACGTGGCTGTCGTTCGGTCTGCTGGCGGTGTCCAGCACACCGGCGGTGAGCAACTTCGGCGTGTCGGTGAGCCTCGGTCTGGCGTTCAGTTTCATGCTGGCGCCGTGGGCCGGGCGTCACGAACACGCGACAGCAGTCGCGGAGCCAGCGGCATGATGGTCGTCGCTTTCTGGCTGCTGGCCATGGCGCTGTTCGCCGTGGCCACTCGTATTGGGCGCCACTTTGGTCTGATCCCGATTGTCAGCCAGTTGCTGCTGGCGAGCTTCGGCTTGCCGCTGCTGATGTATTTCTGGATCGAGCCGGGCTGGCAGCTCAGCGGTGCCGAACTGATCGCGCCAGACTGGCTGAAAAGCCTCTACAGCCTGAGTTTTGCCCTGCTGCTCGGGCACATTCTCAGTGATGTGATCGATCTGAAGCTGGACCGTCAAAGCGTGAAAATTGCGCTGCCGAGTTTTGTCGTGCCGTTTGCCTGTGGTCTTGCCGCTGCCTATTGGCTGCTGCCGGCGCAACCGTGGCTCAACTCACTGGCCATCGGTCTGGTGTTCGCGATTACCGCGATCCCGGTGCTGTACCTGTATCTGCGCCACATCGATTATCCGCCGGCCGCCGCTCGCCGCCTGGTGCAGACCGCGATCCTCATTGACCTGACCTGCTGGACGTTGTTCGGCCTCGCTCAAGGCAGTCTGCACCTGAGCAGTCTGTTGCTGCCGCTGGGCCTGGCGTGTGTGCCGTTGTTGATGCATCTGTTCGCTGTGCGCCGCCCGCTGACCTATAGCCTCGGGTTCTTTGCGCTGCTGGTGATGGCCGAGCATTACAAACTCAACGCGCTGATCTTCGGTATCGGCTATCTGCTGTGCATGGCCGCGCTGAAAGTGCCGCTGGTGCTGCCGTTGCCGGCGCGCTGGATGAACCGCTTGCAGACATGGCTGGCGATACCGCTGATTCTCACCTTCGGCATTGTGCAAATCGACATGCACAGTGCCCTCGCCAGCCTCGGCGCGGTGCAATGGGCGGCGCTGCTGCTGTTGCCGATTGCCAGTAAATTGCTTGGCAACTGGCTCGGCCTCGGCTGGGCTGGCGCTTCGTTCGAAGGCGCCAGCCGTTGGCGCGAAAGCGTGCTGCTGAACATTCGCGGCCTGAGCGAAATCGTCTTTCTCAATTTGCTGTTGCAACAACAACTCATCACACCGGCGCTGTACTTCGCGCTGATGCTGATGGGCCTGATCGCGACGCTACTACCGGCCCTCATCGGCCTGCATCGCGCACCGCGGGATATCCAATCCCACCTGCCCCGGAGTTCACGTGCCAATCGTTGAAATGGAATCCCGTCAGGTCGTGGTCATCGGTGCCGGCCCGTCCGGCGCCATCGCCGCTGCGCTGCTCAAGCGCAAGGGCCACGATGTGCTGGTGATCGAGCGCCAGCACTTCCCACGCTTTTCGATCGGCGAAAGCCTGCTCAGCCATTGCCTGGATTTCGTCGAAGAGGCCGGCATGCTCGACGCCGTCAACGCCGCCGGATTCCAGCGCAAGACCGGCGCCGCATTCGCCTGGGGTGAGCGTTACAGCGCCTTCGACTTCGCTGACACCTTTACCGGCGGCAAGCCGACCACGTTTCAGGTGCAACGCGCCGACTTCGACAAACTGCTGGCCGATCAAGCGGCGCTGCAAGGCGTGGAAATCCGCTACGGCGATGCCATCGTCAGCGTCGATTTCGACCGGGCGAAACCGCAGCTGGATGTGCGCCGCGAAGACGGCAGTGAATACCGTCTCGAAGCGGATTTCGTCCTCGATGCCAGCGGCTACGGCCGTGTGTTGTCGCGGCTGCTGGATCTGGAAGCGCCGTCGAACTTCCCAGTGCGTCAGGCGGTGTTCACCCACGTCGAAGATCACATCGACAACCCGGCATTCGACCGCGAAAAAATTCTCGTCACCACGCATCCGGAACATCGCGATATCTGGTTCTGGACGATCCCGTTCAGCAACGGCCGCTGCTCGGTGGGCGTGGTCGCGGCGCAAGAGCATTTCAACGGCCGCGACAGCGATCTGGATGCCTGCCTGCGCAGTTTCATCGCCGAAACCCCGAGCCTTGCTGGCGTACTCAACAACGCTGTGTGGGACACTCCGGCGCGCACACTCGGCGGTTACGCCGCCAATGTGAAAACCCTGCACGGGGCGGGCTTCGCCTTGCTCGGCAACGCGGCGGAATTTCTTGACCCGGTGTTCTCCTCCGGCGTGACCATCGCCATGCGCTCGGCAAGCATGGCCGCCGCCGTGCTGCACCGTCAGTTGCGAGGTGAAACGGTCGACTGGCAAAGCGAATTTGCCGAGCCGCTCAAGCGCGGCGTCGACACCTTCCGCTGCTACGTCGAGGGCTGGTATGCCGGCACTTTTCAAGACGTGATTTTTTATGAAGACAGTCAGGCGGAAATCCGTCGGATGATCTGCTCGATCCTCGCCGGTTATGCCTGGGATGAGCGCAACCCGTTCGTCAGCGAAGCACGCCGCCGCTTGAAGATGATTTCCGAACTTTGTGCAAAGGACGCCACATGAATTACTTGAGCGACAGCTACGTCGAGGAAACCCGCTTTGGTTTCTGGTTCCTGCGCAGCCACACCTGGCAGCACCATGTGTTGCGTGTCGCGATCAATGACTTGCGCGGGCTGTTCAGTGAAGCGCTGCCGGATCATCCTGTTTTGCTGGATGCCGGTTGCGGTCAGGGCAAGTCCTTCGGCCATCTGCGCCAGACCTTTGCGCCACAGCGTTTGATCGGCGTTGATGCCGACCCGCACAGCCTTGAATTGAGTGGCGAAGAAGCGGCGCGCCTGAATCTGAGCGTGGAACTGATCGGCAGCGATTGCGCGACGCTCAATGTGCCGGACGCCAGCGTTGATCTGCTGTTCTGCCACCAGACCTTTCATCATCTGGTCGAGCAGGAAAAGGCCTTGGCCGAGTTTTACCGGGTGCTGAAACCGGGGGGCTACCTGCTGTTCGCCGAGTCCACCGAGGCTTACATTGATACGTGGGTGATTCGCTGGTTGTTCCGTCATCCGATGCATGTGCAAAAGAGTGCGGCGCAGTACCTGGAGATGATTCGCGGGCAGGGGTTTGAGTTTGCCGAACGCAATGTCTCGTACCCGTATCTGTGGTGGAGCCGGTCGAAGGATTTTGGTTTGCTGGAGCGGTTTGGGGTGCGTAAGCCGAAGCCGTTTGGGCAGCGTGAGGAAACGCTGGTCAACGTGGTAGCGCGCAAGCCGCTGCAAGGTACTTTCTGATGCACAACTATCGACCTGCACACCCGAAACCCTGTGGGAGCTGGCTTGCCAGCGATAGCGGTGTGTCAGTCAACAAAAATGCTCGATGTGCCGGCACCATCGCTGGCAAGCCAGCTCCCACAAGGTTTGTGGCGTGGCTAATGTTGGTGGTATTTGTCCTCCTGAGTGGATGCGCCAGCCAGGCCCCGCTGCCTGCGAGCAACCCGACGTTGCCGCTGCCGCTGCAACTGCACATCGAACGCCAGCAAACCGGGCAACGCCAGGACTGGCTACTGGTGATCCAGCGCGAAGAGCCCGGCATTCGCTGGTCGATGATGGATCCGCTGGGCATTCCTCAGGCGCGTCAGCAACTGATCGACGGCCACTGGCAGGCCGATGGTCTGCTGCCGCCGAACCCGGAAGCCCGGGAATTGTTTGCTGCGCTGTTGTTCGCTCTGACGCCGTCCGACGAGCTGCTGCGCAATTACCCCGACGCTCAGCAACAGGGTCAGCAACGCTCTCTGTCAGCGCGCTGGGATATCCGTTATTCACAACCGTTGAGCTTCGAATTGAATCTGCCTCAAGGCCCGCACTATCGCGTTTCTCCGCTGGGTGAACCGACGCCATGACCGCTTACCTGAATGCCCTCGGCGTAATTTGCGCGCTGGGCCGCGACAAGTCCGAAGTCGCGCGCAACCTGTTCGCCGGCGACGGCTCGGGCATGCGCCGCGAGTCCGGCTGGGTGGCGGAACGTGAGTTGCCGGTGGCCGCCGTCCAGGGCGAACTGACGCCGATCCCGGCAGCGCTCGCCGATCAGCGCAGCCGCAATAATCAGCTGTTGCTGGAGGCGGCGTTGCAGGTTCGCGATGACATCGATCAAGCGATCCGGACCTTTGGCCGCGACCGCATCGGCGTGGTCCTCGGCACCAGCACCTCGGGCATCGACGAGGCCAGCCGTGGCCTGGCGCACTATATTCGCGAGCAACAGTTCCCGGCCGAATATGATTACCGTCAGCAGGAACTCGGCGCGCCGGCCAACTTCCTCGCCGACTGGCTGCAACTGAGCGGCCCGGCCTATGTGATTTCCACGGCGTGCACCTCCAGTGCCCGGGCACTGATGAGCGCTCAGCGTTTGCTCGATCTGGGCCTGTGCGACGCGGTGCTGTGTGGCGGCGTCGACAGTCTGTGCAAACTGACCCTCAACGGTTTCTCGTCACTCGAAGCGATGTCCGACGAACGCTGCAATCCGTTCTCGGCCAACCGCAGCGGCATCAACATCGGCGAGGCTGCGGTGCTGTTCGTCATGAGCAAGCAACCCGGTGACGGCCCGGCTATTGCCTTGCTCGGCGCCGGTGCCAGCTCCGACGCGCATCATATTTCCGCCCCTGAACCGACCGGGCGCGGCGCTCTGCAAGCGATGCAGAAAGCCTTGAACCGCGCGCACCTGCAAGCAACGCAGATCAATTACCTGAACCTGCACGGCACCGCCACCCAACACAACGATGCCATGGAAAGTCTGGCGGTTGCCACGCTGTTCCCCGCAGGCGTGGCTTGTTCATCGACCAAGCCGATGACCGGCCACACCCTTGGCGCGGCCGGTGCGCTGGAAGCGGCGTTCTGCTGGTTGAGCCTGAGCGCCGAAAACCCCGCCCACGCCTTGCCGCCACACGTCTGGGACGCTCAGCCCGATCCTGCGCTGCCACCGCTGAACTGGGTGACCGCCAGCGCGCGCCTGACGTCCATTGCACCCCGCTACCTGATGAGCAACTCGTTTGCCTTTGGCGGCAACAACGTCAGCCTGATTATCGGAGACGCCCCATGACTGATTGGCCGCTCGCCGAACTGCTGCCCCATGCGGGCGACATGATTCTGATCGACAGCATCTCAAGCTTTGACGATGAGCAGATTTACACCCGCCTCACGGTCAAGCCTGATGGCCTGTTCAATTTGCCCGACGGCAGCCTGCCAGCCTGGATCGGCATCGAACTGATGGCGCAGAGCGTCGCCGCGTTTGCCGGTTGCCACGCGCGCCAGAAAGGCAACCCGGTGGAGCTGGGTTTTCTGCTCGGCACGCGCAAGTTCGAGTGCAACGTCGACGCCTTCCCCGCCGGCAGCGAACTGACCATTCATGGTCTGCGCTCGCTGGAAGATGAAAACGGCATGGGCGTGTTCGAATGCCATATCAATGGCGATGGCATCCACGCCAGCGCTCGGCTGAATGTGTTCCGTCCGCCTCAGGTCAATCAATATCTGCAACAGACAAAGGAGTCGAACGATGACTGAATCCGTACTGGTCACCGGCTCCAGCCGTGGTATCGGCCGCGCCATTGCCTTGCGCCTCGCGCAGGCAGGGCATGACATCGTCCTGCATTGCCGCAGCGGCGTGACTGAAGCGAAAGCCGTCCAGGCCGAAATCCAAGCACTGGGGCGCAAGGCGCGCATCCTGCAATTCGACGTCGCCGACCGCGAAACCTGCAAAGCCATTCTTGAAGCCGACGTCGAAACCCACGGCGCCTATTACGGCGTGGTGTTGAACGCCGGGCTGACCCGCGACGGCGCGTTCCCAGCTCTGACTGACGACGATTGGGACGTGGTGTTGCGCACCAACCTCGACGGTTTCTACAACGTTCTGCACCCGGTGATGATGCCGATGATCCGCCGCCGTGCTGCCGGTCGCATTGTCTGCATCACGTCCGTGTCGGGGTTGATCGGCAACCGTGGCCAAGTCAATTACAGCGCTTCCAAGGCCGGCGTGATCGGCGCGGCAAAGGCGTTGGCGATCGAGCTGGGCAAGCGCAAAATCACCGTTAACTGCGTTGCCCCGGGCCTGATCGACACGGCGATGCTCGATGAAAACGTGCCGGTGGAAGAACTGATGAAAATGATCCCAGCGCAACGCATGGGCACCCCGGAAGAGGTGGCCAGTGCGGTGAATTTCCTGATGTCGGCGGAAGCCTCGTACATCACCCGCCAGGTCCTGGCGGTCAACGGAGGCTTGTGCTGATGAAGCGCGTCGTCGTCACCGGCATGGCCGGCATTACCTCGCTGGGCAGCGACTGGGAGACCATCGCCGGTAACTTTGCAGCCAATCGCAGCGGCATCCGCCGGATGGACGAGTGGGATCGTTTCAGCGAACTCAACACCCGCCTGGCCGGGCCGATCGATGACTTTGCCGTGCCTGCGCACTGGACCCGCAAGCAATTGCGCAGCATGGGCCGGGTGTCGCGGCTGGCGGTTCGTGCGGCAGAAAACGCCCTGGCTGACGCTGGTTTGCTCGGTGACGAATCGATCAAGGATGGGCGGATGGGCGTCGCATGCGGCTCGTCCACTGGCAGCACCGATGAGATCAAAGCGTTCGGCAACATGCTGCTCAACTCCGTGGCCGAAGGCCTCAACGCCAACTCTTACGTGCGGATGATGCCGCACACCACCGCCGCCAACATCAGCATCTTCTTTGGCCTGACCGGACGGCTGATCCCGACGTCGAGCGCCTGCACCAGCGGCAGTCAGGGCATCGGTTACGCCTACGAGGCGATCAAGTTCGGCCGCCTGCCTTTGATGCTCGCCGGCGGCGCCGAAGAGCTGTGCCCGACCGAAGCCATGGTCTTCGACGCGCTCTATGCCACCAGTTTGAAAAACGATGCGCCGCAAACCAGCCCACGTCCGTACGACAAGGGCCGCGATGGTCTGGTGATCGGTGAAGGTGGCGGCATGCTGGTGCTCGAAGAGCTGGAACACGCCCTCGCCCGCGGTGCGCATATCCACGCCGAGATCGTCGGCTTCGGCAGCAACGCCGACGGCCAGCACACCACGCGCCCGGAACAACTGACCATGCGCCGCGCCATGGAACTGGCGCTGGAAGACGCCGACCTGACGCCGGACGCCATCGGTTACGTAAATGGTCACGGCACCGCTACAGAACAGGGCGACATTGCCGAAACACTGGCAACCAGCAGTTTGTTCGGCGAACGCATGCCGATCAGCTCGCAGAAGAGCTTTCTCGGCCACACCCTCGGCGCCTGCGGCGCGCTGGAGTCGTGGTTCAGCATCGAGATGATGAACCGCGACCTGTACGTGCACACGTTCAACCTCGACGAGGTCGATCCGCACTGCGGCAAACTCGATTACCTGCGCGGCGAATTCCGCCAGATGCATCACGACTACGTGATGAACAACAATTTCGCTTTTGGTGGCGTCAACACCTCGTTGATTTTCCGCCGCTGGCACTGACCGCAACACCTTTGGAGTGAAGGGAATGACTCAGTTTCACCGCATCGCCGCTCTGTTGGCACTGTTTTTTGTGCTCGGCGGCTGCACCAGCAAACCGGTTTACAACGCCAAGGAAGAGTTCTCGCCCAACCTCGGCTTCACCCAGCAACAGATGAGCCGTGCCATCGTCACCGCGCTCAACGACCGCCAATGGGTGGTGCAATCGGTACGTCCGGGCATGATCAAAGCGGCGATCACCGTGCGCGGTCGCCATCACGCCGAAGTCGATATTCCGTTCACCCCGACCTCGTTCGAAATCGACTACCGCAGCAGCTACGGCCTCGACGCCAAGGACGGCAAGATCCACGGTAACTACAACCGCTGGGTCAACCGCCTGCGCGACAACGTCCTCAAAGAACTGTCGATCAACCCGGACATCGAGTTCGTCAACGACCTGGGCATCGTCAAACAGGGCGCCGACGAGCCGACTTACCTGAGCTTCCGCGAAGGCGTCAAACGCGCCACCGACGCCGGCCTGCTCGACGGCAGCGTGAAGTTCTATCTGGCCGGCGAAGCTTTGCCGAAACAGGTGCGCAAACTCGACACCGTGAGCAGTAGCCGCAAGACCAACGGCTCGAACAAGTCCGACGAAGACGCCTGCTTCTGGGCCCTGCAATCGGCTCTGGCAACCTTGCAGAACGCCGCGAAAAAAGCCGATGCCAACGCGGTGATCAACATCGCCAGCGTCGACCAGCGCGATCTGTACAAAGACACTGAGAAATTCCAGTGCCGTGCCGGGCTGGTGGTGTCGAGCGTAGCGTTGCGCGGGGATTTGGCGCACGTGGATTGATGGGATTGTAGAAACGACAAAGGGCGCCATTCGGCGCCCTTTCACAAACAGGTTGGCTTGTCATCACCGATTACCTGTCTGGCTCTACGATGGCTGGTCACCCAGGATCCTTAGAGTCTCACAAGCCCCTTGCGGGAACGCTCGCAGTATTGCCCGAATCATCAATCCGGACAACGGCTGGCGTTTGGCCTCACTGCGCCACTTTTGCAGCCATTACAGCCCAAGCGCCCGCCTGACTGCGGCTTTAACGGCGCAGAACTCTTCTGTTTCAAGGTGTGAGATCAGATAGACGCGCTTTCCTTCACGATCTCTGCTTTTGATTCGGTCCAGTCGGGAAAGGCTGACAGTGGCCACCATATCGCACTTCGCCCAACAGATCGGGCTGGCGCCTTGAAGATGGCTGGAGAGTTCGTAATGGTGATCAAGTAAGCAATCCGGCGCAGTAGTACTCAGCGGCACGACCGTCACCAACATACTGTTGGTTCTGTGTTTGCGTATTACGACAACGGGCCTGACCTTGACCATTTCAGGTACTTCATAACCTCTGAAATCGCAGATCAAAACACTACCTTCCTTGGGCTGGTATCGAAGTGGCATCCATGGCACTCACTTAAAGAAATCGATTCTGCGCAAGAAAACAAACACTCGCTAAAACAGTTCGTAACCGCAAATGTGGTGAACACGGCTGCACAAGCTGAACACTCGCCGCACAGCATCTACACTCGCTCATGCAGGCCATCAATACGCCTGTCAGAACGGCGGGCCCGGTCGGTCGAGCACTCGCGGTTCTCTTTCACCGTCAAGGAGATGACCATGCAAGTGAAAGCCCTGATCGCCGCTGCGCTTTTCGCGCTACTGCCCAGCGCCAGCCACGCCACCAATCTGATGTACATGCCCTTCGAAACCGTGCTGTCGGACGCGATTCGCGCCGGGCGGCTGGATGGCAGTGTGAAGTTCTATCTGCTCGGCAATGGCCCGCAGGGGACTCAGCAGTTGCTGCGCAGCGGGGTAGTCAGTGATTTGAAGACCAATGGTTTCAACAAGAGTGATCACGATTCCTGCGAGTGGGTATTGCAGTCAAATCTGATCAAATTGCAGGCCGATGCCAAGCGGGTCGGGGCGAATGCGGTGGTCAATATCGTCAGTTACTACGACCAGCATGTGCGCAAGGATTTGAATACGTATGAATGCAGGGCGGGGATCTTTGTGACGCGGGTGGCGTTGAAGGGGGATTTGGTGCGGTTGCCCTAACGGCAAGATCAAAAGATCGCAGCCTTCGGCAGCTCCTACTATGGAATTCGGGTCTCCCTCTAGGAGCTGCCGAAGCCTGCGATCTTTTAAGCAGACTCGACCTTGCGCGTAAGAAGGTCGACAAACGCCTTGGCCATCGGCGATTTCTGATCCTTGCGCTGCACCAGCCACACCGCAGACACCGCTTCCGGATCGAGCAACGGTCGGTAGACCACGCCGTCGATGCGCATCCGCTGATAAGACGCTGGCAGCACCGAAACCCCCAACCCCGCTGCGACCAGACCGATGATGGTCATCGCCTCCCCCGCCTCTTGCGCAAAGTGCGGGCTGAACCCGGCATCACGGGCCAGACTCAGCAATTGCGCATACAGCCCGCTGCCGTAACTGCGCGGAAAGAACACGAACGGCTCCAGCGCCAGCGCCGAGAGGAACAAGCCCTCCTCCGACCCCTGCGCCAGTGGATGCTTGGAACCGAGCACGGCGACCAACGGTTCGCGCATCAACTCCACCACACTCAACGAATCCGGCAAACCCAGCGGACGCATGATGCCCACCTCGATCGACTCATCCACCAGGCCTTCGGCAACTTGCGTACTGCTCATCTCGCGAAGGTTGAGATGCACCGCCGGAAAGCGCTGGCGAAAGGCAAAGATCGCTTGGGGAATCGTCGAGTTGAACGGTGCCGAAGAGGTAAAGCCAATTTTCAACTCGCCCAGTTCACCCAATTGCGCACGCCGGGCAACATCCGCAGCTTTGTCGACCTGAGCCAGCACCAAGCGCGCCTCTTCCAGAAACAATCGCCCCGCCTCACTCAGTTCGACCCGACGATTGGTCCGCTCGAAAAGCCGCGCGCCAACCTCTTGCTCCAGCGCCTGAATCTGTTGGCTCAGCGGCGGCTGCGAGATGCCCAGCACCTGCGCGGCACGGCCGAAATGCAGTTCTTCAGCGACGGCGATGAAGTAGCGCAGATGACGCAATTCCATGAAAACTCCATTAGGTCGTTAAAGCTATCAAACAGGTCGAACAATATATTGGATAGAAACATTAGCCAGCTATATGATTTTTTCATTGCCTGCCTGGCTGTACCCTCCGAGGTCTGACGTGAAAACTGCTGTTGCGCCCCTTGCCCATGAAGTCCCGCCTGCTGCAGCCGACGATGTCGTCGCCGAGCTACAAGAGATCTACATCGAAAAAGGCACGCCGATGTTCATGCGCACGGTGCTGGCGCTATTCAGCGGCGGCTTCGCGACGTTCGCCCTGCTCTATTGCGTGCAGCCGATGATGCCGCTGTTGTCCCACGAGTACGGAATCAACGCGGCGCAAAGCAGCCTGATCCTCTCGGTGGCCACCGGCATGCTCGCCATCGGCCTGCTGATCACCGGGCCGATTTCCGATCGGGTCGGGCGCAAACCGGTGATGGTCGCGGCGTTGTTTGCGGCGGCGCTGTGCACCATGGCCAGCGCGATGATGCCGAGCTGGCACGGCGTGCTGATCATGCGGGCGTTGATCGGCCTGTCGTTGAGTGGGCTGGCAGCGGTGGCAATGACCTACCTGAGTGAGGAGATTCATCCACAGCACATCGGTTTGGCGATGGGTCTGTACATCGGCGGCAACGCGATTGGCGGGATGAGCGGGCGATTGATCACCGGTGTGTTGATCGACTTCGTCAGTTGGCACACCGCAATGCTGGTGATCGGTGGTCTGGCGATGATCGCCGCAGCGGTGTTCTGGAAGATCCTCCCGGAGTCACGCAACTTCCGATCGCGTTCACTGCACCCGCGCAGCCTGCTCGACGGTTTCACCATGCACTTTCGCGATGCTGGTCTGCCGTTGTTGTTTCTTGAGGCATTCGTGCTGATGGGCGCGTTCGTCACGCTGTTCAACTACATCGGCTATCGCTTGCTGGCGGCGCCGTACAACCTCGATCAGGTGTTCGTGGGCTTGCTGTCGGTGGTGTACCTGTCGGGGATCTATAGCTCGGCGAAGATCGGTTCGCTGGCGGACAAACTGGGCCGACGCAAAGTGCTGTGGGCAACCATTGCGTTGATGTTTGCCGGCTTGGCTTTAACGATGTTTACGCCTTTGCTGCTGGTGATTGTCGGCATGTTGATTTTCACCTTTGGCTTCTTTGGCGCGCATTCAGTGGCGAGTAGCTGGATCGGTCGACGCGCGACCAAGGCCAAGGGGCAGGCGTCGTCGTTGTATCTGTTCAGCTATTACGCAGGGTCGAGCATCGCCGGGACGGCGGGCGGGGTGTTCTGGCATCTCGGCGGGTGGAACGGGATTGGTTTGTTTATCGGTTCGTTGTTGCTGATCGCGCTGCTGGTGGCGTTGAAGCTGGCGAAGTTGCCGCCTCTCGGTGGTGTCAAAGCCTGAAAGCAAAAGATCGCAGCCTTCGGCAGCTCCTACATTAATCCCATGTTGGAGCTGCCGAAGGCTGCGATCTTTTGATCTTGAAAAAACGCCCGGCATAAGCCGGGCGTTTTGTTTTCTGTTATTTAGAGCTGTGTGGCGATCACTCGTGATACTGCGCCGACAGTTCATGCACCGCGCGCAGGAACGCACCGGCGTGCTCCGGATCAACCTCAGGCGTGATGCCATGGCCGAGGTTGAACACGTGGCCGCTGCCCTTGCCGTAGCTGGCCAGAATGCGCCCGACTTCCGTGCGGATCGCTTCCGGTTTGGCGTACAACACGGTTGGGTCCATGTTGCCTTGCAGCGCAACCTTGTCGCCGACACGGGCGCGGGCGTTGCCGATGTCGCAGGTCCAGTCCAGACCCAGTGCGTCAGCGCCAGCCTCGGCGATGCTTTCCAGCCACAGGCCGCCATTTTTGGTGAAGAGGATCACCGGCACTTTGCGACCGTCGTGCTCGCGGATCAGGCCGCTGACGATTTTCTTCATGTAGGCCAGCGAGAATTCCTGGTATGCCGCCGCCGACAGGTTGCCGCCCCAGGTATCGAAGATCTGCACCGCTTGCGCGCCGGCCATGATCTGGCCGTTGAGGTACGAGGTCACCGACTGCGCCAGTTTATCCAGCAGCAGGTGCATGGCTTGCGGGTTGTCATAGAGCATGGCTTTGGTCTTGCGGAAGTCTTTCGACGAGCCGCCTTCAACCATGTAGGTCGCCAGGGTCCAGGGGCTGCCGGAGAAGCCGATCAACGGCACACGACCGTTCAGCTCGCGACGGATGGTGCTGACCGCGTCCATGACGTAGCCAAGGTCTTTGTGCGGATCAGGGATCGGCAGGGCTTCGATATCAGCCATCGTGCTGACGACTTTCTTGAAACGCGGACCTTCACCGGTCTCGAAGTACAGGCCTTGGCCCATGGCATCGGGGATGGTGAGGATGTCGGAAAACAGGATCGCCGCGTCCAGTTGTGGATAGCGGTCGAGCGGTTGCATGGTGACTTCGCAGGCGAATTCCGGATTCATGCACAGGCTCATGAAATCACCGGCCTGGGCGCGGCTGGCGCGGTATTCCGGCAGGTAGCGGCCGGCCTGGCGCATCATCCACACCGGGGTGACGTCAACGGGTTGCTTGAGCAGGGCGCGGAGGAAACGGTCGTTCTTCAGGGCAGTCATGTCGGCATCCGGAAAAAAAGTGCGGGCATTTTCTCAGAGCGCGACGCAAAAGGCACGGATGCAGGTCAGCCTTTTGTCTATCGGGTCAATTTATTACGTTGGAATGCAGATTTTGCAACACCACAAAACACTGTGGGAGCTGGCTTGCCAGCGATGCGGACGCCTCGGTGTGCCAGATTAACCGAGGTGATGCTATCGCTGGCAAGCCAGCTCCCACAGGTATTGCATTGCAGTCAGCTAGACGGGATCAGACGCCCAGGTAATCAAGGATCCCTTCGGCGGCGTTGCGGCCTTCGAAGATCGCCGTTACCACCAGGTCGGAACCGCGCACCATGTCGCCACCGGCAAAGATTTTCGGGTTGCTGGTCTGGTGCTTGTACTGACCTTGCTCAGGCGCGACAACGCGGCCCTGGCTGTCGGTCTGGATCTCGAACTGCTCGAACCACGGCGCCGGGCTCGGGCGGAAACCGAACGCGATGACCACGGCGTCGGCCGGGATGATCTCTTCGGAACCCGGGATCGGCTCAGGGCTGCGACGGCCACGGGCGTCCGGTTCGCCGAGACGGGTCTCGACCACTTTGACGCCTTCGACCTTGTCTTCACCGACGATCGCGATCGGCTGGCGGTTGTAGAGGAATTTCACGCCTTCTTCCTTGGCGTTCTTCACCTCTTTGCGCGAGCCGGGCATGTTCGCTTCGTCACGACGATAAGCGCAGGTCACCGACTTGGCGCCCTGACGTATCGAGGTACGGTTGCAGTCCATCGCCGTGTCGCCGCCGCCGAGGACCACAACCTTCTTGCCTTTCATGTCGACGAAATCTTCCGGCGACTTTTCAAAGCCAAGGTTGCGGTTGACGTTGGCGATCAGGAAGTCCAGCGCGTCATAAACGCCCGGCAGATCCTCACCGGCAAAACCGCCCTTCATGTAGGTGTAAGTGCCCATGCCCATGAACACCGCATCGTACTCGGCGAGCAGTTGTTCCATGGTCACGTCTTTGCCGACTTCGGTGTTCAAACGGAACTCGATGCCCATGCCGGTGAAAACTTCGCGACGATTGCTCAGCACGGTCTTTTCCAGCTTGAACTCGGGGATACCGAAGGTCAGCAGACCGCCGATTTCCGGGTTCTTGTCGAACACCACCGGAGTCACGCCGCCACGCACCAGCACGTCGGCACAACCCAGGCCCGCCGGGCCCGCGCCGATGATCGCAACACGTTTGCCGGTCGGTTTGACTTTGGACATGTCCGGGCGCCAGCCCATGGCGAATGCGGTGTCGGTGATGTATTTCTCGACCGAACCGATGGTCACCGCGCCGAAACCATCGTTAAGGGTGCAGGCACCCTCGCACAGACGATCCTGCGGGCACACGCGGCCGCAGACTTCCGGCAAGGTGTTGGTCTGGTGCGACAGCTCGGCGGCCTGAAGGATGTTGCCTTCGGCCACCAGCTTCAGCCAGTTCGGAATGAAGTTGTGCACCGGGCACTTCCATTCGCAATACGGGTTGCCGCAACCCAGGCAGCGGTGGGCCTTATCGGCCGACTGCTGGGGTTTGAACGGTTCTTAGATTTCGACGAACTCTTTCTTTCGTTGACGCAACAGTTTCTTCTTCGGATCTTTGCGCCCGACATCGATGAACTGGAAG
>NZ_JBITSX010000034.1:0-63929 GCF_044541255.1 Pseudomonas sp. NPDC085632 | reverse complement strand
GACACAGGCCATCTCCTTCGCGATGAGCAATGTGTCTATTAAAATGTGTCCACCATGTCTCCGAACACCTGTCCACCATGTCTCCGGTACATACACTCCCGGAGGGAGAGGGAGCCGATCTTCATGCCTTTCAAACCTGAGTTCGACTGGATATCTCAGGTCGATATATGACCCAAGAACAACACGGTCAGCTCCCTCTCCCTCCGGGAGAGGGCTGGGGTGAGGGTCGGCGTTTACAGCTCAAGCACCTTCCCCACTAACGCCTCAATCTGCTCCTGCCTTTCCGCCTGATTCAACTTCGCCTGCGGATTCAACGACGACCACTGCGGATGCGCCCGCGCCTTGTTCAGCGCTTCAGGCAACTTGCCCTCGCGCCAGGTCTTGTCCTGCGGTGTTGCGACCTGAACCGCATCCATCGCCGCATGCCCGCGCTGATCCAGCGCCACCACCAACTGCCGCTGACGCAACGCCAACAGCCGTAACACACCATCATCCACCGTCAGCTCGCGCTGCCCTTTGATCTTGCCCAGCAACCGACTGCCATAACTGCGCGCCGTCTGCAGCGCACCGCCGGCAATTGCACCCGCCAACGCCGCGGCGCCCAGAGTAATCCCGCCAACAAGCAAATCCACGCCAGCCCCGGCCGCCGCACCGGCAGCAATGCCACCACCCACGCGCACACCGAGTTGCTTCAAGGTCTCCGGGTTGAACAGATCGTCACCCCAACGCCCGTCCAGCAACGGCAAATCACTTGCCGCCGCATCCTGCGGACGAAATGCATACAGCTTGAGCAACGCCTCAACACACTTCTGCTCACGCTGGCGCACGGCCTTGCGCAGTTCGCTGATGGCTTGCTGCTCCTGTTCAGCCTCGCTGACCACACTGCGCCGACAAGCCGCACAGTCGATCAACAACTCAGCAATCAAGCGCGCCGCACTTTGCTGACGCGCAAGGCGCTGGGCCTGTTGATCGGCAATCAACCGTTCCAGTTGCGGACGAGCATTTTCCAGCAGCAGCGCGAGGCTTTCGTACAACCGGCGCTCACCATCCTCGGGCGGGGCGACACTGTCGAAACGCACCAGCGCATGCAGCCCCAGCCGTGCCAGCGCTTCTCGCCAGTCCGGTTCGCGATGGTTGGCGCTGCTGACGAAATTCAGCACCGGCAGCAGCGGTTTGCCACAACTGGCGAGCACTTCCAGTTCATCGCGGTACTTGGCCAGCACTGGCTCGCGTGCATCGATCACATACAAACCGGCGTCGGAAGCGAGTAGTTGCCGCAGCACTTTGGCTTCCTGCTCGAAGCGTTGGCGCGCCTCGCTACCGTCGAGAAACCGCGCCAGCCGCGCCGGGCCATCAAGGCGTTCGCCGGGGCGTTCCAGACGTTCGAGAAAGTCGAGCAGGGCGATGGCGTCTTCCAGCCCCGGCGTGTCGTAGAGGTCGAGCAATGGCTCGCCGTCGACCGACAACCGCGCACCTTCGACATGCCGTGTAGTGCTCGGGCGATGGGACACTTCACCGAAGCCGACATCGCGGGTCAGCGTACGCAGCAGCGAGGTCTTGCCGACGTTGGTGTGGCCGACCACCGCGAGCTTCAGCGGCGCTTTCCAGGCATCAGTCATGGCCAGTCTCCAGCCAGTTCAACGGCGCGCAATCGGCGAACTTCAAGTCAAGCTGCTGCAGCGCGACGTGCCAGTCGCCGAGGCGTTCGGCATCCAGTGCTTCGCCCGGCGGCGCCTGCAGCAGCCAGACGCGGGTTTCGCCCGCGCTACGCGCCAGTTCCGCGATCAAGGCGAGGCTGCCGCGATCCGGCGAGCGCTGTGGGTCACAGGCAATCGCCAGACGTGCCGGCGGGAAGCGGCTCAGCTGTTCAAGGAGTTTGTGCCGCGATTCGCGGCTGTCGAGGATGCCGGCGTTGCTGACGTTTTTCGGCAATGCCGGTGGCCATGGGCGTTGCTCATCAAGTTCGATGGCGACCAGCAACGCGCCTTCGCTGACCAGTTCACTGATACTGCTTTCGACACGGTGCAATTGCGCCGGCTCCGGATCATTGACGCCGAGGCGTTCGCTGGTCGGCATCAGGCGTTCGCGCAATTGCGCGTAGCCGGGCAGGTTCAGGTCCAGGTGCAGGCGATCATGCCCACGTTTCCAGCGCCAACGGCAGAACAGCATCAGCAGCAGACGCGGTAGCACGCCATAGATCAGCACCGCGCCGACCAGCCATATCGCCCACATCTGGCGAACCAGGACGCGGTTGTAATCGGTGTCCAGCGTCACGCGGATCATGTCCACACTCGGCGCACTCCAGCCCAGCGCATGGGGAACAACCGTCAACGCATCAGTCAGTGCCGCGAAGAAGTCAGCGCCCAGCAGCGTGCTTTCCCAGATGAAGTCATATTGCCTAGTGGCCATCATCAATATCAGCATGCTCAGCGCGCTGAGCATGATCAGCAGCCACAGGCCATTGACCAGTGTGCCAATGGCCCAGCGATTGAGTTTGTGACGTTGCAGCAAGACCAGTAATGCGGGGGGCAACTGTGCGGCTTTGGCGTCCCGGGCGAATTTTTCGCTGAGCCACAGCCACAGGCGGCCGAGCGCTGCCCCGTGTTCGCCGGCGAACAGCAGGCCGAATGCCCAGCTCAGCAGCAGGATCAGATTGACCCCGAGCAACGTGCCCAGCGCCCAGAAAATATTGACCGCTCGCGTACCGTCGCCGAGCGCAGAAAATGCCATGCCGGCGCCGGTGAAGCAGGCCAGCACCACCATCAATAGCAGCGCCAGACGCGCGCCTTGCAGCCAGTGTTTGAGTGCAGCCGTCAGCCCGTCACGTTCGGCCAGCCATAACGCCCGTCGCTGTATACGGCTCGGCAGATCACCGCCGGCGGTGCGCGCCAGCCGATTGGCTTCCAGATCTTCCAGCGGGCCTGCGTGTTCTTCGCGCAGGCGCACGGTTTCGGTGAGCCAGAGGTTTTGCAGTGGAGTCAGTTCAGTCACGCGGCATCCCGTCGCTTAATCCAGCGCTGAGCATAACCGCTGTGGCGCTTATCGGGGTAAGCGCGGCTCTGGTATCCTCGCCGGCATGACTAAATCACTCCCCCTCAGCCTGATTGCAGCCCTCGGTGAAAACCGCGTGATCGGCGTCGACAACAGCATGCCCTGGCACCTGCCGGGGGACTTCAAATACTTCAAGGCGACGACCTTGGGCAAGCCGATCATCATGGGTCGCAAGACCTGGGATTCGCTCGGTCGGCCATTGCCGGGGCGCTTGAACATCGTAGTCAGCCGTCAGGCCGATCTGGTGCTGGAAGGAGCGGAAGTGTATCCGTCGCTGGAAGCCGCAGTGGTTCGCGCCGAGGAATGGGCGAAAGAGCAGGGCGTTGATGAGCTGATGCTGATTGGCGGCGCGCAGTTGTACGCGCAAGGGCTGGCGCAGGCGGATCGTCTGTATCTGACACGCGTGGCATTGAGCCCGGAAGGGGATGCGTGGTTTCCAGAGTTTGATTTGCAGCAGTGGAAGCTGGTGTCGAACGTTGAAAACCCGGCGGTTGAAGATAAACCCGCATACAACTTCGAAGTCTGGGAAAAGGCTTAAAAGCATCGCTGGCAAGCCAGCTCCCACAGGTCTAGAGGTGTTCACAAAATCTGTGTTCACCACAAAACACTGTGGGAGCTGGCTTGCCAGCGATAGCGGTCTTTCAGGTGCTAATCAGGCCTGAGCCAGTTCCGCATGCTCATCCGCATCCAGCAATGCTTTATCAGTCTGCTGCATCACCTGACTGGTAATCGCGCCAGCCGTGATCGAACCACTCACGTTCAACGCCGTGCGGCCCATATCGATCAGCGGCTCAACCGAAATCAGCAGCGCCACCAGTGACACCGGCAAACCCATCGCCGGCAGCACGATCAGCGCCGCAAACGTCGCGCCGCCACCGACACCGGCCACGCCGGCCGAACTCAGCGTCACAATCGCCACCAGCGTCGCGATCCACAGCGGATCCAGCGGATTGATGCCCACCGTCGGCGCAACCATCACCGCCAACATCGCCGGGTACAAACCGGCGCAACCGTTCTGGCCGATGGTCGCACCGAACGATGCCGCAAAACTCGCCACCGATTGCGGAATCCCCAATCGACGGGTCTGCGCCTCAATGCTCAGCGGAATGCTTGCCGCGCTCGAACGGCTGGTGAACGCGAACGTCAGCACCGGCCAGATCTTGCGGAAGAAACGCAGCGGGTTGATCCCGGCCGCCGATACCAGCAAACCGTGAACGACGAACATCAGGCCCAGACCGAGGTACGAGACCACGACGAAACTGCCGAGTTTGATGATGTCTTGCAGGTTGGAACCGGCGACCACTTTGGTCATCAGCGCCAGCACGCCGTACGGGGTCAGTTTCATCACCAGGCGCACCAGACGCATCACCCAGGCTTGCAGGGTGTCGATGGCGTTGATTACTTTCTGACCTTTTTCGACGTCATCCTTGAGCAGTTGCAGCGCCGCGACCCCGAGGAATGCAGCGAAAATCACCACGCTGATGATCGAGGTCGGCTTGGCCCGCGCCAGATCGGCAAACGGATTCTGCGGGATGAACGACAGCAGCAGTTGCGGCACATTCAGGTCGGCGACCTTGCCGGCGTATTCAGTCTGAATGGTTTGCAGACGGGCCATTTCCTGAGTGCCGGCGACCAGACCTTCAGCGGTAAGGCCGAACAGGTTGGTCAGGCCGATGCCGATCAGCGCCGCAATCGCGGTGGTGAACAGCAGCGTGCCGATGGTCAGGAAGCTGATCTTGCCCAGCGACGAAGCGTTGTGCAGACGTGCCACGGCACTGAGGATCGAGGCGAACACCAGCGGGATGACGATCATTTGCAGCAACTGCACGTAGCCGTTGCCGACCAGATCGAACCAGCCGATCGAGGCTTTCAGCACCGGGTTACCGGCACCGTAAACAGTGTGCAGAGCCACGCCGAACGCGACGCCCATCGCCAGCGCGAGCAGGACTTTTTTCGCCAGGCTCCACGTGGTGTGACGGGTTTGCGCCAGACCGAAGAGCAGGGCGAGGAACACCAGCAGGTTGAGGATCAGCGGCAGATTCATGAAAACTCCGATAAGACTTGTGCCAGTCGCATTCTTGGGCAACTGCGAACCGGCAAGCCTAACAGTTTGATTTGCAATGATTTAATACCGAAATCGCAGGGTGTCCGTCGTTTTTGGAATAAGCCTGTGTCGCTCTCGGCAATGCATCTGGCGCAAAGGGGACGTGTGCGGTCGCTGACAGACGAGGACTGTCACACTTATTTGTTAGCGTCGATCTCTTTGAATCAGGGAGAAGAGGCTTATGAAGTTCGCACCGAAATTTCTGGCTGTCGCACTGACGGTGGGCATGGGTCTGGCGACTCAGGCCTTCGCCACCGACCTGAAACACTGGCCGGCGGATCAGGCCAAGGCGCTGGACGCGATGATCGCCGCCAACGCCAACAAAGGTAACTACGCGGTGTTCGACATGGACAACACCAGTTACCGCTACGACCTCGAAGAGTCCTTGTTGCCGTTCATGGAAAACAAGGGCCTGATCACCCGCGACAAACTCGACCCTTCCCTGAAACTGATGCCGTTCAAGGACACCGCCGACCACAAGGAAAGCCTGTTCAGTTACTACTATCGCCTCTGTGAAGTCGACGACATGGTCTGCTACCCATGGGTGGCGCAGGTGTTCTCCGGCTTCACCCTCAAAGAGCTGAAGGGCTATGTCGATGAGCTGATGGCCTCGGGCAAACCGGTGCCGGCGACGTATTACGAAGGGGATGTGGTCAAGAAACTCGACGTCAACCCGCCGAAAATCTTCACCGGCCAACAAGAGCTGTACAACAAGCTGATGGAGAACGGCATCGAGGTCTACGTGATGACCGCCGCTTCCGAGGAACTGGTGCGCATGGTCGCGGCGGATCCGAAGTACGGCTACAACGTCAAACCGCAGAACGTCATCGGCGTGACCACACTGCTGAAGAATCGCGAGACCAACGAACTGACCACTGCACGCAAACAGATCACCGCGGGCAAATATGACGAGAAGGCCAACCTTGGCCTGGAGTTGACGCCGTACCTGTGGACGCCGGCGACTTGGATGGCCGGCAAGCACGCGGCGATTCTTACCTACATCGACGAGTGGAAAAAACCGGTATTGGTCGGTGGCGATACCCCGACCAGCGACGGTTACATGCTGTTCCACGATGTCGACGTGGCCAAGGGCGGGATTCACCTGTGGATCAACCGCAAGGACAAGTACATGACGCAGTTGAACGGCATGATGGCCAAGCATGCGGCGGCGCAGGCGAAAGAAGGGTTGCCGGTGACGGCGGACAAGAACTGGGTGATCGTCAAGCCTGAAGAAATCCAGTAAGCCCAAAACACACCTACAGGGATCGGGTTGATCGTTCCCACGCTCTGCGTGGGAATGCAGCCCGTGACGCTCCGCGTCACTGGACGCGGAGCGTCCCTTGAGACATTCCCACGCAGAGCGTGGGAACGATCAGCCCCGCACTTGGCGGGGCTTTTTATTGCTGCGATTTGACGCTTACAGCCCGTCGAGCATCGCTTTGTTACGCACAGCACCCTTGTCGGCGCTGGTCGCCAGCAAGGCGTAGGCCTTGAGGGCGGTGGTCACCTTGCGTGGACGAATCTCGACCGGTTTCCAGCCTTTCTTGTCCTGCTCGGCGCGGCGTGCCGCGAGTTCTTCATCGCTGACCAACAGGTTGATCGAGCGGTTCGGAATGTCGATCAGCACTTTGTCACCGTCCTGCACCAGACCGATCGCCCCGCCGGCGGCGGCTTCTGGCGAAGCGTGACCGATGGACAGACCCGACGTACCGCCGGAGAAGCGACCGTCGGTGAGCAAGGCGCACGCTTTGCCCAGACCTTTGGATTTCAGGTACGAGGTCGGGTAGAGCATTTCCTGCATGCCCGGGCCGCCTTTCGGACCTTCGTAGCGAATGATCACGATGTCGCCAGCCTTCACTTCGTCAGCGAGGATGCCGCGTACGGCGCTGTCCTGGCTTTCGAAGATTTTCGCGTTGCCTTCGAAGACGTGGATCGACTCGTCGACACCGGCGGTTTTCACCACGCAGCCGTCGAGGGCGATGTTGCCGTACAGCACGGCCAGACCACCTTCCTGCGAATAGGCGTGTTCGAAGCTACGGATGCAGCCGTTTTCACGGTCGTCATCCAGGGTTTCCCAGCGGGTCGACTGGCTGAATGCCGTCTGCGTAGGGATACCGGCAGGACCGGCCTTGAAGAAGTGATGCACGGCTTCATCGGTGGTCTGGGTGATGTCCCACTTGGCGATGGCTTCTTCCATGCTGCGACTGTGCACGGTCGGCAGGTCGGTGTGCAGCAGACCGCCACGGGCCAGCGAACCGAGGATGCTGAAAATGCCGCCGGCGCGGTGCACATCTTCCATGTGGTACTTCTGGATGTTTGGCGCGACCTTGCACAGCTGGGGAACGGTGCGCGAGAGACGATCGATGTCGCGCAGGTCGAAATCGATCTCGGCTTCCTGTGCGGCGGCGAGCAAGTGCAGGATGGTGTTGGTCGAACCGCCCATGGCGATGTCGAGCATCATCGCGTTCTCGAACGCCTTGAAGTTGGCGATGTTGCGCGGCAGCACCGATTCGTCATTTTCGCCGTAGTAACGCTTGCACAGCTCGACGATGGTGCGGCCAGCCTGCAGGAACAGCTGTTCGCGGTCGCTGTGGGTGGCGAGGGTCGAACCGTTGCCCGGCAAGGCCAGACCCAGTGCTTCGGTCAGGCAGTTCATCGAGTTGGCGGTGAACATGCCGGAGCACGAACCGCAGGTCGGGCAGGCGCTGCGCTCGTACTCAGCGACTTTCTCGTCAGAAGCGCTTTCGTCGGCGGCGATTACCATGGCATCGACGAGGTCGAGGCCGTGGGAAGCGAGTTTGGTCTTGCCGGCTTCCATCGGGCCGCCAGAAACGAAGATCACCGGAATGTTCAGGCGCAAGGCAGCCATCAACATGCCCGGGGTGATCTTGTCGCAGTTGGAAATGCACACGATGGCGTCGGCGCAGTGGGCGTTGACCATGTACTCGACGGAGTCGGCGATGATCTCGCGGCTCGGCAGCGAGTACAGCATGCCGTCGTGGCCCATGGCGATGCCGTCATCCACGGCGATCGTGTTGAATTCTTTCGCAACACCGCCGGCGCGTTCGATTTCGCGGGCGACCAGTTGGCCCAGATCCTTCAGGTGTACGTGGCCCGGTACGAACTGGGTGAACGAGTTGGCAATCGCGATGATCGGCTTTTTGAAGTCGTCATCTTTCATCCCCGTGGCGCGCCACAATGCGCGGGCACCGGCCATGTTGCGGCCGTGGGTGGATGTTTTCGAGCGGTAATCTGGCATGGAGCACTCCGGGCGGCTAATCAGGTATCAAAGGGGAGTGAGCTTCTATTGACGTCTGGAACACTCAGCAATGGCCGTGTGTCCGTGAAGTTGCCGATGACGTTGCGGGATCGCCGCTGGTCTCAGCCTGAGCTCATAAACCCGCCGGGGGATGAATGGCGATGAATCAGCCGATTCTACACCGCTGGCGTCTGGAGGGAATGGCGCAAAGCATTGTTCCAGTGCAGACGGCGTGTATGGAATGACGACCGGCGGGTTTAATCACCGCCGGTCTGTGCAACGACATTGGCTTCAACGTTTCTTGCGCGGCGGCTGAGCCTGTTGTTGAGCACCAGCGCTGTCGCGCTCAACAGCACAAAGCTGTAGCCGAGCGTGGATTGCAGATTGGTTGGGCTGAGGCTGATCAACGCGCTGATAAGACCGCCACAAATAAAGATGATCGTACTGCCCGCCGCGGCCGACGTCCCGGCGTTCTCGGCAAACAGGCCCATGGCCCGCGAGGTGGCAGCGGGGCGGGCGATGGTAGTGCCCGCCGTGCAGATCAACATCGGGATCAACACAGTGGCCGGCGCCAACGCGTGATTGGCTGCCAGGTACAGCATCGCCAGCCCCGACAGCAGTATCAGGCTTAGCCCGGTGAAGACTTGCTGAGCAGGAGTGATCCGTCGGTTGAGTACGGTGGCGAGGATGCCACCGACGACATAGGCCGCACCGTAAACCAGCAGGATCAGCGAAAAGTCATAAGGCGCGAGTTGCAGTTGCTCCATGAAAATCAGCGGCGAAATCACGATGAATGAGAAGTGGCAGGCGAAAGCAAACGCTGAAATCAGCCAGTAGCCGACAAACTCGAAGTCCCCCAACACGCGCCGGTAGGACTGAATGATGCCGATCGGCGAACCCCCCGAGGCTGGACGGCTGCTCGGTAAAAACAGCCAGGCCTTGATCAGCACCATGGCGGACAGCGCGGTAAACACCCAGAAGCTGCCGCGCCAATCGAGTGTGGCTTGCAGAAAGGTCCCGGCCAGCGGCGACACCGAAATGAAAATCCCGGTGGTCGTGACCATCAGGATACGCAAGCGGTCGCGCTCCTCGCCTTCGAACAGATCCTGCACCAGTGCCTGGGACAACACGAAACAGCCACAACCCAAGGCCTGTATCACCCGAAAGACCAGGAATAGCGTGTAATCGGAGGTCAACACGCAGCCGAGCGCGCCCAGCATCGATACGCTCATGCCGGCGAGTAACAAGCCTTTACGCCCGATCACGTCCGAGAGAGGGCCGATCAGCAACTGGGCAAACGCGATCCCCACGGCGAACAGGCTGATGGACAGTGCGATATCCGCCGGGGAGCTGCGAAAGTGTGCCGCCAATGCGGGAAATGAAGGCAGCAGAACATCCAGTGGAAACACGCCCAGCAGCACCATGGCCAGCAACAGGCTGACAGCTGCGCGGCGCTGCCTGGTGGTTGCCACGGATTTTCCTTTATCCATCGATCAGTCCTGCCTTGGCGAAAAGTTTCTGGTTATGGGGAAGTGCGAAGAAACCGGCCCTGCGCAGTGCGTCAAGCGTAGCGATGGAACCTGATCGTGCGCGTGCTCGATTGGCGTGCGCCGTTGCCATGCCGCCGATGATGTCCCTCACATCGCTGTCGGCAATGCCTGCTCCTCGCAAACTCTGTTGCAGCCAGACTTCATCGGCCTCGAAAAAAAATCCCGATGATCTCCAGCAGTGTTCTGCTCACAAACGTACGCTGGCGGCTGTTCATGGACAGCCAGAAGTAATGGAACACTTCGGCGAAGTAACGGCTGTGGCGGGCTTCATCAGTCAGATGATCGCGCAGCATGTCGCTCACGCTGGACACCAGGCTGTCGCGGCAGACGTCCAGCAGCTCCCGGGCAATGATGGTTTCCGAGACGAAACCGAGCAGAAACCATGCCAGTGCCCGGTTGTTTTCCAGGGTGCGGGCAATCAGAGCGTTCATGCGGGTGATGCGCTTCGCAATCACCGGACGACCGGTGAACCCGTAAAACGCGGCGATCTGCTCTGCGAGGCGATTGGAGAACAACGCGTGATAACCCTCGTCGGTGTAGAGCTGCAGCGCGGCGTTTTTCATTGCCAGGGGCACGTGAATGGGCAGTTCGCGGTGCACGATGACTTCCACGGCACGGTTGACGATGCGGTGTTCGAGCAGGGTGGTGTAATCGAGAAAGTGCACCAAGTGGTTGGCTGACAGTCGGTGCAACACATCACGCCCCGCCGTCTGGATAGCCGGGTGTGCCAGATAAGGTAGAAACGCCGGTGGAAACCAGTGGCGGGTTTGCAGTTGCAGCGGCACGTCATCAGGCAATTGATAGTCATGGGTACTGCTGCGCACCGAGGCACGGCTGTCCCAGTCTCCCAAGGTGAATTTGAGTGCCCAGGACACCGGCGCTTCATCCGGGGCGGCAGCTGACAGGGTCATGCTTGCCCCTCGCGCAACAGCTCGCGCATTTCGTGACACATCACTTGCCCGTCGCTGTGTCCGCAACCAACGAAGAACAGCGGTTGTTCAGCACTGTCCTCGAGTTTGAGGAGTGCTTCGACCTGCTGGTCGGCAAACGCGCCGGTCAACCAGGTGTTGAGGCCCAATGCCGTGGCGACCAGTTGAAAGGTCTGCGACAGATGGCCGGCTTCGACGAAAGCCATGCGATAGGCCCGCGAGTGTTCGTACTTCCACCAGAGCCGGTCGAAACGTGCGGTGATGAACAGCCCCAATGGCAGGTTGTTGATGAAATGCTGCCCGCCGAGCAAGTGGCCGAGCGCCGGTTGAGGCAGCGGATTGACCCGGCTCAGGGTGTGTTCGGCCGGATGATAGGCATAGATGCCGGGTTCCAGGCCATCGACGTTCTGCACCAGTAGAAAGCCTTCGCAAGCGTTCAGGCCGCCAGCGGAAGGACTGCTGCGGCGTGCGCCGAGCCCTTGGGCGATACTGTCGTCGCGGTCATTGTCTCGTTCCTGGAGATAACCGAGGGCAAGGTAGAGCAGGGTGCCGACGTCCTTCAGCGTTATCGCTGCACCTGTATAGGAACGGCAGGTTTTGCGCTGGAGCAGAACATTTCCCAGACGGTCGTCATACAAAGCGCACGGCGCAGGCAGGGCGATACGCTGCTTGGGTGCTGGCGTCGGGCGGACTGTAGCGGGCTGTGGGGTGGCCAGTACTTCGTTACAGTGCGCCAGATATTGTCTGGACCACTCGTGAATATTCTGTGGGGTATGTTCGCAGGGAATATTTTGCGTGCCGATGTGATAAATCTTCGACAGCTCATCCCAACCCCATTGCGGACTGTCTATTTTGGAAACGGTTAGAATGCCCGCGCTTAATAGTTGTGTGTCTATTATGTTGTGAACGTTGAACAATTCCGGGTTATGGATTAGTTGTGCAAGTCGATTGGCATAATTAAAGTCAAGCTCGTGCTGTGTGTGGTTTTTATAGTTCCACACGATTTGCCCGGGTGAGCGTGGCAATATAAATAAATAAGGGTTGATGTGCATGGCTGTCGATTCACTCTGGAAAAGTCAAAAGGACGCCGGGTTTCCGGCACTTCCCAGCGTCCTGACTTACTTAGCGGGCTTTAGAGGCAACCAGAAAAGCCAGGTTTGCGATTTTGTTACTTTCCAGAGAAATACGTTTCATGATGTGAACTCCTTGTTCATTGATAGTTGAAGTCACCTCGTGGCGACAACTTCATAATAGTTTGTAATGGGTTCTTGGCAAGAGGATATTAAGTAGGAAATTTCCAGTAATTTTGTCGGAGTAGTCTTTAGTCGCAAATAAACTTGTAGGGTAAGTTTCGATAATTAAAGGACGTAAGGAAATATCCTGCACGTCAGCGAGAAAATAATTGTAGGAGTTATGGGGGAATAGCGAGGAGGAGGGGATGCGCGCAAAAAAAGGGGAGCCTGCTGGCTCCCCCGTTATCCGCATGGATCAGCTATTGGGCAGCAAGCGGCAGGTGATGCTCTTGATGTAGCGCGTTTCAGCGATGGCCGGGTGGACTGGGTGATCCGGGCCCTGACCACCGCGCTCCAGCAACTGGATATTGCGGTCCAGGTGACGCGCGCTGGTCAGCAGGATGTTCTGCAGATCATCTTCCGGCAGGTGCATCGAGCAGGACGCGCTGACCAGGATGCCGTCCTTGTTGAGCAGGCGCATGGCTTGCTCGTTCAGGCGACGGTAGGCGCCTTCGCCGTTTTTCATGTCTTTCTTGCGCTTGATGAACGCAGGCGGGTCGGCAACGATCACGTCGAAGCGCTCTTCGCTGGCTTTCAGTTCTTTCAGGGCTTCGAAAACGTCGCCTTCGATACAGGTCATCTTGTCGGCGAAGCCGTTCAGTGCCGCATTGCGCTCAACGCCGTCGAGGGCGAACGCCGACGCATCAACGCAGAACACTTCGCTGGCGCCGAACGCGGCAGCCTGCACGCCCCAGCCACCAATGTAGCTATAGAGGTCGAGGACGCGTTTGCCTTTGGCGTAAGGGGCCAGGCGTGCGCGGTTCATGCGATGGTCGTAGAACCAGCCGGTTTTCTGGCCCTGAATGACCGGGGCTTCGAACTTCACGCCGTTCTCTTCCAGCGCCACCCACTCCGGCACCAGGCCGAACACGGTTTCGACGTAGCGGTTGAGGCCTTCGGCGTCACGGGCGGCGGAGTCGTTCTTGAACAGAATGCCGCTTGGCTTGAGCACTTGGGTCAGCGCGGCGATCACGTCATCTTTATGTGCTTCCATGGTCGCCGAGGCGATCTGGACCACAAGGATGTCGCCGAAACGGTCAACGACCAGGCCGGGCAACAGGTCGGAATCACCGTAGACCAGACGGTAGAACGGTTTGTCGAACAGGCGCTCGCGCAGCGACAGGGCCACGTTCAGGCGGTGCACCAGCAGCGATTTGTCCAGCGCAACTTTAACGTCGCGCGACAGCAGGCGGGCACAGATCAGGTTGTTCGGGCTCATCGCCACGATGCCCAGCGGCTTGCCGCCGGCGGCTTCGAGGATGGCTTGATCGCCGGCATTAAAGCCGTGCAGCGGGGTGGCGGCTACATCGATTTCGTTGCTGTAGACCCACAGGTGACCGGCGCGCAGGCGACGGTCGGCGTTGGCTTTGAGGCGCAAGCTAGGCAGGGACATGACGTCGCTCCGGAAAAAAGAGCGGGAGTATAGCGTGTTGAAGCGTGTGCAGGTTCAGCGCTGGACATGTGGCGAGGGGGCAAACCCTCGCCACAGGGGTGAGTCAGGCACTGAGGGCGCTGATCAGTTCGCGACTGAACGCCGGAATATCACCCGGTTGCCGACTGCTGATCAGGTTGCCATCCTTGACCACCTCTTTATCCACCCAATGTGCGCCCGCGTTGACCAGGTCATCCTTGACCGTTTTATAACTGGTCATGGTTTTACCGTTGACCAAGCCTGCCGAGATCAGCAGCCAGCCGCCATGGCAGATCACCGCAATCGGTTTGCCGGCAGAGGCGCCGGTCTTGACCAGATGCTGGGCGTCCTGATCGATGCGGATGGTGTCGGAGTTTTGCACGCCGCCCGGCAGGACGATCGCGTCGTACTGCTCGCTGCTGGCGTCCTGGAACGTCTGATCGACCTTGAAATCATCCGCCGGTTTGTCGTGATTCCAGCCTTTGACCTTGCCGGCCTCGGCCGAAAGGATGTCGACCTGCGCGCCAGCTTGTTCCAGCGCTTGCTTGGGACCTGTCAATTCAACCTGTTCGAAACCATCGGTTACCAAAAAAGCGACGCGCTTGCCGTTGAGGGACGTGGCCATCGATAAGCTCCTGAGTCTGTGGGAATTTGTTGCCGCGCCAGACAGAAACTGTCCACCGGGCCTTACCAAGTCCGAAGCCTGAGCTTGAATGAAAGTTCCTGCGATGTGCCCATCGGTGTGTCGCCCTGCGGTTTCAACGGTTAGAATCGCCGCCTGTCCCAGAGTGTGTACTTATGTCCCAAGAGCTGACCACCGAACAGATTCAACAATCGCTGCAAGGCATCAGTGTGCCGGCGCAACCGCAGATCATGGTGGATCTGCAAATGGAGCAGTACATGCCCGACCCGGACCTGGAGGTGATCGCCAAACTGATCGCTCAGGATCCTGGCTTGTCCGGCTCGCTGCTGAAAATCGTCAATTCGCCGTATTACGGCTTGAGCAACAAGATCACCTCGATTCAGCGCGCGGTGAATCTGTTGGGCAGTCGCTCGATCATTAACCTGATCAACGCGCAGTCGATCAAAGGCGAAATGAACGACGACACCATCGTCACCCTCAACCGTTTCTGGGACACCGCCCAGGACGTGGCGATGACCTGCCTGTCGCTGGCCAAACGTATCGGTACTCAAGCCGGCGACGAGGCTTATGCCTTGGGTCTGTTCCACGATTGCGGCGTGCCGCTGATGCTGCAGCGCTTCCCCAACTACATGTCGGTTCTGGAAAAGGCCTACGCCAATGCCGGCGCCGAATGTCGGGTCGTCGACACCGAAAACAGCGAGTTCAACACCAACCACGCAGTGGTGGGTTACTACACCGCCAAATCCTGGCGCCTGCCGGAGCATGTCAGCGCGGCGATCGCCAATCACCACAACGCCTTGGCAATTTTCAGCGATGAGTCTTCGCGCAACAGCCAGATGAAAAACCTGCTGGCGATCCTGAAAATGGCCGAACACATTTGCGCTTCGTATCGCGTGCTGGGCAACCAGACCGAAGATTTCGAATGGAACGCCGTCGGTCCGCTGGTACTCGACTATGTAGGACTGTCGGATTACGACTTCGAAACCCTCAAGCAAACGATCCGTGACCTCGGCGCGCATTGATTCGAGAACCTCATGCCTGAACTGCCGGAAGTCGAAACAACCCGTCGCGGGATTGCCCCGCACCTGGAGGGCCAGCGTGTCAGCCGGGTGATCGTGCGGGACCGGCGGTTGCGCTGGCCGATCCCCGAAGACCTCGATGTGCGTCTGTCGGGGCAGCGCATCGTGCTGGTCGAACGACGCGCCAAGTACCTGCTGATCAACGCCGAGGTGGGTACGCTGATCAGCCATCTGGGCATGTCGGGCAATTTGCGTCTGGTCGAAGTCGGTTTGCCGGCGCTCAAGCATGAACACGTCGATATTGAACTGGAGTCGGGGCTGGCGCTGCGCTACACCGATCCGCGCCGGTTCGGCGCGATGTTGTGGAGCAACGATCCACTCAATCACGAACTGTTGATCCGTCTCGGCCCGGAACCACTGACCGATCTGTTCGATGGCGAGCGTTTGTTTCAGCTGTCGCGCGGGCGTTCGATGGCGGTCAAACCGTTCATCATGGACAACGCGGTGGTGGTCGGGGTCGGCAATATTTACGCGACCGAAGCGCTGTTCGCTGCCGGGATTGATCCGCGTCGTGAAGCCGGGGGCATTTCCCGGGGGCGCTATCTGAAACTGGCGATCGAGATCAAACGCATTCTGGCCGCCGCGATCGAGCGTGGCGGTACGACGTTGCGTGATTTTATTGGCGGTGACGGCCAGCCGGGCTATTTCCAGCAAGAACTGTTTGTCTATGGCCGTGGCGGTGAACACTGCAAGGTCTGTGGCACCGGCTTGCGTGAAGTGAAGCTGGGCCAGCGTGCCAGTGTGTTCTGCCCGCGCTGCCAGAGCTGAGGCAAAAAGCTGAAAAAGTCCTACGGTCTATAGTGAGTTGTCTCACTGTTAAGCCCGAAGGATCGTGCCATGAAATCCTTGCAAGTCCTCGTTGTTACGCTGCTGCTGTGTTCCAGTCTGGCTGTTCAAGCCGCGGAAAATGGCAGTGGCGATCCGCGTTACACCATCCAGAATCCACCGGCCTACGCCATGCTTGGCGATTTGCTGATTGCCCGACCTTTATTGGTGGTGGCGACGGTGATCGGTGCGGGGGCGTTTGTCGTGTCGTTGCCGTTTACCGCACTGGGTGGCGGGGTGGGCGATGCGGGGCAGGCGTTGGTGGTGGATCCGGCGAAAGCCGCTTTTGTGCGGTGCCTGGGGTGTATCGGGGAAGGGTTTGAGCAGCGCGAGTGAGCTGATCAGGGTTTTGCTGTGTGGCTGACGGCCCTTTCGCGAGCAAGCTCGCTCCCACATTGGAACGCATTTCAAATGTGGGAGCGAGCCTGCTCGCGAAGAGGCCCGAACGGACGCTGAAGGCTTAGGCCTTGCCGGTGATGATGCGGTACTTCTCCATCAACTGTTCTTCAGTCTCCGGATGCGCCTCGTCCAGCGGAATGCAATCCACCGGGCAAACCTGTTGGCATTGCGGTTCGTCGTAGTGGCCGACGCATTGGGTGCACAGGTTCGGGTCGATCACGTAGATCTCTTCGCCCTGGGAGATGGCGGCGTTCGGGCACTCGGGTTCGCAGACGTCGCAGTTGATGCAATCGTCGGTGATGATCAGGGACATGCTAACTCCAGCCGGGGCGGCAGGCCCGGGCGCTATAAATCAATGCGCGCAATTGTGCCGCATTGGCGAGCGCAGTGCACGTTGCTGCGATCAAGGGCTGCAATCAAAAGCCAAGATCGCAGCCCAAGCCTTCGACAGCTCCTACTTCTTGAAGCGTAGGGTCAGCGCGTCAGCCACGGCGGGGTGGACGAATTTGCTGATATCGCCGCCCAGCGCGGCAATTTCCCGCACCAGCGTCGAGGAAATGAACGAATAACGCTCGGACGGGGTGAGAAACAGGCTCTCCACATCCGGAGCCAACTGGCGATTCATGTTGGCCAGCTGAAATTCGTATTCGAAGTCCGACACCGCGCGCAAACCACGCAGGAACACATTGGCGTTCTGCTCTTTGGCGAAATGCGCCAGCAGCGTCGAGAAGCCGACCACTTCCACGTTCGGCAGGTGTCTGGTGACCTCGCGAGCCAGTTCGACCCGTTGTTCCAATGGGAACAGCGGGTTTTTCTTCGGGCTGGCAGCGACCGCAATAATCACGTGATCGAACAGGCGCGAGGCGCGTTCGACCAGATCGCCATGGCCCTTGGTAATAGGGTCGAAGGTACCTGGGTACAACACTCGGTTCATCGCGTCGTCCTGGCGGGAGTCCGTTGGGGAGTCGGATGGTATCGCAGCCGTCCCGGTCGGCCAAGTCGCCTGTTGGGTAAGAAAGCACTATAGACGATGGCAATAATTGGTTTTTTCACGGGTTTCTCAGCCGATCGGCGAGGGATGTCGCCAGTTGCGCGGTCAGGCCATACACCGACAGCTGCGGGTTGGCGCCGATGCTGGTGGGGAACAGCGAGCCGTCATGGATCGACAGATTAGCCAGTTGATGATGCCGGCCGAGACTGTCGGTGACGGCGCTTTTCGGCTCTTCACCCATCGCGCAGCCGCCCATGACATGCGCGCTGCCCAGTCGCGTGCGATAAAGCTCAAGGCTCAAACCGTCGATCAGCGTGCGCGCTTCAGCCAGGGTTTTCACGTAACGGGCGTCGGCGTGCATCGGCATTACCGATTTCGCCCCGCCGGCAAACTGGATTTCGGCCATGACGTGAAACGCCCGGCGCAAGCCTTCCCAGGCATAGGGCGAAACCTGGTAGTCGAGCACCGGCGAACCATCGCCCCGCAACTCGATTGCACCGCCCGTGCTGTCCGGGTGAAAACCGTCGCGCAGCAAGGCCAGCATGGCGTGGGTGTGCGGCAGGTCAGCCATGTGTTGCGCACTTTCCTCACCAAAACCGCCAAGCAGCGTCGCGGCCAACGCCGGATGCAGCGGCGGTACTTCCAGTTTGAAGGCCATCGGTCCGGTGGTGCCGTCCTTCCATTGGAAATGATCGGAATAGATCGACTGCGGCGCCCCGTAAAACGGATTGATGACTTCGTCGAAGCGCGCGGCGGACATGTTCACCGGGTGCAGGAAGGTACGCTTCCCCAGGGTTTTATGCGGATCCGGAGCGTCCGAACGCAGCAACAGCGCCGGGCTGTTGATGCCGCCACCGGCCAAAACGTAATGCCGCGCCTTGACGTGGATTGTGCGCCCGGTCGGTTCGACGCAACGCTCATCCATCGCCACGCATTGCAGGCCGGTGACTTTGTCGCCGTTGATCAGCAGTTTCTCGGCGCGGGCCAGATAAAGCAGCTCGCCACCCTTTTCCAGCGTCGCCGGAATGGTCGTGACCATCATCGATTGCTTGGCGTTGGTCGGGCAGCCCATGCCGCAGTACCCGAGGTTCCAGCAGCCGCGCACATTGCGCGGAATCACATGCCAGCTGTAACCGAGTTGTTCGCAGCCTTTGCGGATCACGTCGTTGTTGGCATTGGGCGGGACCATCCACGGGGCGACGCCGAGGCGCTGTTCCATTTTCTCGAACCACGGCGCCATCTCGGCGGGGCTATGGCCCTTGACGTTGTGTTCTTTGGCCCAGTGTTCAAGGGTCGGCTCCGGGGTGCGGAAACTCGATGTCCAGTTGATCAGCGTCGTACCGCCAACCGCGCGCCCCTGCAGGATTGTGATCGCGCCGTCCTTGCTCATGCGGCCGATGCCTTCCTGATAGAGGCTGCTGTAGGCCTTGTCTTCGAGCATTTTGAAGTCGGAACTGGTTTTCAGCGGGCCTTCTTCGATCAGCAGGACTTTGTAGCCGGCAGCGCTAAGGATTTCCGCCGTGGTGCCGCCACCGGCGCCGCTGCCGATGATCGCGACGTCGGCTTCCAGGGTCAGGTCGTCGCTCAGCTGTGCGCCGTTGTAGGTTTTCCAGCCTCGGGCGAGGCCTTCGCGGAACGGGTCGGGTACGGGCATCGATCAGGTTCTCTTTATTATTCTGGATGCTGGGTGTGGCGGCTGGCCCCTTCGCGAGCAAGCACGCTCCCACATTGGAATGCGAACCCCTGTGGGAGCGAGCTTGCTCGCGAAGGCCGCGCCGCCGATCTCAAACGGTAGGCGGACCGGGATAGCCGCAATGTCCCCACGATTCGGTGCGTGTGTACCAAGCCATCATCACCATCTGTTGCAGCGAGCTATGGCCCATACGCAACAAACTCAATGAACTGTTTTCCCAGCGATCAAGGAAATGGCGCATGGCCTCCGGGCTGGCATTTTCCCAACTGCCCCAGATCCCGGTGAGTGGCCCGCGCGTCACCGCCATGCCGAGGACGTCGAACAGTTGCCGGGTGAGTTTGAGCATTTCCGGCGACAGGTGATCGAGACTGTAGTCCAGCGACTTGAGCGTACCCTCAACAGCGTCCGGCAGCTTCTCGGCTGCCACGGCGCCGTCGAGCATCACCGGGATCAGTGCGCGCAAAAACAGCAGGTCGCCGTCACGCAACGAGACAAAACCGTTGGCCGCGACGCTCGACGAGCAGCCGCTGAGGCTGGCGCCGAGTCCGGCGGTGGCGAGGAATGCCGTGGCGCCGAGACTGAATTTCAGCAAACCACGGCGGGACAGTGCAGGTGTTTCGGTCAGGCTTGGGTGCATTGTTTTTATTACCCGGCGGTGACGAAGGTTTAGCGAATGAACAGCTTCTGGATCAGTTTCTGAATCGATTTGCCGTAGGGCGGGTAAATCAGTCTGGCTGCGTTGAACCGCTGTTTAATCAGCACCCCCTTGGCTTTGCTGAAGGTCAGGAAACCTTCGTGACCGTGGTAGTGGCCCATGCCCGAAGCGCCGATGCCGCCGAACGGCATGTCGTCCTGAGCCACATGCAGCAAGGTGTCGTTCAGGCACACACCGCCGGAATGGGTTTCGTGCAGCACGCGGTTCTGTTCGCGTTTGTCGTAGCCAAAGTAGTAAAGAGCCAGAGGACGTGGCCGCTGATTGATGTAAGCGAATGCCTGCTCCAGATCCTGATACGGCACGATCGGCAGCAGCGGCCCGAAGATTTCGTCCTGCATCACCGTCATCTCATCGCTGACATTCAGCAGCACGCTGTGCGGCATGCGCCGGCCTTGACCCTGCTCGAACAGCGGGATCAGCAGCGCGCCCTTGCTGGTGGCGTCGCTGACGTAGCCGTTGAGCCGCGCCAGTTGGCGTTCGTTGATGATCGCCGTGTAGTCCGGATTGTCGGTGAGTGTCGGATAAAAACCGTGCACGGCCTGGCGATAGGCTTCGACGAAAGCACCGACACGCTCTTCCGGGACCAGTACGTAATCCGGGGCGACGCAGGTCTGCCCGGCGTTGAGGGTTTTACCGAAGGCGATGCGCTCGGCAGCATCCTTGAGCGGCACATCACGGGAGACGATAGCCGGCGACTTGCCGCCCAGTTCCAGTGTCACCGGAGTGAGGTTTTCGGCGGCGGCGCGCATCACGTGTTTGCCGATGCTGGTGGCGCCGGTAAACAGCAAATGATCGAAGCGCAGGCGGGAGAACGCCACGCCGATGTCGGCTTCACCGAGCACCACGCAGACCAGGTCTTCGGGGAAAATTCTCGCCAGCAACGCTTTCATCAACAAGCCGGTGGCCGGGGTCGATTCACTGAGTTTGAGCATCACCCGGTTGCCTGCCGCCAAGGCGCCGACCAGCGGGCCGACCGCCAGATACAGCGGGTAATTCCACGGCACGATGACGCCGACGACGCCCAGAGGCTGATACACCACTTTCGCCGACGCTGGCTGGAACGCAATACCGACCTTGCGCCGCGAGGCTTTCATCCAGCCTTTGAGATGACGGCTGGCGTAATGAATGCCGTGCAAGCTCGGCATCAGCTCGGCGAGCAGGGTTTCATCGGCGCTGCGATGACTGAAATCGGAGCTGATCGCCTCGATCAATGCCTGACGTTCGTTGCTCAGCAAATCGCTCAGCGCTTTGAGCCATTGCTGGCGTTGGGCGGCGGGTGGCATCGGGTTCGCGGCATACGCGGCCCGCTGCGCCTCGAACAACCGGTCCAGCTCTGCCAGGGGTTGTTGCAGCGTTTGCAGGTAAGCGATGTCGGCAGTCATGGTCTGCTCCGGATTTATTGTAGTGATGAACTTTTTAGAGTCTATGCTCTATAAAGTCAAATGACTTCCTTGCACTGCAGTGTTTTATCCATTTCCGGTTAGGTCGTAAGATGCTCCCCAACGCACTCTGAATTAAAGCTCAAGCCATGGCCCCACGAATAAAAACCAGCGAGCGTATCGTGCTGAACAGCCTTGAGCTGTTCAATCAACAGGGCGAGCGCAGCATCAGCACCAATCACATTGCCGCCCACATGGAGATTTCTCCGGGCAACCTGTACTACCACTTCCCCAACAAGCAGGCGATCATCGCCGTGTTGTTCAGTGAGTACGAAAGCCTGGTCGACAGCTTTCTGCGCCCTCCGCAGGGGCGCGCGGCGACAGTCGAGGACAAGCGTTTCTATCTCAAGGAACTGCTTTCGGCGATGTGGCGCTACCGTTTTCTGCACCGTGATCTGGAGCATCTGCTCGACAGCGACCCGGAGCTGGCCGCCCGTTATCGGCGCTTTTCCCAGCGCTGCGTGATTCAGGGCGCGGCGATCTACGAAGGTTTTGTCGCCGCCGGGATTCTCGATATGGACCGCGTGCAGATCGAATCCCTGACCCTCAATGCCTGGATCATCCTGACGTCGTGGGTGCGCTTCCTGTGCACCACCCGCGAAAACTCCAACCACCTCAGTGAGCAGGCCATTAAACGTGGCGTGTACCAGGTGCTGGTGCTGGAAGCCGGGTTTGTCACCGAGCAGGCGCGTGACGAGGTCAATGCGTTGTTCGAGGAGTTCTACGTGCCGCTGGCCCAAGCCCTCGAAGACGTGAAATAAACCGTTCTGTTGAAATCCCTCAGGAGCCCGCTATGCCGATTGCGCAACTGATCAGCCCCGAAGCACTGGATGCCCGCAAGGCGCAGCCGGGGCTGGTGATTCTCGATTGTCGTTTTGCCCTCGAAGACCCGGACTACGGCCAGCGCAGCTATGCCGAAGGGCACATTGCCGGGGCGAGCTTCGCCGATCTTGAACGTGACCTCAGCGGTACCGTGGTCAAAGGCGTGACCGGACGTCATCCACTGCCCGAGCCGGCGGCGCTGATCGAGCGTCTGCAAGCCTGGGGCATCAACAATGACAGCGATGTGGTTTTGTACGACGACGGTCCCTGTGCCTACGCCGCGCGGGCGTGGTGGTTGCTGGCGTGGCTGGGCAAGCGCGATGGTGTGTTCATTCTCGATGGCGGGCTCAAGGCGTGGCATGCGGCGGGGTTGCCGCTGAGTCTGGATGCGCCCGCAGTCAGTCACGGTACTTTCAGTGGTCAACCGGACATGAGTCTCCTGCTCAGCGCCGAACAATTACAGCAACGCCTTGGCCAACCGAAACTGACATTGATCGATGCCCGGGGTTTGCCGCGTTTCAAAGGCGAGGTCGAGCCGATCGATCCGATTGCCGGGCACATTCCGGGTGCGCAATGCGCGGCGTTCACCGACAACCTCGGCAGCGACGGGCGATTCCTGCCAGCGGATCAACTCAAGCAGCGTTTTGCCGCGAAGCTCGGCGAGCGTTCGCCAGCGGATCTGGTTGCCTATTGCGGTTCTGGCGTGACGGCGTGTCACAACCTGTTTGCGTTGTGCCTTGCGGGTTATCCGTTGGGTTCGTTATACGCCGGATCGTGGAGCGAGTGGATCAACGAGCCTTCGCGCGGTATCGCCACCGGCGAATAAGATCAAAAGATCGCAGCCTTCGGCAGCTCCTACATTGGAATGCATCTCCCTGTAGGAGCTGCCGAAGGCTGCGATCTTTTAGCTTTCCATCCGGGCGCTGCGGTACGCGGCGGGTCCGACACCATAAGCCTGTTTGAATTGCCGGCTCAAATGGCTCTGGTCGGCGAAGCCCAGTCGCGTGGCGACCTCTACCGGCAGGCAGCCATGTTGTAGAAGTGCACGAGCCTGGGCGATGCGTTGCTGCATCAGCCAGGTGTGCGGGGGCATACCGGTTGCTCGGCGGAACACTCGGGCGAAATGGAAGGGTGACAGATTCACCGCCGCCGCCAGTTCTTCCAGTGACGGTGGCGCCGCCAGTTGCGCGTGCAACAACTCTTTGCCCAACAGCACCGCGCGGTGTTCCTTGCCGGCTCGACCGGGCACCGGCACTGCCGCATGGCGCTGCAACAGCAGCAACATCATCTCGCGCCACACCGTCTGCTGTTGTAACGCGGTGGCGGGGCTTTCGAGCAAACGATGCAATTGCGCAAAGCCGTTGACCAGATCTGCATCGCGATACAGCGTGGCGCCGAACGCCGGCAGACTCGTGGTGGACAGCTCCAGCTCATCCAGCAGCGAAACGATCTGTGAAGTATCGGGATAAAACGCCCGGTACAGCCAGCCGTCCTCGGTGCCCTTGTGCCCGGTGTGCAGCTCGTCCGGATTGATCAACACCAGTGTGCCGCTGCCGGCCAAATGCTCGGCACCGCGATAACGGTAGCGCTGGGCACCGGCCATGATCATGCCGATCACGAATCCGTCGTGGACATGCGGGGCGAAGCGATGCTCGATGTAGCGTGCCGACAACAACTCGACCCCGGCCAGCGGCGCGGTTTGCCAGAAGCGGATCGACTCGCCCTGATCGCTCATGCGGGCACGCGCGTCAGCCACTGCGGGATGCGTCGTTCCAGATAGTAACCGGGCTGGCGCAGCGAGCCATCGACGAAGCCAACATGTCCGCCGCGTGCCTGCAACTCGAAGACAGTCGAGGCCGATAGCTCACTGGCCTGCGGCAAACTGTGCGGGAACACGAACGGATCGTCCGCCGCCTGAATGATCAGGGTCGGTGTGCGGATTTCGCCGAGGAAGTAACGGCTCGAAGCACGGCGATAGTAATCCTCGGCACCATTGAAGCCGTGCAACGGCGCGGTCACCCGGCCATCGAAATCCCAGAACGTGCGCATGTTTTCCAGCGAACCGAGGGCTGCCAGCGCGGCGAGTCCGTCTTCTCGACCGTCATGCTGAAACTGCCGTTGTTTGTTTTTGATATAGGCGACCATCTCGCGCATGAAGTGGGCCTGATAGACCTTGGAAAATCCCTGGCCGATGCGGTCGGCGCATTGGTCGAGGCGAAACGGTACCGACACCGCGACCGCGCCGAGCACACCACTGGCGCTGCCGGTTTCGCCCAAGTGCTTGAGCAGCACATTGCCACCCAGGGAATAGCCGACGGCATACAACGGTGCCAACGGTCGCTTGGCGCGCAGGTGCTTTATGGTTTCGGCGAGGTCTTCGCTGGCACCGGAGTGATAGCTGCGTGGCAGCAGATTCGGCTCGCCCGAGCAGCCGCGCCAGTTCAGCGCGACACTGGCCCAGCCTTGATCGGCCAAGGCTTTCTGGATGCCAGCGACATAAGGCGAATTGGAAGAGCCGGTCAGTCCATGCAGCACCAGCACCAGTGGTGCATCGGCGGTGTGCGGGCCGTGCCAGTCGAGGTCGAGAAAGTCGCCATCCTCAAGCCACAGGCGCTCGCGCTCACGTTCGATATGCACGGTTTTGCGCCACAGCGGTCCCCACAAGGTTTGCAGGTGCGGATTGCCGAGGCCGAGGGCGGGGGTGAAGCGTTCTGAAGAGGCGGACACGATGGTTCTCGATGCAGAGCGGCGACCCCATTGGACGGGACGCCGCTGATTCAGACCGGTCGGTTAACCGGCGATCTCTGCCGTACGTTGCCACAGCGCGTAGTAAACCCGGCCGGATTTCTGCTCGCGGTGCAGGCGCCAGTTGCCCGGCAGGCCCAGCGTCGATGGCGCCGTTTCGCTTTCAGTGTAGATCCACGAGTCGGTCGCCAGCCACTGACGCTCTTCGAGCAAGGTGCAAACAGCCGGCAGCAAGTTCTGATTGAACGGTGGGTCGAGGAACACCAGATCGAACGCGCTGGCGGTCTGGGTTTCCAGATAACGCAAGGCGTCGGCGGTCTGCACCTGGCCGTTGGTGCAACGCAGGGTACCGAGGTGTTCTTTCAGGCTGGACACCGCAATGTTGCTGGCATCCAGCGCCTGGCCCATGGCCGCGCCACGCGACAGCGCTTCGAGAAACAGCGCGCCGCTGCCGGCGAACGGGTCGAGCACCTTTGCCCCTTCAACGTAAGGCGCGAGCCAGTTGAACAGGGTTTCACGCACGCGATCCGGCGTCGGGCGCAGGCCCGGCGCATCGGGGAAGCTCAGCTTGCGGCTGCGCCATTGGCCACCAATGATGCGCAACTGGTTCACACCGTTGTGGACGTTGTGCGCAGGTTTTTTTGGGGAACGAGTCGCCATTAATGCTCCGGAACCCCGAGCGGTTGCTCGGCAGGTTTATCAGATGGGGCCGGTAACGGCTTTTGCGGCACGGTCGGTCCAGCGGTGACGACGACCATTTTGTCCGTGCTCAAGTGTTTGTTCAGGGCGTCGCGGACTTGTTCCACGGTCAGGCTTTGCGACTGACGCATGAAATCATCCAGGTAGCTCAGCGGCAGATTATAGAAGCCCATCGCGCCGAGCTGGCCAACGATATCGGCGTTGCTCGCGGTGGACAGCGGGAAGCTGCCGGCCAATTCGCGCTTGGCGTCGTCGAGTTCTTTCTGCGTCGGCCCGGTTTTCAGGTAATCGGCGAGTACGTCCTGCACCAGTTTCAGGGTGCCTTCGCTCATTTCCGCGCGGGTCTGCAGGTTGATCATGAACGGGCCACGCGCCTGCATCGGGCTGAAAGCCGAGTACACGCCGTAGGTCAGGCCGCGTTTCTCGCGCACTTCGCTCATCAGGCGCGTGCCGAAACCACCGCCACCGAGTATCTGGTTGCCCATCGACAGCGCCGCGTAATCCGGGTCGTCACGGTCGATGCCCAGTTGCGCGATCATCAGATTGGTCTGCTTCGACGGGAATTCGATATGGCCCGTGCTGGCCTTCGGTTCCTGCGGCTGCGCGATCTTCGCCAGCGCCGGGCCTTTGGGCAGTGCGCTGGAAACCTGATTGGCAATCGCCTCGGCCTCCGCACGCGACAGGTCGCCGACCAGCGCGATCACCACGTTGCCAGCGGCGTAGGCCTTGGCGTGGAATTCACGCAATTGCGCGAGGGTGATTTTCGGCACACTTTGCGGATTGCCGTCGCTCGAATGCGCGTACGGATGATCGCCGTACAGACGTTTCATCAGTTCAAGGCTGGCGAGTTTGCCGGGGTTCTGTTTCTGGTATTCGAAACCGGCGAGCATCTGGTTCTTGATGCGCGAGAACGAGTCGGCCGGGAAGGTCGGTTTGCCGACCACTTCCGAGAACAGCTTCAGTGCCGGTTCACGTTGCTCGGTCGCACTCAGACTGCGTAGCGAAGCCAGCGCCATGTCCTTGAAAGCACCGTTGCCGAAATCCGCACCCAGGCCTTCAAAGCCCTGCGCGATGGCGCCGACATCTTTACCGGCGACACCTTCGTTGAGCATCGCGTTGGTCAGCACCGCCAGACCCGACGCGCTGCCGTCCTGGCTGCTGCCGGCGGCGAAGATCAGGCGCATGTCGAACATCGGCAACTCATGGGCTTCGACGAACAGCACCTTGGCGCCTTCGGCGGTGTTCCAGGTTTGCACATCGAGTTTGCGGCTGGCCGGGGCTTTGCCGTCGAGTTCGGCCAGCGATTGCAGCTTCTGGCTGGTCTTTGCGTTATCCAGTGCTTCGCTGGCCTTGCTGTCAGCGCCTGGCGTCAGGTACAGCGCGGCAGAGCCGATCACCGCCACGGCGATCAGGCCGAGCAGCAGGCGTGGGGATTTGCGCTTACTCATGAGTCGTCTCCAGTGGCAGGACATGGGCGACGCTGAGACGTTCGCGGGTGAAATACAGCTTGGCGGCGTTCTGGATGTCTTGCGGGGTGACGCTTTCCAGATCGGCGAGTTCGGTGTCCATCAACTTCCACGACAGACCGACTGTTTCCAGCTGGCCGATGGCGGTGGCCTGGCTGGTGATCGAATCACGTTCGAACACCAGACCGGCGATCACTTGTGCACGCACGCGCTCAAGTTCTTCGGCGGACGGCGCGGTGGTTTTCAGCTGCTCCAGCAGTTTCCACAGGCCGGCCTCGGCCTGCGCCATGGTCTTTTTCTTCTGCGTGTTCGGGGTTGCCGACAGGGTGAACAGGCTGTCGCCACGGGTGTAGGCGTCGTAGCTCGACGAACCGCCAGAGACCAGTTCTTCGCCGCGCTCCAGTTGCGTCGGGATGCGCCCGCTGTAACCGCCGTCGAGCAGCGCCGAGATCAGGCGCAGGGCGTTGACCGAGCGTTTGTCTTCAGCGGTGGCAATGCTGGGCACGTTGAAACCGAGCATCAGGCTAGGCAGTTGTGTCTGCACGTGCAGGGTGATCTGGCGTTCGCCCGGTTCGGCCAGTTCCAGTGGCTTTTTCGCCGGTGGCACGTCGCGCTTGGCGATCGGGCCGAAATAGCGTTGGGCGAGGGTTTTCACTTCGTCCGGGGTGACGTCGCCGACTACTACCAACGTGGCGTTGTTCGGCACGTACCAGGATTGGTACCAGTGGCGCAGCTCTTCAACCTTCATCCGGTCGAGGTCGGCCATCCAGCCGATGGTCGGCGTGTGGTAGCCGCTGGCCGGGTAGGCCATGGCCTTGTAGCGTTCGTAGGCCTTGGACATCGGTTTGTCATCGGTGCGCAAGCGGCGCTCTTCCTTGATGACTTCGATTTCCTTGGCGAACTCGTCGGCCGGCAGGCGCAGATTGGCCATGCGGTCGGCTTCCAGTTCGAAGGCTACGCCCAGACGGTCGCGAGCCAGCACCTGGTAATAAGCGGTGAAGTCGTCGCTGGTGAAAGCGTTCTCTTCGGCGCCCAAATCGCGAAGGATCAGCGAGGCTTCGCCGGGGCCGACTTTCTCGCTGCCCTTGAACATCATGTGCTCAAGCGCGTGGGACAGACCGGTCTGGCCCGGGGTTTCGTAGCTGGAGCCGACCTTGTACCAGACCTGCGAGACAACCACCGGCGCGCGATGGTCTTCGCGCACAACGACCTTGAGGCCGTTGTCGAGGGTGAATTCGTGGGTCGGTTGCGGGTCGGCCGCCAAGGCCGAAAGGGGCAGGCAGACTGTGCTGAGCAGCAGGCCGGCAGCGCGGCGGGCTAGAGCATTCATTCGTTTTTTAACCTGTTGGGCTGCCCGCTTGGTCTTAGCCTAGGCGGGCGAGGAGGTGCTAGGATACTGATCCGTTTTACTGGCGGCCACGCCTATCAAGCCACTGATCGGTCGATAGGTTGTATGGGTTCCCGGCAGAAGCTTTGAGTTTGTCAGCTAAACTCTGCGTTTTCGCCGACGATGCCGTTCCAGTCCTTCGTATTAATCGACCTTTGAGGTGCCTGTAGCGCCTCGACAAAATGTTGCGCGTGAACAAGCTGGGTGAAACACAGTCTGTTCTGCATCGAATATTTATTTGCCGGGGCGCCCTTATGGCGCGTCGCTACCGTGAGATAGCCGTCCTCCATGTTTGGTTCCAACGACGACAAGAAGACCCCAGCTGCGGCTGGCGAGAAGAAAAGCCTGTTCGGATGGCTGCGTAAGAAACCGCAGGAACCCGTCGTCGAACAGCCGCCGGTGATTCCTGAGCCCGCCCCGGCGCCGGCTCCAGTCATAGAAGAAGAGCCGGCACCGATTGTGCTGCCGATTGCCGAGCCGGTGCTGCAACCGGTAGAGCCAGATCCCGAGCCTGAAGTGCCTGTGGCGGCTGAGTTGCCGCTGACTCCTCCGGCCGCGCCTTGGCTGACTTTGCCGGTGGCCGAAGAGCCAGTGGCACTGGTTGAAGAGGCTGCGCCGCACATCACGCCAGTGATTCCTGCGCCTGCCGCGTTTGTGGCTGAAGTTGCTCCGGCAGCTGTTGTCGAACCTGCGCGGGTTGTTGCAGAACCTGTTATTGCAGAACCTGTGGTTGCTGAAACTATTGTTCCTGAGCCTGTTGCTCCGGTCGTTGTCGCCCCCGTTGCCCCGGCCATTCAACAACCCGAGCCCGAGCCTGCACCTGTCGCTGCGGCGCCAGTTGTGCCAGGCGAAGTGGTTGCCGAGGCCCCAGTCGAAGCCCCGCGCACTGAAGAAACCAAAGCCGGTTTCTTCGCCCGCCTCAAGCAGGGCCTGTCGAAAACCAGCGCGAGCATCGGCGAGGGCATGGCCAGTCTGTTCCTCGGCCGCAAAACCATTGACGACGATCTGCTCGACGACCTCGAAACCCGTCTGCTGACCGCCGACGTCGGCGTCGAAGCCACCACGCAGATCATCCAGCGCCTGACCCAAAAGGTCGCCCGCAAAGAATTGGCCGACGCCGACGCGTTGTACAAATCCCTGCAGGCCGAACTGGCCGCGATGCTCAAACCGGTCGAACAACCGCTGAAAATCGCCTCGCAGAACAAGCCGTTCGTGATTCTGGTGGTGGGCGTCAACGGCGCCGGCAAGACCACCACCATCGGCAAACTGGCGAAGAAGCTGCAACTGGAAGGCAAGAAAGTCATGCTCGCTGCCGGTGACACCTTCCGCGCCGCTGCCGTAGAGCAATTGCAGGTCTGGGGCGAGCGCAACAAGATCCCGGTCATCGCCCAGCACACCGGCGCCGACTCGGCTTCGGTGATCTTCGACGCCGTGCAGGCCGCCAAGGCCCGTGGCATCGACGTGTTGATCGCTGACACCGCCGGTCGTCTGCACACCAAAGACAACCTGATGGAAGAGCTGAAGAAGGTTCGCCGCGTAATCGGCAAGCTCGACGCCGACGCGCCGCACGAAGTGCTGCTGGTGCTCGACGCCGGTACTGGCCAGAACGCCATCAACCAGGCCAAGCAATTCAACCAGACCGTCGAACTGACCGGCCTGGCGCTGACCAAGCTCGACGGTACCGCCAAGGGCGGGGTGATTTTCGCCTTGGCCAAACAATTCGGTCTGCCGATCCGCTACATCGGCGTCGGTGAAGGCATCGACGATTTGCGTACCTTTGAAGCCGAACCCTTTGTCCAGGCACTGTTTGCCGAGCGGGAGCGTTCATGATTCGTTTCGAACAGGTCGGTAAACGCTACCCGAACGGTCACGTCGGCTTGCATGAGCTGAGCTTTCGAGTCCGTCGTGGCGAGTTCTTGTTTGTCACCGGCCACTCCGGTGCCGGTAAATCCACCCTGTTGCGCCTGTTGCTGGCGATGGAACGCCCGACCAGCGGCAAACTGCTGTTGGCCGGGCAAGACCTGAGCACCATCAGCAACGCGCAGATTCCGTTTCTGCGCCGGCAGATCGGCGTGGTGTTCCAGAATCACCAGTTGCTGTTCGATCGCACGGTGTTCAACAACGTCGCGTTGCCGCTGCAGATTCTCGGGCTGTCCAAAGCCGAAATCGCCAAGCGTGTCGATTCGGCGCTGGAGCGCGTGGCACTTTCGGATAAAACCGATCTGTACCCGGGCGACCTGTCCACCGGTCAGCAGCAGCGTGTCGGTATTGCTCGCGCCATCGTTCACCGTCCGGCCTTGCTGCTGGCGGACGAACCGACCGGTAACCTCGACCCGCGTCTGGCGGCGGAAATCATGGGCGTGTTCGAAGACATCAACCGTCTGGGCACCAGCGTGCTGATCGCCAGTCACGACCTGGCACTGATCGCGCGCATGCGTCACCGCATGCTGACCCTGCAACGCGGCCGATTGATTGGCGACGGGGAGGCCGGAGAATGAGTGCGACACGCAGTCCGAAGGTTTCCGAACGCGTGGCCCCGAAAGCCGCCGATCCGCAACCACCGAAGAAGAAAAAACACGACGAAGACGATGGCCCGGACTTCGCCACGCTGTTCCGTGCCTGGGTCGAAAGCCATCGCGCCAGCCTGCTCGACAGCCTGCGTCGCCTTGGCAAACAGCCAATCGGCAGTTTCTTCACCTGCATGGTGATGGCCGTGGCGCTGAGCCTGCCGATGGGCTTGTCGCTGCTGCTCAACAACGTCGAGCGTCTGGGCGGCTCGTGGCAGCGAGCGGCGCAGATCTCGCTGTACCTGCAACTCGACGCCAGCCCGGAACAGGGCGAGTCTTTGCGTGAACAGATCAAAGGCATGCCCGGCGTAGCTGATGCTGAATATGTCGGCCGTGATCAGGCGCTGGAAGAGTTCCAGCAGCAGTCTGGGCTGGGTGAAGCCCTGCGCGAGCTGCCGGAGAACCCGCTGCCGGGCGTTGTGCTGGTGACGCCGAACGAAGTCGACAAGCCGACGCTGGAAGCATTAAGACAAAAACTTTCCGAGCTGCCCAAGGTACAACAGGCGCAACTTGATCTAGTCTGGGTCGAGCGTCTGGCTGCCATCCTCAAACTTGGCGACCGTTTTGTTTTCGGTCTGACGGTGCTTTTGGTTTCTGCATTACTTTTGGTGATAGGCAATACCATTCGTCTTCATATTGAAAACCGCCGCACCGAGATAGAAGTGATTAAACTCGTCGGCGGCACTGACAGCTATGTGCGACGTCCCTTCCTTTATATGGGCGCGCTGTATGGCTTCGGTGCGGGACTGTTGTCCTGGGGTGTATTGGCGTTTGGCCTGAACTGGCTGAACGACGCGGTGGTTGGGCTGGCCGGTTTGTACGGCAGTGATTTCGCGCTGGCCGGAGTGCCAGTTGCCGATGGTCTGTCGCTCTTGCTTGGCGCGGTGCTGTTGGGTTATATCGGTGCATGGATTGCAGTCGCACGTCATCTCAGGGAGCTGGCGCCGAAGTAGAATCTTTTTTGCGCGTGATTGACCTTGCGGTTTTTTTGGGAACTTGCACTTGAATTCCCGGTCAATTTTTCGCAGTGCCGAGAGGCACGAGTATGTAAGTGGGAGGTTTTTTCGTATGACCAATTCTTTGCAGCCTGCGTATGCGTTGGTTCCGGGTGCGAACCTGGAAGCCTACGTGCACACCGTCAACAGCATTCCATTGCTGACGCCGGAGCAGGAGCGTGAACTGGCCGAGAGTCTCTACTATGAGCAGGATTTGGGGGCGGCTCGGCAGATGGTGCTCGCCCACCTGCGTTTTGTCGTACACATTGCCCGTAGCTATTCCGGCTACGGTCTGGCTCAGGCTGACCTGATCCAGGAAGGTAACGTCGGCCTGATGAAGGCCGTGAAGCGCTTCAACCCGGAAATGGGTGTGCGTCTGGTGTCGTTCGCCGTGCACTGGATCAAGGCGGAAATTCACGAGTTCATCCTGCGCAACTGGCGCATTGTGAAAGTCGCGACCACCAAGGCCCAGCGCAAGCTGTTCTTCAACCTGCGCAGCCAGAAAAAACGTCTGGCGTGGCTGAACAACGAGGAAGTCCACCGCGTGGCGGAAAGCCTCGGCGTCGAGCCGCGGGAAGTGCGCGAGATGGAAAGTCGCCTGACCGGCCATGACATGGCCTTCGACCCGGCTGCTGAAGCCGACGACGACAGCGCTTTCCAGTCGCCGGCCAACTACCTGGAAGACCACCGGTACGACCCGGCCCGTCAACTGGAAGATGCCGACTGGAGCGACAACTCCAACAGCAACCTGCACGAAGCGCTGGAAGTGCTGGACGAACGCAGCCGTGACATCCTCTACCAGCGTTGGCTGGCAGAAGAGAAAGCCACGCTGCACGACCTGGCGCAGAAGTACAACGTGTCAGCCGAGCGGATCCGTCAGCTCGAGAAGAGCGCGATGAACAAGCTCAAGTTGTCGATCGCCGCATAACCGGCGAGCAGGCAATAAAAAACGCCCCGATCAGCGATGATCGGGGCGTTTTTTATGCGCATATTTCAGGGTGGCATCAATCCCTGTGGGAGCTGGCTTGCCAGCGATGGCGTCGGGTCAGTCATGCAGATGTTGTCTGAATCACCGCTATCGCGGGCAAGCCCGCTCCCACAGGAATTTTCAGTGTCTACAAAAACAGTGACTGGCTATCGGGACCACGGTGCGCGTCGTGAATCATTGAGCCCCAGCAAGTAACTGTCCCCACCCAACTGACTCATCTGTTGTCGAATCCATCCAGCCCGGCGCGATACATAAGCGGTCGGATGACTGGCACTCCAGACTCGCGGGTTTGGCAAAACGGCAGCCAGATAACTCGCCTGCTGCCGTGACAACGACTTCGCGCTGACACCAAAGTGATGACGGGCCGCAGCTTCGGCGCCAAACACCCCGTCATCCCACTCAACGCTGTTCAGGTACACCTCAAGAATCCGCTGTTTGGGCCAGAACACCTCGATCAGCGCCGTAAACCACGCTTCCAGGCCTTTACGCAGATAGCTGCGACCGGCCCACAGAAACAGATTCTTCGATACTTGCTGGCTCAAGGTACTGGCGCCGCGAATCGAGCCGCCCAGCTCGTTGTGCGCCAGGGCAGCCTGAATCGCACTGAAGTCAAAACCCCAATGCTCCGGAAACTTCTGATCCTCACCGGCCATGACCGCGACTTTGAGGTCATCGGAAATCTCGTCCCATGGTTTCCACGTGCGCTGCAGGTCAATCGGCTCGCCATCGACCCAGGATTCAACTTTACGCTCGACCATCAACGCCGTGCCCGGCGGCGGTACGAAGCGAAACACCAGCACCAGCAAGATGCTGCCGCCCGCGAACCAGAGCAGGGCCTTCGTGAGACGACGGAAAATAGTACGCAGCATAGAGATGGCTTGGCCGAACCCGTGGAGCGGGCCATTATACAGACCCTGCCGATCGCGTCTGACTGGAGTTCCCCATGCTGCGTGGCTTTTTGATGCTGGCCGCTTTTTTTGGTTTTACCGGCGTCGCTTTGGGCGCATTCGCCGCCCATGGCCTGAAAAACCGCCTGACACCTGAGTACCTGACGATTTTCCACACCGGCGTCACCTATCAACTGGTGCATACCCTGGCGCTGTTCGGTGTAGCGCTGCTGGCCACGCAAATTCAAACCCGGCTGGTGACATGGGCTGGGGTTTCCTTCACCGTCGGTATTCTGCTGTTCTCCGGCAGCCTGTATGTGCTGACCACCACCGGCATCAGCAAACTCGGCATTATTACTCCGTTCGGTGGCCTGGCATTTCTGGTCGGCTGGCTGTGCCTCGGGCTCGCCGCCTGGCGCTTGCAACCAACCGCTTGACGCTTGGTGCTGACCTTTAGGTCATGATCGGGCTAGAATGCCAGCCCCCAAAAATGATGGCGGCATTACGCATGCGCATTCAATTGAACGGCGAATCCCTTGAACTGCCCGACGGTGAAACTGTTGCGGCCCTGATCACCCGTCTGGAACTGACCGGACGCCGGGTGGCAGTCGAGCTCAATCTGGATATCGTCCCGCGCAGCCAGCATGCCGACACCACGCTCAATGACGGCGATAACGTCGAAGTCGTGCACGCCATCGGCGGCGGTTAATCGGGTGGTCCGCAAGGGCACAGAATTCTGCAAGACCCTCACTCCTAAAGAGGATTCCCCATGAGCATCGTTCGTAGCGACAAGCCTTTTGTGCTGGCCGGTCGTACTTACCAGTCGCGTTTGCTGGTCGGTACCGGCAAGTACCGTGACATGGAAGAAACCCGTCAGGCCATCGAAGCCTCGGGTGCCGAAATCGTCACCTTCGCCGTGCGCCGCACCAACCTGGGCCAGATCGAAGGCGAGCCGAACCTGCTCGACGTGCTGTCGCCGGAGCGCTACACCTTCCTGCCGAACACCGCCGGTTGCTACGACGCCATCGAAGCCGTGCGCACTTGCCGCCTGGCCCGTGAGCTGCTCGACGGCCACAACCTGGTGAAGCTGGAAGTCCTGGCCGACCAGAAGACCCTGTTCCCGAACGTCATTGAAACCCTCAAGGCCGCGGAAACGCTGGTCAAGGAAGGTTTTGACGTGATGGTTTACACCAGTGATGACCCGATCATCGCCCGTCAACTGGCGGAAATCGGCTGCATCGCGGTCATGCCGCTGGCCGGTCTGATCGGTTCCGGCCTGGGGATCTGCAATCCGTACAACCTGCAGATCATCCTCGAAGAAGCGAAAATCCCTGTGTTGGTCGATGCCGGTGTCGGCACTGCGTCCGACGCAACCATCGCCATGGAACTGGGTTGCGATGCGGTGCTGATGAACTCGGCCATCGCCCACGCCCAGCAACCGGTGATGATGGCTGAAGCCATGAAACATGCCATCGTTGCAGGCCGTCTGGCCTACCTCGCTGGCCGTATGCCGAAAAAACTCTATGCCAGCGCCTCCTCGCCGCTGGATGGTCTGATCAAGTAAGAGCCATTGATGACTGAATCGAACGACACGCCTATCCAGACGGAAGAAGGCGACGAGCGCCAACACCGCCGCATCAAGAGTTTCGTGATGCGCGCCGGGCGCATGACCGAAGGCCAGCAGAAAGGTCTGGATCAAGGCACGCCGCTGTTCGTGCTGCCGCTGGCAGACGCGCCGGTGGATTACGATCAAGTGTTCGGCCGTTCGGCACCGCGCTCGCTGGAGATCGGTTTCGGCATGGGCCACTCGCTGCTGGAAATGGCTGCGGCGGCGCCGGATCAGGATTTCATCGGTGTTGAAGTTCACCGTCCGGGTGTTGGCGCGCTGCTCAATGGCGCCCTGACTCAGGGCCTGACCAACCTTCGCGTCTACGATTGCGACGCGATCGAAGTGCTCAACCGCTGCATCGCCGACAACAGCCTCGATCGCCTGATGCTGTTTTTCCCGGATCCATGGCACAAGAGCCGTCACCACAAGCGTCGTATCGTTCAGGCGTCGTTCGCTGAACTGGTGCGCAGCAAGCTGAAGGTCGGCGGCATTCTGCACATGGCCACCGACTGGGAGCCGTACGCCGAATACATGCTGGAAGTGATGAACGTCGCCCCGGGCTACCGCAACCTCGCCGAAGACGGCAAGTGCGTGCCACGCCCGGCCGAACGCCCCATCACCAAGTTTGAACGCCGCGGCGAACGTCTTGGCCATGGCGTGTGGGATCTGAAGTTCGAAAAACTCGCTTAAGCATCACGCAATAAAAACTGTGGGAGCTAGCTTGCTCGCGAAGGCGGATGTTCATTCAACGTTGATGTTGACTGACACACCGTATTCGCGAGCAGGCTCGCTCCCACAGTTGTTTTCGGTTTCGTCAGAAGTTACAGGGTGGAAATGAAGTGCACTGGCACTTGCTCTGTCAGCCAGACGCCATTTTCGGCCTGATAAAACTTGAAGCCTTGCTCCTGCATTTGCTGCGCGGCGACTTTCAGGACTACCACGGTTCCGTAGCGTTGCCCTACGGCTGAGGCAGTGGCGGATTCTGCCGAGAGATGCACGTGGTGACGCGATCCCGGGATCAAGCCTTGCTGGTTGATAGAGTCCATGAAGCGCGTCGCCGTACCGTGATACAGCGTTTTCGGTGGCTGCTTTTCCTCCAGTTGAAGCGCTACGCTTTTCGTCGAATGGCCCTGAACGGCGCGAATGGACTGGCCATCTTCCGAGATCGAAAAGCGCTTTTTGTCGCTGTTCGCTACGACGTTTTCAATCAGTGAACGATCCAGGTTTCGACCATCACGCGCAGCGCCGCTGATCACTGCTTCGATATCTGCCCAGCCTTCCGAATCCAGCGTCAGCCCAATCGCCTGAGGCTCGTGGCGCAATACGTAGCTAAGAAATTTGCTCGTCTCATCCAGCAGTTTTTTACTCATGAGCTTCCCTGTCATTGCTCCCACAGTTGTTTTGGGGTGTTTGTGGGGTTAGCGGCGGTCGGCGACTACGCCGATGAGAACGAGGACTACCAGCAGCACGGGGGCCAGGCTGTAGTTGTTGAACTGGCTCAAGCCCTTGATCACCCACGGCGTGGCGTAAATCAGCGCCGCGCCGCTACCGATCACACACAGCAGCGACATCAGCGGTATGCGCAGGGCGCCGGCGATGCTGCCCAGGCGTTGCTCGACCCAGCCTTTGAAGTCGGCACCGAACAGCACCAGCAGGCAGCCCACCAAGGCCAGAGCGATTTCCGAGAGGTTGCTGCGGCTCCAGCGGGAGACGGTGGCGAGCAGGTCGAGTATCAAATCCATGGGTTTTTCCTTGGGGCTGAAGTTGAGGTTGGGCTCAGTTCAGAAATTGTTGCAGCAAGTCGTTGAGGAACAGCTGTCCGCGCTCGGTGGCCGCCAGACGTGACGGTTCGACCTGCAACAGACCGCTTTGTTCTGCCGCTGCCCGGCCTTCGGCGAGGCTTTCCAGCGACAGGCCGGTACGCTCCGGATACAGGCGCGATTCGACGCCCGCGGTCAGGCGCAAAGCGTTCATCAGAAACTCGAACGGCATCTCGTCATTGGTCAGGGCTTTTTCGCCGGCCTGAAAGCTTTTCGCCGGATTCAGGTAATCCTTCGGCAGACGCGTCTTCCAGGTGCGCACGATGCGTCCGTCCGGATGACTCAGCTTGCCGTGGGCTCCCGCGCCAATGCCGATGAAGTCGCCGAAGCTCCAGTAATTGAGGTTATGCCGCGCCGGGCGCCCGGCCTGGGCATACGCCGAGACTTCATACTGCGCGTAACCGTGCTCGGCCAGCAGCGCTTGCCCGGCCTCTTGAATATCCCACAACGTGTCGTCTTCCGGCAGCACCGGCGGCTGATTCCAGAACACGGTGTTCGGCTCCAGCGTCAGCTGATACCAGGAGATGTGCGTCGGATTCAGCGCGATGGCCTGGCGCAGATCGCTCAAGGCATCGTCCAGCGACTGATCGGGCAAGCCGTGCATCAAGTCGAGGTTGAAGTTATCGAACCCGGCCTGACGCGCCATGCCGGCGGCACGCACCGCTTCGTCACCGTTGTGAATCCGGCCGAGCGCCTTGAGTTTTTCCTGCTGAAAACTCTGGATACCGATCGACAGGCGATTGATCCCCAGCTTGCGGTACGCGACGAACTTCTCTTGTTCGAAGGTGCCCGGATTGGCTTCCAGAGTGATTTCAATGTCATGAGCAAATGGAATGCGCTGCTCGACGCCTTCGAGCAAACGCCCAAGCGCTTCGGCGCTGAACAGGCTCGGCGTGCCGCCACCAAAAAAGATCGAGCTGATTTCACGCCCGTACACGGCGTGCAGATCCTGATCGAGATCGGCCAGCAAGGCGTCAACGTACTCCTGCTCCGGCAACACCGGGCTGGCAGTGTGCGAGTTGAAGTCGCAATACGGGCATTTGCGCACACACCACGGGATGTGGATGTACAGCGCCAGGGGCGGCAGCGTCGGCAACGGCGCCCGAGGCGAAGAGGCGGCGCCGCCGACAATCAGCGACGACGCAGAAGAATCACGGGTCATTTCAAGCCCAGACGCTGGCGCAGCAGATCCATTGCACGGGCGCGGTGGCTGATCTGGTTCTTGTCCGCCGGGCTCAGTTCGGCGCTGGACACGTCACGTTCCGGCACCCAGAACAGCGGGTCATAACCGAAACCGTGTTCGCCGCTGGCAGCGGTCAGAATCCGCCCGTGCCACAGGCCTTCGCAGAGGATCGGCAACGGATCGTCAGCGTGACGCACCAGCGCCAGCACGCAAACGAACTGCGCACCGCGCTCGGCTTGCGGGACATCCTTCAAGGCGTCGAGCAGTTTCGCGTTGTTCGCCGCATCGCCCTTGCCGTCGGCATAACGCGCGGAATAGATGCCCGGCGCACCGCCGAGGAAATCCACCGCCAGACCGGAATCGTCGGCCAGCGCCGGCAACCCGGAAATCCGTGCGGCGTTGCGCGCCTTGAGGATCGCGTTCTCGACGAACGACAGGCCGGTTTCTTCCGGCTCGACCTTGCTCCACTCGCCAATCGAGCGCAGTTGCACCGAGTCGCCGAGCATGGCCTGAAGTTCTTTGAGTTTGCCGGCGTTATGGCTGGCCAGTACGAGCTGCTTGATGTTCATCATTCGCCGGGAAAGAGTTCTTGGTTGAAATTGATGGCGTTGATCTTGTCGCCGTTCTGCACCTTGATCTCAAAGGTGCGGGTTTCCTGCTGTTCCACCGGGTACTGGGCGATGTAGTACACCGCGCCCTGTTCGGTCACCTGGCGGAAAGTCAGCGTCACGCTCTGGCTGGTGAGGTCTTTGACCGTGCCGGTGACGTTGGCGATCAGCGGTTTGCCGTCCTTGATCACCGAGACATTGATCACGCCCTGATTCTTGCTGCGGATGAGTTCGGCAGCCTTGGCGATGTCCGGTTGCAGGTACGTCGAGTTGAAGGTGTTGTAGTGCACCGTCACGTCGCCAAAGGTTTCCTGACGCTCGCCCTTGATGACATCAGCCGCCAGAGCGCTGGCGCTCAGGCAGGCAGTCAATAACAACAACGCTAAACGACCCATGATCGTGCTCCTCGAAATGCCGGGATTCAGACCGCGACTTTGTGGTCTGCAAGCTGCGGGCTGCTGACACGGTAGATACCGATCTCACCTAACAGATTAGGCCATAGCTTACTGGCCCACCCGTGACGGTGCTGTTGATCCACGGCAAGCCGATCAATGACCTTCGCATCACGTTCGCGACAAAGTTCTTCAAAGTCTTCAAAGGTGCAGAAGTGAATGTTCGGTGTGTTGTACCAGGTGTACGGCAGAAATTCGGAGACCGGCATGCGGCCCTTGCTCGCCAGGTACCAGCGGCAGCGCCAGTGACCGAAATTCGGGAAAGTGATGATGCACTGACGACCGACCCGCAGCATTTCGTCGAGGATCCTGTCCGGGTAGTGCACCGCTTGCAGGGCCTGGGTCATGACGACGATGTCGAAACTGTTGCTGGCGAAGTTGCCCAGCCCTTTGTCCAGATCCTGCTCGATGACGTTGATGCCCTTGGCCACGCACTCGGCGATGTTGTCGGCGTCGTTCTCAAGGCCATAACCGGTGACATTCTTGTTGTCGCGCAGCCAGGTCAGCAGCTCGCCGTCACCGCAACCGAGGTCGAGGACGCGGCTGCCGGCGGGGATCCATTCCTGGATGATTTCCAGATCAGCTCTCATGGCTTTCTCACAACGTGATGCGGTTCATGTAATTGCCGAACGCCTGCAAGTAACGCGGGATCGGAATCAGGAAGGCGTCGTGGCCCTGCGGTGCGTCGATTTCCAGATAGCTGACGTCTTTGCGCGCCGCCATCAACGCATCCACCAGCTCGCGCGAACGCGCCGGGGAGAAACGCCAGTCAGTGGTGAACGACATCACGCAGAACTTGGCCGTGGCGTTCTCGAAGGTTTTCGCCAGGTTATCGTCGAAGTTCGCCGCCGGATCGAAGTAATCCAGCGCCTTGGTCATCAACAGATAGGTGTTGGCGTCGAAACGCCCGGAAAACTCTTCGCCCTGATAACGCAGGTAGCTTTCGACCTGGAACTCGACACTGTGGAAGTCGTAGTTGAGCTTTTCGCTCTTCAGGCCACGGCCGAATTTTTCGCCCATGGAATCGTCGGACAGGTAAGTGATGTGCCCGACCATGCGCGCCAGCATCAAGCCGCGCTTGGGGATCACGCCGGCCTCCTGGAACGAGCCGCCGTGGAATTCCGGGTCAGTCAGGATCGCCTGACGCGCGACTTCGTTGAAGGCGATGTTCTGCGCCGACAGCTTTGGTGCCGAGGCGATGGCCAGGCAGTGACGCACGCGATCGGGGTAGGTGATGGTCCATTGCAGCGCCTGCATGCCGCCGAGGCTGCCGCCGATCACCGCCGCCCACTGGCCGATGCCGAGCAGATCAGCGAGGCGTGCCTGGCTGTGCACCCAGTCTTCCACGGTGAGCACCGGGAAATCGGCGCCGAACGGTTTGCCGGTTTCCGGGTTGATGCTACTCGGGCCGGTGGAGCCGTTGCAGCCGCCCAGATTATTCAGGCTGACCACGAAGAACTTGTTGGTGTCGATCGGTTTGCCGGGGCCGATGCAGCTGTCCCACCAACCGGGCTTGCGGTCGTCGACGCTGTGATAACCGGCGGCGTGGTGATGGCCGGACAAGGCGTGGCAAATCAGCACGGCGTTGCTCGCTTGCGCGTTCAGCGTGCCGTAGGTTTCGTAGATCAGGTCATAGGCGGCCAGCGAGCGGCCACAGGCCAGCGCCAGCGGATCGCTGAAGTGCGCGGTTTGCGGCGTCACCAGACCAACAGAATCGGGGGGAAAGGCAGTTGGCATCGACCCTGCTCTCGTTGAAATGAGGCGTAAGTCTAAAGACCGGGGGGGTTAGCGGCAAGCGGCCCTCACCCTAGCCCTCTCCCAGAGGTAGAGGGGACCGACCGAGGTGTTCTTTTGAGCTACGCCGACCTGATCTGTCGAGTTGAACTCAGGCCTTGAAAACCACCAAAATCGGCTCCCTCTCCCGGAGGACGAGGGGACTGACTGGGGTGGATGTTCGAGATACGCCGACGTGGGATATCGAGTCGAACTCAGGTTTTGAAAACACCATGGATCGGCTCCCTCTCCAGGGGGAGAGGGCTGGGGTGAGGGGTACAGACGCCGCAAAACTCAAGACAAGCGCGCAACCAACCCCGGCAACTCCGGCAACTTCTTCGGCGAGCAGATTTTCACTCGCTTCTGCCGGTTCAGCTCGCCACTGAGCAAACTGACCTGGCTCTTCGAAACGCCAAATGCCTTGGCCAGAAAGCCCATCAGATAAGCATTGGCCTTGCCCTCGACCGGCGGCGCAGTCAGGCGAATTTTCAGACGATCACCGTGCAGCCCGGCGAAGTCATCGCTGCGGGCTGCCGGTTGCAGGTGACACTCGAGGATCAAGTCGTCACCGTCCCATCGAAACCAGCTCACATCAGCAGACGGAGGATTTCCGGCATCATCGTCATCGCCGCCAGATTGTTGATCACCAGCATGTCGATCAGCTTCAGCGCGAGGAAGGCGAAGATCGGCGACAGGTCCAGACCGCCGAGATTCGGCAGGATTTTGCGGAACGGCGCCAATGCCGGTTCGCAGATCTGGTTGACCAGCTCAGCGCCCGGATTGTGGCTGCCCGGCGCGACCCACGACAGAATCACGCTGATGATCAGGGCGAAGAAGAAAATCTTCAGGAACAGCGCGGTCACGCCAATGATCGACCAGATAAACAGTTGCAGCGGGTTGCCAGTGGTGCCGTAAGTCAGCAGCAGGGTCAGCGCCATCAGCGCCAGTTGCACCAGAATCGCCAAGACCAGCGACGACATGTCGAGACCGAACAGGCTCGGGATGATCCGGCGCAGTGGCTTGAGCAGCGGCTGGGTGGCTTTGACGATGAACTGGCACAGCGGGTTGTAGAAGTTTGCCCGTACCAGTTGCAGGACGAAGCGCAGCAGCACGATCAGCAGGTACAGGCTGCCGAGGGTTTGCAGCACGTAAACCGCTGCAGTGTTCAATCCAATCATGTAAGGCTCCTTATTTGCCCAGTTGTTCGGCCATTTCGGCCGAGCGGTGCGCGGCGGCGCCGAGTGCGGTTTCGACCAGGGCTTCGAAGCCATTGGCCTGGAATGATTTGATTGCAGCTTCCGTGGTGCCGTTTGGCGAGGTCACGCGACGGCGCAGTTCGGCAGCGTCAACATCGCTGGACACAGCCATGTGTGCGGCGCCCAGCGCGGTCTGCAGGGTCAGTTGCTCGGCGATGTCCTTCGGCAAACCGAGTTTGACGCCGGCGGCGGTCATGGCCTCGATCAGCAGGAAGAAGTACGCCGGGCCGGAACCGGAAACGGCAGTGACCGCGTCCAGTTGCTGCTCTTCGTTGAGCCACAGGGCGATGCCCACGGCGGACAGCAGCTCTTCGGCTTGCTGGCGCTGCTCGGCGGTCACTTCACTGGTCGCGTACAAACCGCTGACACCCTGGCGCAGCAACGCAGGGGTGTTCGGCATGCAGCGCACGATTGGCTGTTCGCCGAGCCACGCGGTCATGCTGGCGCAAGTGATGCCCGCCGCGATGGAGACCACCAGTTGATTCGGTTTCAGGCTCGGGCGAATCGCTTCGCACACGGTTTTCATCGCCTGAGGTTTGACCGCCAGGACGATCACATCGACGCCGTCGATGGCCTGGGCGTTGTCGGCGAAAGTTTCGATGCCGTGCTCGGCGCTGACCTTGGCGCGGGTTTCTTCGCCCGGATCACTGGCGCGGATCTGCGCCGCTTCCAGCCCTTTGGCGCGCAGGCCGCCAATCAGACTGGCCGCCATGTTGCCCGCACCGATAAACGCAATACGTGTGTTGCTCATGTGTGGTCCTTATCTGGATTCGTTCAAGACTGGGAATAATCTCTGGCACCAAACAGGGCCGTACCGATACGGACCCAAGTGGCGCCTTGAGCAATGGCCGACTCGAGGTCGTGGCTCATGCCCATGGACAGTGTGTCGAGCGGCAGATCGAGGCTGGCCTGCAATTTCTGCACAGCGGCGAAGGCCGCATCCTGCTCGGTGCGGTCGTCGGTCGGCTCGGGAATCGCCATCAAACCGCGCAATTTCAGGCGCGGCAAATCGCTGATGGCTTTAGCCAATGCTGGCAGGTCCGCCGGTGTGCAGCCGGATTTACTGGCTTCACCGCTGACGTTGACCTGAATGCAGATGTTCAGCGGCGGCAACTCGGCCGGGCGCTGTTCGGACAGGCGCTGAGCGATTTTCAGGCGATCCACGGAGTGCACCCAGTCGAAATGCTCGGCAATGGCGCGAGTCTTGTTCGATTGAATGGGGCCGATGAAGTGCCAGATCAAGGGCAGGTCCGCCAGTTCGAGCTGTTTGCCCAGGGCTTCCTGCAGGTAATTCTCGCCAAAGTCACGCAGGCCGGCGGCAAACGCTTCGCGCAGGGCCTCGGCGGGTTTGGTCTTGCTGACGGCGAGTAACTGGACGCTGTTTTCAGGACGGTGTGCGGCTTGGGTCGCGGTCTGGATGCGCGAACCAACCTTAAGAATGTTGTCTGCTATCGTGGACATCAAGAGGCGCCAGCGGTCTGAAGGTTCGCGGCATTCTACTGGAATTGAGGAGCGCTATGGATATCACTGAACTGCTTGCCTTCAGCGCCAAACAAGGCGCTTCCGACCTGCACCTGTCGGCTGGTCTGCCGCCGATGATCCGCGTTGATGGCGATGTGCGGCGGATCAATCTGCCGGCGCTGGATCACAAGCAAGTGCACGAATTGATCTACGACATCATGAACGATACCCAGCGGGTCGACTTCGAGAAACATCTGGAAACCGACTTTTCTTTCGAAGTCCCCGGTGTGGCGCGCTTTCGGGTTAACGCCTTTAACCAGAACCGTGGCGCTGGCGCGGTGTTCCGTACGATTCCGTCGAAAGTGCTGAGCATGGAAGACCTGGCCATGGGCGATGTCTTTCGCAAGATCACCGATGCGCCGCGCGGGCTGGTGCTGGTCACCGGGCCGACCGGTTCCGGCAAATCGACCACGCTGGCGGCGATGATCGATTACCTCAACACCCACCGTCATCACCATATCCTGACCATTGAAGACCCGATCGAATTCGTTCACGAATCGCGCAAATGCCTGATCAATCAGCGTGAAGTCCATCGTGATACCCGCAGTTTTGCCACCGCATTGCGCTCGGCGCTGCGCGAAGACCCGGACGTGATTCTGGTCGGCGAGATGCGTGATCTGGAAACCATTCGCCTGGCGCTGACCGCAGCGGAAACCGGGCACCTGGTGTTCGGCACCTTACACACGACTTCAGCGGCGAAAACCATCGACCGGGTGGTGGATGTGTTCCCCGGTGACGAGAAGTCGATGGTCCGCTCGATGCTGTCCGAATCGTTGCTGGCGGTGGTTTCGCAGACGCTGATCAAGAAGATCGGCGGCGGGCGGGTGGCGGCGCACGAGATCATGCTGGGCACGTCGGCGATCCGTAACCTGATCCGCGAGGACAAGGTGGCGCAGATGTATTCGGCGATTCAGACCGGTGGGTCGTTGGGGATGCAGACACTGGACATGTGCCTGAAGGATCTGGTGACCAAGGGCTTGATCAGCCGCGAGCATGCGCGAGAGAAGGCGCGTACGCCGGATAATTTTTAAACGCCAAAAGCAAAAGATCGCAGCCTGCGGCAGCTCCTACAGGGAAACGCTGATCCCGATGTAGGAGCTGCCGCAGGCTGCGATCTTTTGATCTTGCTTCGAAGACTCAGCGCTGAACGACGCGCATCTGGCTTTGTTCTTTCGGCAACACCCGCTTGGCAACGACGTAATGCTGTTCCCAATACGGCTTGTTCAACGTGTCGATGCTCACCGCTTTGCCACGACGTGGGGCATGGATGAAGCGGTCGTTGCCCAGGTAGATGGCAACGTGGTTGACCCGACGGCTCTTGATGTTGAAGAAAATCAGGTCGCCCGGTTTCAGATCCTTGCGCTCGACTTTCTCGCCGTGACCGCTGGCCATGGCGTTGGAGGTGCGTGGCAGGTCGAACGTAGCGTCGTTGAACGCGTATTTCACCAGACCGCTGCAATCGAAGCCTTTACTTGGGCTGCTGCCGCCCCAACGATAAGGTGTACCGAGGACGTTCACAGCACGGCTCAGCACATTGCTGCTTTCCTTGCTCGCCATCGGTGGCACCAGCTTGCTGTGGCTCTTGCTGCTCAGCGTGGTGGTTTTGCTTTTGCTGCTTTTGCTCGAAGGAGCCGAAGCATGGGATTTAGGGGTGAAGCCGTTAACGTTGGGAAGACGTTGCTCACGATTGGTGGCGTGGGCGGCCAGTGGCATTAATAGGCAGATGGTTAGCCATGTCTTGAAAAATGGTCGCATTAGGCGTGGCTCTTCAGTGATAGCGCGCAACTTTATAACAGAGTTTTTTTTCATTCCGAGGCCGTTGGTCGATTCACTTGGCTGCCAACGGAACCAAATAAGCGGCAAATGGACGCAATTGTCCGACAGAAGTCAGGTGTTATAAGGCTTTGACGCTAGCAACGGTAACATTTGCCATACGTCGGCTACCTGTAAAAAAGTCACAAAGAATTCAAGAATATTTATCTATCGAGTGAATCGAGGTCTTCATGAACCCCTATCAACAATTCGTTCAGCAGCAAGATACGCACAGCAAAATCATCGGCTATCTGCTGTGGATTTTCGGTTTTACCGGCGCTCACCGCTTCTATTACGGCAAGCCGGTAACCGGGACGATCTGGTTCTTCACCTTCGGTTTGCTGGGTATTGGCTGGCTGATCGACGTGTTTCTGATTCCGGCAATGGATCGCGAGGCGGATCTGCGTTTTACCGCGGGGCCGATCGAGTACAACGTGGCGTGGATTCTGCTGACGTTCCTTGGCGCACTGGGCGTGCACCGGATGTACCAAGGCAAGTGGATCAGCGGACTGATCTATCTGCTGACGGGCGGGTTGTTCTTTCTGGGGGTGCTGTATGACTTCTGGACGCTGAATGATCAGGTGTCCGTGCGTAACGCCGAAGGCAGAGGCGCCTTCCAGTAAGTCTTCGCGAGCAGGCTCGCTCCCACAGGGTTCGCGGTGATCCTTGTGGGAGCGAGCCTGCTCGCGAATGGGGCGACGCGGTATCAAGCCTGGTGACTGATCCGCCCATCCACCAGCGTGTAGCGAACCACACCCGGCAACGTGTGCCCAATAAACGGGCAGTTCTCGCCCTTCGACAACCAGTTCTCACCGGCCACCGTCGAAGCCTGTGGATCGAACAGCACGATATCCGCCGCGCCACCGACCGCCAGTTTGCCCGCCGGCAGGCGCAACGCTTCAGCCGGGCCTGCACTCAGGCGCGCGAGCAGCGTCGGCAGATCCAGCAAGCCATCCTCAACCAGCGTCATCGCCAGCGGCAGCAACAGCTCAACACTGCTGATGCCCGGCTCGGTCGCGCCGAACGGTGCCAGTTTGGCATCACGTTCGTGCGGCTGGTGATGGCTGGAAATCGCCGACACAACGCCGGATTGCACAGCTTCACGCAAACCGTCGCGATCCGCGCGAGTGCGCAGCGGCGGTTGCACGTGATACAGGCTGCTGAAGTCGATCAGCGCTTCATCGGTCAGAATCAGCTGATACAACGCGACATCCGCCGTCACCTTCAAGCCACGGGCCTGAGCCTGAGCAATCAGGGCAACGCCGCGAGCGCTGGTCAGCTGGCTGAAGTGCGCACGCACGCCTGTCTGCTCGACCAGCAGCAGATCCCGAGCCAGGGCCACGGTTTCAGCGGTTTCCGGAATCCCCGGCAAACCGAGGAAACTGGCAACCGCGCCCTCGTGAGCCAAGCCACCTTCAGCCAGATCATGATCCTGCGAATTGAAGATCACGGTCAGGTCAAACGTCGCCGCGTATTCCAGTGCCCGGCACAGGGTGCGGGTGTTGCGGAAACTCTCCAGACCGTTGCCGAAGGCCACGCAACCAGCGTCGCGCAGCGCCACCAGCTCGGCCAGTTGCTCGCCATCCAGACCTTTGCTCAGCGCGCCAATCGGAAACACCTTGGTGTTGCCGGCCTCGCGGGCGCGGTCGAGGATCAGCTCGGCCACGGCGGAGGTGTCGAGCACCGGTTTGGTTTTTGGCGGGCAGCACAGGCTGGTCACGCCGCCGGCTGCGGCCGCGCGGGTTTCGCTGATGATCGAGCCTTTACGGCTGTAGCCCGGCTCGCGCAGGGCCACATTCAGATCGACGAGGCCCGGAGCGGCGACAAGGCCTTGGGCGTCGATGGTTTCTACAGCGCTGAAACCGGACGGGGCGGCGCCGAGGGCGACGATCTTGCAGGCTTCAACGTGAATGTCGGTGACTTGATCCAGGCCGCTGCTTGGATCGATGACGCGTGCGCCGAGAATGCTGAGCTTCACTGGGCGTTCTCCTGCTCGAATTGACGCTGCGCGGTTTGCCCGCTCATGGCCATGGACAGCACGGCCATACGAATCGCGATGCCGTAGGTGACCTGGTTGAGGATCACCGAGTGCGGACCGTCGGCCACTGCTGACTCGATCTCCACCCCCCGGTTGATCGGCCCCGGGTGCATGACGATGCAATCGGGTTTGGCACCGGCCAGACGTGCGGTGGTCAGGCCGAACAGGCGGTAGAACTCGCCTTCGCTCGGCAGCAGGCCGCCGGTCATGCGTTCACGCTGCAGGCGCAGCATGATCACCACGTCGACGTCTTTCAGGCCTTCGGTCATGTCGGTGTAAACCTTCACGCCGTATTGCTCGATGCCGATCGGCAGCAGGGTCTTCGGCGCGATCACGCGGATGTCCGGGCAACCGAGGGTTTTCAGCGCGAGCATGTTCGAGCGTGCGACCCGTGAGTGCAGGATGTCGCCAACGATGGCCACCGAGAGGTTTTCAAAGCCGCCTTTGTGCCGACGGATGGTGAGCATGTCGAGCATGCCCTGCGTCGGGTGCGCGTGACGGCCGTCGCCGCCGTTGATGATCGCCACTTGCGGGCAGACGTGCTCGGCGATGAAGTGCGCAGCGCCAGAATCACCGTGGCGCACGACGAACATGTCGGCGGCCATGGCTTCGAGGTTGCGCAGGGTGTCGAGCAGCGTTTCACCCTTGCTTGCCGACGAGGTCGACACGTTCAGGGTGATTACGTCCGCCGACAGCCGCTGGGCCGCCAGTTCGAAGGTGGTGCGGGTGCGCGTGGAGTTTTCGAAGAACACGTTGCACACGGTCTTGCCGCGCAGCAACGGGACTTTCTTCACCGCCCGGGCACCGACTTCGAGGAACGAGTCGGCAGTGTCGAGGATTTCCGTCAGCAACTCGCGGCGCAGGCCGTCGAGCGAGAGGAAGTGGCGCAGCTGGCCCTGATCATTGAGCTGCAGCGGGCGCTTGGTATCTAGAGGCGTCATCGCGAAGGGGACTCTCAATAGGGCGGATTAAAGGTTGAAGTCTTGCAGTTCGAGCGTCAGCGGCTCGGGGCCGGACAGCTTCACCCGTTCGTGCGCGGCCAGCGACAGCGTTGCGCCCACCACGTTCGGGCGGATCGGCAGCTCGCCAGCGTCCAGGTCCAGCAGGCAGACCAGGGTCACGCTGGCCGGGCGGCCGTAGTCGAACAATTCGTTCATGGCGGCGCGGATGGTGCGACCGCTCATCAGTACGTCGTCGATCAGCACCAGATGCTGGCCTTCGATCTCGAAGGGCAGGGCGGACGGGCGCACTTGCGGGTGCAGGCCGTTCTGGCTGAAGTCGTCGCGGTAGAAGGACACATCCAGCGTGCCCAGTGGCGCGTCGCTGCCCAGTTCCTTGAGCAAGGCCTGCGCGACCCAGATGCCGCCGGTGCGGATGCCGATGTAACGCGGTTCAGTGATTTCACGCTGGGCAAGGTGCGCCTTGAGGCGGGTCGCCATCTGGCTGATCAGATCGGCGGGATTTGGCAGGCTCATGGTTGCTCCTTGTTGGGGGCGAGTCGGGTCCTTGGACGCAACTCGGTTTTTCACTCAAAAGAAAAGCGCCGAAGCGCTTGTCAGGATTCAAACAATGCAGTGTTTTCATCGAGCCAGCCCTGCAACAGCAGAGCGGCGGCGATGGCGTCCACCGGGTTGTCGCGGTAGCTGCCTTTCTGGCCGCCCCGCACCAGTCGCTCGCCCTTGGCCTCGAAAGTGGTCAGGCGTTCGTCGTGGGTATAGAAGGGCACATTGAAGCGGCCGTTGAGGCGGCGGGCGAATTTCTCCGCGCGCAGGCACATTTCACTCGGCGTGCCATCCATGTTCAGCGGCAGGCCGACGACCACGGCGTCGGGCTTCCATTCCTTGAACAGCGCTTCGACCTGATTCCAGTCGGGAATGCCGTTTTGCGCTTTCAGCGTGCACAGCTCGCGGGCCTGGCCGGTAATCACCTGGCCGACCGCGACGCCGATCTGTTTGGTGCCGTAGTCGAAGCCGAGAATCAGGCGCAGGGCCATCAGGCGTGTCCTGCCTGGCTGGTCAGCAGGCTGAGGTTGATCCCCAGGTGCCGGGCCGCCGCTTCGAGGCGCAGTTCGCTGCTGGTGTTGAAGAGGATGTCGGCGTCGTACGGGCAGTTCAGCCAGGCGTTGTCGGCCAGCTCAGCTTCCAGCTGCCCGGCTTCCCAACCGGCATAACCGAGGGCAATCAGGCTTTTTGCCGGGCCGACGCCGTCAGCGATGGCGAACAGCACGTCTTGCGAGGTCGACAACGAAAGGTCGCCATCCAGCTGTGCGGTGGCCTGGAAGGTTTTCCCGGCTGGATGCAGGACAAAACCGCGATCGGTCTGCACCGGACCGCCGATGAAGATCGGCACATGCTGGCACAGTGCTGGCGGTTCGATGTCCGGGCGCAGTTGCTCGAGAATGTCGGCCAGATTCAGCTCTTGCGGTCGATTGACCACAATCCCCATCGCGCCATTGGCCGTGTGCTCGACGATGTAGGTCAAGGTGTGGGCAAAGTTCGGGTCGGCCATGTGTGGCATGGCGATCAGGAATTGATGCTTGAGGTAGCTGGGGCTGACGTTTTTCATGTGCGCTAGTGTGGCGTTCGGGGGGCAAACTGACAAGCTGGAGATGTCTGGGAAATGCTGCAAAAAACCTCGAGCAATGCTGATCCCTGTGGGAGCGGGCTTGCCCGCGATGGCGTCAGGTCAGTCTCCATCAATGTCGGATGTGCCGGCCCCATCGCGGGCAAGCCCGCTCCCACAGGGTTTTGCAGTGTCTTTAATTGCTTGAGAGCTTGTCGCCGCGGGCGAATTTCCAGGTACGAATGATTTCCAGACGGTCGATATCCGACAAGTCCCCGGTGAACGGGGCAAACGGTGCCGCCAGTCGGACGATGCGCTGCGCCGCCTGATCCAGCAGCGGCTGACCGGACGACTCCAGCACCAGCACTTCATACAGCGAGCCGTCGCGGTTGATCGAGACCATCAGGCGCAAATTGCCGTAGATCTGCTTGCGCCGTGCTTCCTCGGGGTAATTGAGGTTGCCGATGCGCTCGACCTTCTTGCGCCAGTCGTCCTTGTACCAGGCGCCCTTGTCGCGCATGGTCGACGCCGCGCTCAAGCGGTGGATACGCGGGCGCTTGGCGTACAGCTGTTGTTCCTTGGCCAGTTCGGCTTCGAGGCTGGCGATGTCGCTGGACAGCTGCGAGCTGTCGAACTCGGGCGCGTCGACCGTCGGTTTGACTTCGGTCTTGGTTTCTTCTTTCTTGGTCGGCGCTTTTTTCGGCTTCGGCGCGACGGTGGTCACCGCAGCCTTGGGCGCAGCCTCCTGCACTTCTGGCTTGGCGGCCGGTGGCGGCGTAACTTTTTTGACCTGATTGTCCTGGAATGGCGCCACTTCAGTGGTTTTCGGAATCGCCTTCTTGTCCAGCGTGCCGCTGCCTTCCTGATGCTCTTGAGCAAGAAAGTCAGCCTTCTCCGGCTTCTTTTCGCTCTTGAAGGTGGCGAGGGTGATTTCCAGGGTTTTGCTGATTTGCTTGGGCTCGACCATCGTGAAGCCGACGCCGAGCAGCAGCGCCAAATGGATCAGCGCCGCGAGGAACAGGGTAAATCCGAGGCGATCGGCCGGGCGCACGCCACGGTGGGCGAGTTCTGCGGGCAGATCGGACGGGAGGGTCATGACAAGAAAACCAACATCGCGTTTTTCAGAGGCTGCGCATGATAACGCAATGTTGGTTTCACGCCTTGGGCTTCACGCTTCAAGCGACAGACTGCATGTGACGTGCATCAAGCTTGTGGCTTTTTGCCGGCGGCTTGCAGCTTCTTGGCGATCGCGTCCATCAGCATGCCGCCGATATCAGTGCCAAACGCATTGTCGATTTCACGAATGCAGGTCGGGCTGGTCACGTTGATTTCGGTGAGGCTTTCGCCGATCACATCGAGGCCAACGAACAGCAGACCTTTCTCACGCAGGGTCGGGCCGACCTGAGCGGCGATCCAGCGATCCTTTTCAGTCAGCGGGCGCGCTTCACCACGGCCACCGGCGGCGAGGTTGCCACGGGTTTCGCCCTGCGCCGGAATCCGCGCCAGGCAGTAATCCACCGGCTCGCCGTCGATCATCAGGATGCGTTTGTCGCCGTCCTTGATTGCCGGCAGGTAAGCCTGGCCCATGATCTGCTGGCCACCGAGGGCGGTCAGGGTTTCCAGGATCACCGACAGGTTCGGATCGCCCGCGCGATGACGGAAAATAGAAGTGCCGCCCATGCCGTCCAGCGGCTTGAGGATCACGTCGCCGTGCTTGGCGGCGAATTCACGCAGCACGTCGGCGCGACGGCTGACCACGGTCGGCGGCGTGCACTGCGGGAACAGCGTGGCGAACAGTTTTTCATTGCAGTCGCGCAGGCTCTGCGGCTTGTTCACCACCAGCACGCCAGCGGTTTCGGCCTGTTCGAGCAGGTAGGTGGAGTAGACAAACTCCATGTCGAACGGCGGATCCTTGCGCATCAGGATCACGTCCAGATCGCTCAGCAGGTTGTCCTGCTCGGCGTCCAGTTCGAACCATTTTTCCGGGTTGGCGAAGACTTTCAGCGGCTTCATGCGCGCCCGGGCCTGACCTTCGCCCTGATACAGGTCGCGCTGTTCCATATAGAACAGTTCCCAGCCACGCTTCTGCGCGGCCAGCAGCATGGCCAGCGAGCTATCCTTTTTATAGGAGATGCTGGCGATAGGGTCCATGACAATCCCGACGCGAACGCTCATTGGGTTTTCCTCGAAAATTGGCTACCGGATCGGTATTGAAAAAGTGCCGCCAGAGTGGCGCCGGGCGGGTTTTCGGTCAAGGAAAAACCCGTCGATAGATTGCATCTGGAGACTGTGCTAAAAAGGCTGCCAAGCGGTGCTGGCCCTTGAACATCAAGGGTTTCCAGCCATTACTCATCGCAAAACGGACAATTTGATTCGCAAAGGCGACGGTAGAGCCCTCTTATGGAACAGCAGTCCAGCGCCTTGAAGGTCATGGTGATCGACGACTCGAAAACGATTCGTCGCACCGCCGAAACATTGTTGAAGAATGTCGGGTGCGAAGTGATCACGGCGATCGACGGTTTCGACGCCCTGGCGAAGATCGCCGACAACCATCCCGGGATCATTTTTGTCGACATCATGATGCCGCGTCTGGATGGTTATCAGACCTGCGCTTTAATCAAGAACAACAGTGCATTCAAGGCCACGCCGGTGATCATGCTGTCATCGCGTGATGGGCTGTTCGACAAGGCCAAGGGGCGGATTGTCGGTTCCGATCAATTTTTGACCAAGCCTTTCAGCAAGGAAGAACTGCTCAACGCGATCCAGGCCCATGTTCCGGGCTTCGCCGCCGTTTTGCCGCAGTAAGACACGTACAGAGACACGCGGCCAGCGGGCCGGGGGTCGACAAGAAAAATGGGGAAAACCATGGCACGTATCCTGATCGTCGATGATTCGCCGACTGAAATGTACAAACTCACCGGCATGCTCGAAAAGCACGGCCATGAAGTGCTCAAGGCCGAAAACGGCGCCGACGGCGTGGCCCTGGCCCGTCAGGAAAAACCCGACGCGGTGCTGATGGACATCGTCATGCCCGGCCTCAACGGTTTCCAGGCCACTCGCCAGTTGACCAAGGACGCCGACACCAGCCACATCCCGGTGATCATCATCACCACCAAGGATCAGGAAACCGACAAGGTCTGGGGCACCCGTCAGGGCGCCAAGGACTACCTGACCAAACCGGTCGACGAAGACACCCTGATCAAGACCCTGAACAACGTGCTCAAAGGCTGATCGCGCAACCATGAGTGAATCGCTGACCGCGTTCGAACTGCTCTGGCAGATCGACCAGCGCTGCCGCTTGCTGGCGGCGGACCTGCCGTCGCAACCGGCGCGCCAGGATCGCTGGAGCGGCATCGGCTTTCGCCTTGGCGAGCATTGGTATGTGGCACCGATGGGCGAAGTCAGCGAAGTGCTGCACGAACCGCGCTTTACTCAATTGCCCGGGGTCAAGCCGTGGGTCAAAGGCGTGGCTAACCTGCGTGGGCGGCTGCTGCCGATCATGGATCTGTGCGGCTTCTTCGGCCATGAACTGTCGCCGTTGCGTAAACAGCGGCGGGTCTTGGTGGTCGAGCACGGCGACGTGTTTGCCGGGTTGATGGTCGATGAGGTTATTGGTCTGCAGCATTTCGAGCAGGACAGCTTCGAACCGATCTCGATCAGCAAGCGCCAGGGCTCGAAGGCCGAGTTCGTCAAAGGCTATTTCCGCCGCGAGCAGAACTGGCGGGTGTTCAGCCTGTTTGCATTGGCCAAATCCCCGGTGTTCATGAGCGTCGCGATATAACAGATTCAACACCGTCTCCTGTGGGAGCGGGCTTGCCCGCGATGGCGTCAGATCAGTCGCCATCAATGTAGGATGTGCCGGCCTCATCGCGGGCAAGCCCGCTCCCACAGGGTAAGTGGAACGTTCCCAAGGCGAGGACCGATGACAAAAGCAAAAACAGGCAAGCCGGCGGAAGGCTCGCGCAGTCGCTCGCAGATCATCGTGCTGTTCATCGCACTGATCGTGTTCATCATGCTGCTGTTCGCCAACTTCGCGTACCTCAACACCCAGGCGAACTACGACAAACAGTACATCGGCCACGCCGGTGAGTTGCGCGTGCTCTCGCAACGCATCGCCAAGAACGCCACCGAAGCCGCCGCCGGCAAGGCGGCCGCGTTCAAGTTGCTCAGCGATGCGCGCAACGATTTCGCCCAGCGCTGGGGTTACCTGAAAAAAGGTGATCCGGTCACCGGCCTGCCGCCGGCACCCGCCACCGTGCGCCCGGAAATGCGCGCCGTGCAGCTCGACTGGGAGCGCCTGCTGAAAAACACCGACGCGATTCTCTCCAGCGAACAGACCGTGCTGTCGCTGCATCAGGTCGCCGCGACCCTGGCCGAAACCGTGCCGCAGTTGCAGATCGAATACGAAAAAGTCGTCGAAATTCTTTTGCAACGCGGCGCCCCGGCGGCGCAAGTGGCGATGGCCCAACGTCAATCGCTGCTGGCTGAGCGCATCCTCGGCGCGGTCAACACCGTGCTCGCCGGCGACGAAAACTCGCAGCAAGCCGCCGACGCCTTTGGCCGCGACGCCACGCGTTTCGGCCAAGTGCTCAACGGCATGCTGCAAGGCAACCCGGCGCTGAAAATCAGCCAGGTCGAAGACCGCGATGCCCGTGCGCGCTTGAGTGAAATATCCGAGCTGTTCCAGTTCGTTTCCGGCTCCGTCGATGAAATCCTCGAAACCTCGCCCGAGCTGTTCAAGGTCCGCGAATCGGCGAGCAACATCTTCAGCCTCTCGCAAACCCTGCTCGACGAAGCCTCACACCTGGCCACTGGTTTCGAGAACCTTGCCGGCGGGCGCAACACCGACACCATCGGCGGCTACGTCCTCGGCTTGCTGGCCCTGGCCTCGATTATCCTCATTGGTCTGGTGATGGTCCGCGAAACCAATCGGCAACTACGCGAAACCGCCGAAAAGAACGAGCGCAACCAGAACGCGATCATGCGTCTGCTCGACGAGATCGAGGACCTCGCCGACGGCGATCTCACCGTGACCGCCTCGGTGACCGAAGACTTCACCGGCACCATCGCCGACTCGATCAACTACTCCGTCGATCAACTGCGCGATCTGGTTGCGACCATCAACCTCACCGCCGGTCAGGTCGCCGCTGCGGTGCAGGAAACCCAGGCCACCGCGATGCATCTCGCGCAGGCCTCGGAGCATCAGGCCCAGCAGATTTCCGAAGCCTCGACGGCGATCAGCGACATGGCCGAATCCATCGATCAGGTTTCAGCCAACGCCGCCGAGTCTTCGGCGGTAGCCGAGCGTTCCGTGGAAATCGCCAACAAAGGCAACGAGGTGGTGCACAACACCATCCACGGCATGGACAACATTCGCGAGCAGATTCAGGACACCGCCAAACGCATCAAGCGCCTCGGCGAGTCATCGCAGGAAATCGGCGACATCGTCAGCCTGATCGACGACATTGCCGACCAGACCAACATCCTCGCCCTCAACGCGGCGATTCAGGCGTCGATGGCCGGCGATGCCGGACGCGGTTTTGCTGTGGTCGCCGACGAAGTGCAGCGGCTGGCCGAACGCTCGTCCGCCGCCACCCGGCAGATCGAAACCCTGGTGCGGGCGATTCAGACCGACACCAACGAAGCGGTAATCTCGATGGAGCAAACCACCACCGAAGTGGTGCGCGGCGCGCGACTGGCGCAGGATGCCGGTGTGGCCCTGGAAGAAATCGAAGGCGTGTCGAAGACCCTCGCGGCGCTGATTCAGAGCATCTCCAACGCAGCGCAGCAGCAGACGACTTCGGCCGGGCAGATCTCACTGACGATGAACGTGATCCAGCAGATCACCTCGCAAACCTCGTCCGGCTCCACGGCCACCGCCGATAGCATCGGCAACCTGACGAAAATGGCCAGTCAGCTACGGCGTTCGGTGTCCGGCTTCACCTTGCCGGCGGCGACAGATAAAGCGTGAGTGGAGTGGTTATGGGTGATCGGCACGACTATGTGGCCCTCGAGTGGGTCAAGGGCGAAATTGCCGAAACGCTGAAGCAGGCGCATCAGGCGATTGAAGCCGTGCTCGATGATCCGCAGGCTTTTCCCGGGCTGGACGAGTGCCTGGATTACATCCATCAGGTTCACGGCAGCCTGCAGATGGTCGAGTTCTACGGCGCAGCGTTGCTCGCCGAAGAGATGGAACATCTGGTCGAAGCCCTGCAGCACGAACGCGTCAGCCACCGCGACGAAGCGCTGCACCTGTTGCTGCAAGCCCTTGGGCAATTGCCGATCTACCTCGACCGCGTGCAGAGCGCCCGCCGAGATCTGCCGTTGGTGGTGCTGCCGCTGATCAACGATTTGCGCAGCGCCCGTGGCGAAAGTCTGCTCTCGGAAACCAGTCTGTTCAGCCCGCAACTGCCCGAGCTATCGCCCTTGAGCGCTGATACGCTAGCGCTGCTCGAACCGGCAGAGCTACCGAATGTGCTGCGCAAATTACGTCAGATGCTGCAAATGGCTTTGGTCGGTTTGCTGCGCGAGCAGGACGACCAGACGCATCTCGACTATCTGGCGAAAGTCTTCACCCGCCTCGAAGCCCTGAGCGGTGATGCGCCCCTGAGCCCGTTGTGGCAAGTCGCCTTGGCGCTGGTCGAAGGCATGCGCGAAGGCGTCATCGCCAACAGCCCGGCGCTGCGCAGCCTGTTCAAGGACGCCGACAAAGAACTCAAACGCCTGCTCGATCAGGGCATGACCGGGCTCAATCAGCCTGCCCCGGCGGAGCTGCTGAAAAGCCTGTTGTTCTATATTGCCAAAGCCGAACATCCCACCGGGCAGATGCTGACCATGAAAGATCGCTACTCCCTGGACGACGCGTTGCCCGACAGCGCGATGGTCGACGAAGAACGCGCACGCCTGGCCGGCCCCGACCGCGATGCGATGCGCTCGGTGCTGGCGGCGTTGTGTGAAGAACTGGTGCGGGTCAAGGAGCGCCTCGATCTGTTCGTACGCAGCGACCGTCAGCACACCTCCGATCTGGAAAGTCTGCTTGCGCCGCTGCGGCAGATCGCCGACACCCTTGCCGTGCTCGGTTTCGGCCAGCCGCGCAAAGTCATCATCGATCAATTGGCCGTGGTGCTCAGTCTTGCCCAAGGCCAGCGCGAACCGAATGACGCGATCCTGATGGACGTCGCTGGCGCGCTGCTTTACGTCGAAGCGACGCTGGCCGGGATGGTCGGCACCGTCGAACCGGAAAGTCCGGAAGATGCGCGCCTGCCGACCACCGACCTGACGCAGATCCATCAGATCGTCATCAAGGAAGCACGCATCTGCCTGCAACAGGCCAAGGACATGATCGTCGACTACATCGACGCCGATTGGGATCGCCAGCAACTGCAAGCGTTGCCGGCGCTGCTGACCCAGGTGCGCGGTGCGCTGGCGATGATTCCGCTCAGTCGCGCGGCGAGTCTGGTCGAAGCCTGCAACGGTTTCATCCGCGAACATCTGTTGCTCGATCCCCACGAGCCGGGTTGGGAGCAACTGGATCGGCTGGCCGATGTCATCAGCAGCCTTGAGTACTACCTCGAACGCTTGAGCGATGACCCGCAGGCCCCGGGCGAACAATTACTGGATGTCGCGCAGAAATCCCTCGCCAGTCTGGGTTTCTTTCCCGATGAACAGCCTGGTGCGCAGCATGTGCCCGTGCTCGACGACGTGCTCAGCCCCAGCGAAGCGCTGGTGATGCAGGACATGCAGGCGCTCGACGATCCTGAGATCGTGCAGTCGCTGGCCGACGTTCTGGCCAGCCCGGTTTCGGCGCTCAACCCGCCGGCCCTGATTACTCCCGGCAGCCTGATGCCGCCGCCGGCCGATGAAGAACCGGTCGACGACGAATTGCGCGAAGTGTTCCTCGAAGAGACTGACGAGGTTCTCGAAGTTCTCCACGAATACCTGCCGCGCTGGATCGCCAATTCGCAGGATCGTGATGCACTGACCGAACTGCGCCGCGCCTTTCACACCCTCAAGGGCAGCGGTCGTATGGTCCGCGCGCTGATCCTCGGCGAGCTGGCGTGGTCGGTGGAAAACCTGCTTAACCGCGTGCTCGAACAAAGTGTCGAACCGGGCTCGGTGGTGCAGCAGGTGCTGACCGACACCGTGCTGTTGTTGCCTGAACTGATTAACGAATTCGCCACGAACAGCCAGCGTCAGCGCAGCGATGTCGATCAGCTCGCGGCCCGTGCCCACGCCTTGGCCAAGGGTGACGAGCCACTGGCTGCCGAAGACGTCGACGATGTCGCCGCGCTCGATCCGTTGTTGCTGGAGATCTTCCGCAAAGAAGCTGAAACCCACCTCGCCAGCCTCAATCGCTTTCTCGATCAAGCCGCCGAGCATGTGCCATTGCAGGCCAGCGACGAACTGCAGCGCGCCCTGCACACGCTAAAGGGCAGCGCGTCGATGGCCGGTGTGTTGCCGATTGCCGAACTGGCCGCGCCGCTCGATCAACTGGCCCGCGAGTTCAAGGCGCACCAGCTGCCGCTGGATCTCGACGAAGTGGAATTGCTGCTCGAAGCCGAGGGCCTGTTCCGCGTCGGCCTGCGTCAACTCAAGCATGATCCGTTGGCACCGATTGTTGGCGCGCAGTCGCTGATCAAACGCTCGGAGACTCTGCTCACCGAGCGTCTGGAATCGATCCTCAGTGCGCCGCACACCGGCCTGCGGATAAAGCGTGATCCGCAACTGATCAACAACTTCCTCGCCCAGGGCATGGACATCCTCCTCGACGCGGAAAACCTCTTGCAGCGCTGGCAGCAACATCCCGGCGAGCGTCAGGAACTCAGCGCGTTGCTGGATGAACTGACCACCCTTGGCGAAGGCGCACACATGGCCGATCTGCTACCGGTCGATGTGCTCTGTGAAGCCTTGCTCGATCTGTATGGCGCGGTGGAAGAAAGCAGCCTGGCGGTCAGCGAGCGCTTTTTCCAGGAAGCGCAAAACGCCCATGAAGCGCTGATCAACATGCTCGACGAACTGGCGGCCGGGCAGGAGGTCACGCCGCAGCCAGCGCGGATTCGTGCCTTGCATGATCTGCTCGATGAGAGTCTCGACCCGTCGTCCATGGGCTTGATCCGCAGCGATGGCAGCCGCACTTTGAGTATCCGTGAACTGGGCAGCGCCACCGCCGAGTTGCAGCAAAAGGCAACGGCGCTTGAACCCGATGACGAGATTGTCGAGATTTTCCTTGAAGAAGCGGTCGACATTCTCGACAGCTCAGGCCAGGCCTTGCAGCGCTGGCTGAGCGACCCGGATAACGCTGCGCCGCTGTCCTCGTTGCAGCGGGATTTGCATACGCTCAAGGGCGGTGCGCGGATGGCTGAAGTCGAGGCCATCGGCGATCTGGCCCAGGAGCTGGAAAGCCTCTACGAAGGTCTGGTCGATCGTCGTTATCACTACAGCGAAAGCCTGGGGCGCTTGCTGCTCAAGAGCCATGACCGCTTGGCGCTGTTGCTTGATCAGTTGCAAAACCATCAGCCGCTGACCCCGGCGCTGGATCTGATCGAAGTCATCCGTCAGGTGCGCCAAGGTCAGAATGTTGCCGAAGCGCCGCCAGCTACAACCGAGCACGACAGCGCTGGCCATGATCCGGAGTTGCTGGAGATCTTCCTCGAAGAAGGTTTCGACATCATCGAAAACTCTGGCGCCGCGCTGCTGCGCTGGCAGGCCGAGCCGGGCAATCGCCAGGAAGTGGAAACCCTGCTGCGCGATCTGCACACCCTCAAGGGCGGCGCGCGGATGGTCGAAATCGGCCCGATCGGCGACCTCGCGCATGAGCTGGAATACCTTTACGAAAGTCTTTCCAGCGGCGCTTTGCAGCCGTCGGCGGAGCTGTTCGCACTGGTGCAGCGCGGCCATGATCGACTGGCGCAAATGCTTGATGGCGTGCGCGCCGGGCAACCGTGCCCGCCGGCGGATCGGTTGATCAATGCGATCCAGAATTTCAGTCATCCGGTAACGGTCGAAACACCGCCAGCGTTGCCGCTGCCCGCCAAGACCGAACCCGCGCCGCCGGCTGCCGAGGCTGGCGCGGACATGGTCAAAGTCTCCGCCGAATTGCTCGATGAACTGGTTAACCTGGCCGGCGAAACCTCGATCTTCCGTGGCCGTATCGAACAGCAGGTCAACGACGCGCAGATCGCCCTGAACGAGATGGAAACCACCATCGAACGGATGCGCGATCAGTTGCGCCGCCTCGACACCGAAACCCAAGGGCGGATTCTCAGCCGTCAACAAGTCGATGCCGAGCGCCTTGGCTACGAAGAATTCGATCCACTGGAAATGGACCGCCATTCGCAGTTGCAGCAATTGTCGCGGGCGCTGTTCGAATCGGCTTCCGACTTGCTCGACCTCAAGGAAACCCTTGACCGCCGCAACCACGACGCCGAGAACCTGTTGCAGCAACAGGGGCGCATCAACACTGAATTGCAGGAAGGCCTGATGCGTACGCGCATGGTGCCGTTCGAGCGCATGTTGCCGCGCCTGAAACGCATCGTCCGCCAGGTCGCCGAAGAGCTGAACAAAGACGTCGCGTTTGTCGTCGGCAACGCTGAAGGCGAGATGGACCGTAACGTCCTCGAACGCATGGCCGCGCCGCTGGAACACATGCTGCGCAACGCCGTCGATCACGGTCTGGAGTCCGCCGAAGTACGGCTGGCGGCGGGTAAACCGGCGCAAGGGAAGATCAGCCTCGACCTGTCCCGCGAGGGCGGCGACATTGTTTTCGACATCCGCGACGACGGCGCCGGGGTGCCGCTGGAAGCCGTGCGCAAGAAGGCGATCAAACGCGGCATGCTCGCGCCGGAAGCCGAGATCAGCGACCGCGACGTGTTGCAGTTCATCCTTCAGCCGGGGTTTTCCACAGCGGAAAAGATCACCCAGATTTCCGGGCGCGGCGTCGGCATGGACGTGGTGCACGAAGAGGTACGGCAACTCGGCGGCAGCATGAGCATCGATTCGGTGCCGGGGCAGGGCGTGCATTTCCGCATTCGCCTGCCGTTCACCGTGTCGGTCAACCGTGCACTGATGGTGCAGTGTGGCGAGGATCAATACGCGATTCCGCTGAACACCATCGAAGGCATTGTTCGCGTGTTGCCGAATGATCTGGAAGCGCACTTCCGGGTTGATCCGCCGCGTTATCAATACGGCGGCCAGACCTATGAGCTGTGCTACCTGGGCGAACTGCTGAAAACCGCGCCACGGCCGAAATTGCTCGGCCAGAACCTGCCGTTGCCGGTGCTGCTGGTGCATTACAACGACCGGCGCATCGCCGTGCAGGTCGACACCATGGCCGGTACGCGGGAGATCGTGGTCAAGAGTCTCGGCGCGCAATTCGCGGCAGTGCAAGGCGTGTCCGGCGCGACGATTCTCGGCGATGGCCGGGTGGTGCTGATTCTCGATTTGCTCGCGCCAATTCGCGCGATGCAAGCGCGGGTTCCGCAGACACCGACGCTGCCGGAGATCGACAGCGAACCGCACAAACCGCTGCTGGTGATGGTGGTCGACGACTCGGTGACCGTGCGCAAGGTCACCAGCCGTTTGCTCGAACGCCACGGCATGAACGTGCTGACCGCCAAGGACGGTGTCGACGCCATGCTGCTGCTCGAAGAGCACATGCCCGACCTGATGTTGCTCGACATCGAAATGCCGCGCATGGACGGCTTCGAAGTCGCCACCCAGGTGCGCAACGACGAACGCCTGCAACACCTGCCGATCATCATGATCACCTCGCGCACCGGGCAGAAACACCGCGATCGCGCGATGGCGATTGGCGTCAACGACTACCTCGGCAAGCCGTATCAAGAGTCGGTGCTGCTTGAAAGCATTGCCCAATGGAGCAAGAAACATGCATGAGCGCCGGCACAATCAGCGCAGCAGCCAGCTGACCGGGTTGTTGCTGCCGTTGGCGGATCGCAATTTGATCCTGCCTAACGTCGCTGTCGCTGAGTTGATTGACTATCAGGCCAGTGCCTTCGATCTGGACACGCCGCCGTGGTATCTGGGGCGAGTGAAGTGGCGTGAGCGGCAGATTCCTCTGCTCAGTTTTGAGTCTGCGTGCGGGCAGAAAATCGTCATTGGCGAGCGCGCGCGGATCGTGATTTTGAATGCGCTGGGCGGGTTGCCTGAGCTGAAGTTCATTGCGCTGCTGGTGCAGGGGATACCGCGGTCGTACAAGCTCGATAGTCAGTTGAGTTATGTCGATGTGCCGTTGTGTGCGCTGGAGCAGGCGGCGGTGCAGGTAGGGGAACAGGTGGCGAAGGTGCCGGATTTGTTGGGGTTGGAGAGTTTGTTGGTGGATGCTGGGCTGGTCCATTGATCCAGAATTCGTGTTGCTTTGACTGGCCTCATCGCTGGCAAGCCAGCTCCCACAGTGTCCGAGTTGTATTCGAATTCTGTGAACCACACAAAACCCTGTGGGAGCTGGCTTGCCAGCGATGAGGCCAGTTGCATCAGCAAACTCTTACAGGCAAATCCTCAATTTCTGCAGTGCAATAAACACCATTCAGCCACGCTGTTTAAAGACACCCGGTGTTACGGCTCCCTAGCCTACAAATCCTTGCGCCGCTGCCTACGCATGCACCAGAATCCGCCGGCTTGTACGCCTTGGGCTGGCTGCGTAACTTGATTCCGTCACTGATTTCCAGTGATCGGGTTTAGTAGCCCGCCATATTTGGGGCGTATAGCTCATCAGACAGTCAGGTACTCCATACCTGCACTTTATGGTGGTTGTGCGCAGGGCGCCTTCGGGCGCGCCGGTTTCCCAGATCCCCGGTCTACTAACCTGCGCACAGCTGCCTCCACTTCTTTTAGTAGGGAAGCGGTGGCTAGCCCGAATGAGGATCTGGTAAATGTTCAAAGTAACGCCAAACCCGCCGGTCACCGACCCGGCATCCCCCTACGAATCCCCCGACTCAAAGAAATTCCACGAAGCCGCCGAGCGCGCCCTCGACCATTACCTCGGCCCGACCAACGCCGACCTCATGGCCACGCCCTACACCCCGAACACGCTGTACATGGCCAACCCCAATGCCGACACCGAATCCCTGCTGGCCGACGCCAGCGAAACCCTCGGCTCGGCCACGGTGATGCTCAACAACCACGCGGCAACGGTGGAAGGTACGCACCGCAAGACTGTGCAAGGTATTGCGCAGGTGGTGATGGTGGCGGAGATGGCAGTCAACCGTTTGTTGGACAGGTTGGTGCCGACGGAGTGACTTAAAAGCCGACCCTCACCCCAGCCCTCTCCCTGTATGTACCGGAGACATGGTGGACACATGTTCGGAGACATGGTGGACGGTTTTAGATCTTCTTACCTGCCGT
>NZ_JBITSX010000033.1:0-64725 GCF_044541255.1 Pseudomonas sp. NPDC085632 | reverse complement strand
CAACGGATATCGGACTCCGGTAGCAATGGAAGCCTTGGCAGCATGAGAAATGACCTAAACCCTATAACCGTGTCCAGTATCGTTTGACCAGATCATTGGGGGATATTGCAGAGGCTCATCGACTTGAACGAATGGCGCTGAATCCATAATCGATCAGGTCTTACAGATCGACACCCCACTTCGGACATCTCGATCCGCTCCCTCTCCTGGAGGGAGAGACTGATCCGGGGATATTGCAGAGGCTCATCGACTTGAACGAATGGCGCTGATTCCATAGTCGACTGGATCGTTCAGGTCGATGGACAACGCCAGACAACTCGGTCGGCTCCCTCTCCCTTGGGAGAGGGCTGGGGTGAGGGGCAGCTTTTCACACGCAATAAAAAACCCATGATCGCTCATGGGTTTTTTCATTTCAGGCCTGACGCTTAAGCCGGAGCCGAAGTGCGGATCAAGTGATCGAATGCACTCAGCGAAGCCTTGGCGCCCTCGCCCACCGCAATCACGATCTGCTTGTACGGCACAGTGGTCACGTCACCCGCTGCGAAGATGCCCGGGATCGAAGTCTCACCACGGTTATCGACAATGATCTCGCCACGCGGCGACAATTCAATGGTGCCCTTCAGCCAGTCGGTGTTCGGCAGCAACCCGATCTGCACGAAGATCCCTTCCAGCTCGACAGTGCGCAGCTCGTCAGTACTGCGATCCTTGTAGCGCAGACCGTTGACCTTCTCGACATTACCGGTGACTTCAGTGGTTTGCGCGCTGGTGATCACGGTGACGTTCGGCAGGCTGTGCAGTTTGCGTTGCAGCACGGCGTCGGCGCGCAGTTGTACATCAAACTCCAGCAGCGTTACGTGCGACACAATACCCGCCAGGTCGATGGCCGCTTCCACGCCGGAGTTACCGCCGCCGATCACCGCAACACGCTTGCCCTTGAACAGCGGACCGTCGCAGTGCGGGCAGTAAGCCACGCCTTTGTTGCGGTATTCCTGCTCGCCCGGCACGTTCATTTCACGCCACCGCGCACCGGTCGCCAGAATCACGCTCTTGGCTTTGAGGGTCGCGCCGCTGGCGAAGCGGACTTCATGCAGCTCGCCGTTTTTGCCCGGGATCAGCTTGTCGGCGCGTTGCAGGTTCATGATGTCGACATCGTACTGCTTGACGTGCTCTTCGAGTGCCGTGGCCAGCTTCGGCCCTTCGGTTTCCTGTACGGAAATGAAGTTCTCGATGGCCATGGTGTCGAGCACCTGACCGCCGAAACGCTCAGCGGCAACGCCAGTGCGGATACCTTTACGTGCGGCGTAAATCGCTGCCGAAGCACCGGCCGGGCCACCACCCACAACCAACACGTCGAAGGCTTCCTTGGCGCTGATCTTCTCGGCCTGGCGCTCGATGGCGCCGGTGTCGAGTTTGGCGAGAATCTCTTCCAGGCCCATGCGGCCCTGACCGAAGTTTTCACCGTTGAGGTAGATGCTCGGCACCGCCATGATCTTGCGATCGTTGACTTCGTCCTGAAACAACGCGCCGTCGATGGCGACGTGGCGGATGTTCGGGTTGAGCACGGCCATCAGGTTCAGCGCCTGGACCACGTCCGGGCAGTTCTGGCAAGACAGCGAGAAGTACGTCTCGAAGCTGAACTCGCCTTTCAGCGCGCGGATCTGCTCGATCACTTCAACACTGGCTTTTGATGGGTGGCCGCCGACTTGCAGCAAGGCCAGTACCAGTGAGGTGAACTCGTGACCCATCGGAATACCGGCAAAACGCAGACTGATGTCGGCGCCCGGGCGATTGATCGAGAACGATGGCTTGCGCGCGTCGTCACCGCTGTCGATCAAGGTAATTTGGCTCGAAAGACTGGCAACGTCTTTCAGCAGTTCCAGCATTTCACGGGATTTCGCACCGTCGTCGAGGGAAGCAACGATCTCGATCGGCTGGGTGACCCGTTCCAGGTACGATTTCAACTGGGCTTTAAGATTGGCGTCCAACATACGGGCGATTTCCTTTATTTGAGGCGAAAAAAAGCCCGAGCGAATCTCGCCCGGGCATTTTTTTGGGCGGTGCAGCGTACTTAAGAAGGTGCGGCGTACCGCCCTGAGTTGCGTGTCACAGACTTAGATCTTGCCGACCAGGTCCAGAGACGGCGCCAGAGTGGCCTCGCCTTCTTTCCACTTGGCTGGGCAAACTTCGCCTGGGTGAGCAGCAACGTACTGAGCAGCCTTGATCTTGCGCAGCAGTTCGGAAGCGTCACGGCCAACGCCGCCATCGTTCAGTTCAACGATTTTGATCTGGCCTTCAGGGTTGATCACGAAGGTGCCACGGTCAGCCAGGCCAACGTCTTCGATCAGCACGTCGAAGTTGCGGGAGATGGCGTGGGTCGGGTCGCCGATCATGGTGTATTCGATTTTGCCGATGGCTGGCGAGGTGTTGTGCCAGGCAGCGTGAGCAAAGTGGGTGTCGGTGGAAACGCTGTAGATCTCTACGCCCAGTTTCTGGAAAGCAGCGTAGTTGTCAGCCAGGTCTTCCAGCTCGGTTGGGCAAACGAAGGTGAAGTCAGCTGGGTAAAAGAACACGACCGACCACTTGCCTTTCAGGTCAGCGTCCGAGACTTGAACGAAGTCGCCGTTTTTGAACGCGGTAGCTTTGAACGGTTTTACTTGGCTGTTGATGATAGGCATTGATGACTCTCCGTCAGTGGTTATGAAGTTGATGGGTGAATCCTACCCACTCACTCGACGGATGGCTCATTGGCAAACCTGATGCTGCTGATTTGTTTTCGCTATTAGCTGACCGTATTAATAGAAGAAAACGATATCTACGACGAAGCCGGGTTGTCCGTAATCCGAGCCATCCCGTGGAATGGGCTGATTTCAACATAGCGCATCGCGGACTTCATATCCTTCCAGCCGACATAACTCATCAACGATTTCAGATCCCAGCCACTTTGGTGTGCCCATGTGGCAAAGCCGCGGCGCAGTGAGTGACTGGTGTAGTTCTCGGCAGCAATGCCCGCGCGCTGCAGCGCCTGGCGCAGCAGAGGGATGATGCTGTTGGCGTGCAGGCCCTCCTCGTTCAGATTGCCCCAGCGGTCGATGCTGCGAAAAACCGGGCCGCGCACCAGCGCCGCTTCGGTGATCCAGTCGATATAGGCTTGCACCGGGCACAGTTTGAGCAGCGCCGGGGCCTGATAGGTCTGCCCGAGGTTTTCCCGATCGCCTTTGCTGCGCGGTAGATACAGCGTGATACCGCTGCCGGCGTGCGCTTGCACATGCTCGATCTGCAAACGGCACAGCTCATCGCTGCGGAAGCCGCGCCAGAATCCCAGCAGAATCAAGGCGCGGTCGCGGTAAGCCTTGAGCAGTAACGGGCGATCCTGCTGCTCTCTAGCGGTTTGTACTTCATGTTCAAGCCAGTCAATCACTCGCTGTAGATCCTGCAACTGCAACGGTTCGGCTTGTTTCTCCTGCGCCGGGTGCAACGCGCGAATCCCTTTGAAGACCTTGCGCACCACTGGCGCCTTGGTCGGATCGGCAAATCCTTGGCTGTTGTGCCATTGCGCCAGCGCCGACAGACGCAGTTTCAGCGTATTGATCGACAGTTCCTCGGCGTGCGCCACCAGATACCGCGCGACGCTGTCGGCCGTCGCCGGCAAGAACCCGCCCCACTTCACTTCGAAATGCTCGATGGCCGCGCGATAGCTACGGCGGGTGTTGTCACGGGTGGCGGCTTGCAGATAGCGATCCAGATCGCTCATGGGCTGATTTTCTCGCTGGCGTACTGATTGAAGGGTGCAGACAGGCATTTTGCCGTCTGACACTGGGTAATACCAGTATATCCCGTGTCTTTTATCTCAAAGGTTTACCTTTATTTTCAGGATGGTACACTGCGTACTTTAGTGGCATGTACCACAGTACGAAACCGTAGGAGTTGACATGGCCCGTGGCGGCATTACCAAAGCACTGGTGCAGATCGCGCGCACAGCGATTCTGGCTCGCGGCGAACACCCAAGCATCGATGCAGTACGCATCGAAATGGGCAACACCGGCTCGAAAACCACGATCCATCGCTATCTGAAAGAGCTGGATGACGGCGCACAGCCCATTGAAACCTCGGCGGAGCCTATCGATGACGAATTGACCGCCCTCGTCTCGCGCCTCGCCCAACGCCTCAAAGAACAGGCGCAAGAGCCTATCGAGCAGGCTCGTGAACAGTTTGAGGAACAGCGCGAAGCGTTGGAGTCGGAGCTGAAACAAACTCGCCAGGCGCTGGAAAAGCTCGAACACGAGCACGACATTCAAGGCGCAGCACTGGCGCGTGAGTCCGAAGCGCTTGGCAATACGCGCTCGATGCTGCAAACCGAGCAAACCCGCAATGCCGGGCTCAATCAGGCGCTGGCCGATTTTGAATTGCGCTTGCAGGACAAGGACGAGCAGATCCGCTCACTGGAAGAGAAACACCTGCACGCTCGCGATGCACTCGAGCACTATCGCAACGCCAGCAAAGAGCAGCGCGAGCAGGAACAGAGCCGCCACGAAGCGCAAGTGCAGCAGATTCAGGCTGAACTGCGCCAGGCACAGCAAAGTGCACTGGTCCGTCAGGACGAAATCACGCAACTGCACCGCGACAACGAACGCCTGCTCACGGAGAACCGTGGCACGCAGCGCGAACTGAGCCTGTTGCAAGACCAGCTCAAGCAAAGCAATCAGCGTCAGGATCAATTACTCGAACAAGCCACTCGTGTCGACAGCGAGCGCACCCTCCTCCAGGAACGCTTGCGCGTGGCCACCCTGGAAAGCCAGACACTCAAACAGAGCATCGAGGAGCAGACGCTGCTCAACCAGTCACTGGAAAAGGAATTGAACAGGACTCAGGCAAGCCTGGAAGAAAACCAGCGTCTGGCGGCTACCGTTGCGGCAGCGCCAGACACAGCCAAACCGAACGACGCTTAAGCGCCGACCGGCGTACGCATAGTCACAAACTCTTCGGCGGCCGTCGGGTGCACCCCGATCGTGTCGTCGAAATCGCGCTTGGTCGCGCCAGCTTTCAAGGCAATCGCCAGGCCCTGAACGATCTCGCCGGCGTCCGGGCCAACCATGTGGCAGCCGAGGACTTTGTCGGTCTTGCCGTCGACCACCAGCTTCATCAGGGTTTTCTCCTGACACTCGGTCAGGGTCAGCTTCATCGGCCGGAAACGGCTTTCGAAGATCACCACATCGTGGCCAGCCTCGCGCGCTTCCTCTTCGGTCAAACCGACCGTGCCGATGTTCGGCAGGCTGAACACCGCCGTCGGGATCATCTTGTAATCCACTGGCCGGTATTGCTCAGGCTTGAACAGACGCCGCGCCACGGCCATACCTTCAGCCAATGCCACTGGCGTCAGTTGCACACGCCCGATGACGTCGCCCAGCGCCAGGATCGATGGCTCGCTGGTCTGGTACTGCTCGTCGACTTTGATAAAGCCTTTGTCGGTGAGCTGCACGTCGGTGTTTTCCAGACCCAGATTGTCGAGCATCGGACGCCGGCCAGTGGCGTAGAACACGCAATCCGCTTCCAGCTCGCGACCATCCTTGAGGGTGGCTTTCAAGCTGCCGTCAGCCTGCTTGTCGATACGCGCGATGTCGGCATTGAATTGCAGATCCAGGCCACGCTTGGTCAGTTCTTCCTGCAGGTGCTTGCGCACCGAACCATCGAAACCGCGCAGGAACAGATCGCCGCGATACAGCAGCGTGGTGTTGGCGCCAAGACCATGGAAGATCCCGGCGAACTCGACCGCGATATAACCGCCACCCACCACCAGCACACGCTTTGGCAGCTCTTTGAGGAAGAACGCTTCATTGGAACCAATCGCGTGCTCGCGCCCCGGAATCTCCGGAATCTGCGGCCAACCGCCAGTGGCGATCAGAATGTTTTTCGCGGTAAAGCGCTCGCCATTCACCTCAACTTCATGCGGGCCGACGATCTTCGCGTGCGCTTCATGCAAGGTCACGCCGCTGTTGACCAGCAGATTGCGATAGATGCCGTTGAGGCGATTGATCTCGCGATCCTTGTTGGCGATCAGCGTCGCCCAATCGAAATTTGCTTCACCCAGGCTCCAGCCAAAACCGGAGGCCTGCTCGAAGTCTTCGGCGAAATGCGCGCCGTACACCAGCAATTTTTTCGGCACACAGCCGACATTGACACAGGTCCCGCCCAGATAACGACTCTCCGCCACCGCTACTTTCGCACCGAACCCGGCCGCAAAACGCGCAGCGCGCACACCGCCGGAACCGGCACCAATCACATAAAGGTCAAAATCGTAGGCCATTTCTATCTCCTCGGCAGGGGATCAGCATACCTGCAGTCAGCCATTGGGCAAGCAATGCCGGTTATATGGGGGCGCAAAATGAAAAAACCCGCCGAAGCGGGTTTTTCTTGCAAAGCGATCAAGCGCTCTTAATAAGCCTTGCCAGTCTTGTAGAAGTTCTCGAAGCAGAAGTTTGTCGCCTCGATGTAGCCTTCAGCACCACCGCAGTCGAAACGCTTGCCTTTGAACTTGTAGGCCATCACGCAGCCGTTCTGGGCTTGTTTCATCAGGGCGTCGGTGATCTGGATTTCGCCGCCCTTGCCTGGCTCGGTTTGTTCGATCAGGTCGAAAATGTCCGGGGTCAGGATGTAGCGACCGATGATTGCCAGATTCGACGGCGCGTCTTCCGGCTTTGGCTTCTCGACCATGCTGTGCACGCGGTAGATGTCGTCGCGGATCATCTCGCCGGCGATCACGCCGTACTTGCTGGTTTCCTGCGGATCGACTTCCTGGATGGCGATGATCGAGCAGCGGAACTGCTTGTACAGTTTGACCATCTGGGTCAGTACGCCGTCGCCTTCGAGGTTGACGCACAGGTCGTCCGCCAGGACCACGGCGAACGGTTCGTCACCGATCAGCGGGCGGCCGGTCAGGATCGCGTGGCCCAGACCTTTCATTTCGGTCTGACGGGTGTAGGAGAACGAGCACTCGTCGAGCAGTTTGCGGATGCCGACCAGGTATTTCTCTTTGTCGGTGCCTTTGATCTGGTTTTCCAGCTCGTAGCTGATGTCGAAGTGGTCTTCCAGAGCACGCTTGCCACGACCGGTGACGATGGAGATTTCCGTCAGGCCAGCATCCAGAGCTTCTTCAACGCCGTACTGGATCAGTGGCTTGTTTACCACCGGCAGCATTTCTTTAGGCATGGCTTTAGTCGCTGGCAGGAAGCGAGTACCGTAACCGGCTGCTGGGAACAAGCATTTCTTGATCATATAAGTCCTTGAAAGGGCTGTGTGTACGAGTTTCGGCGCAGTCTAATCAGGCGGCGTGCACCTTACAATGCCCCGCACTGGCTAACCGATGCCAACATAGAGAAATATTCTCGCCGATAGTTCCATCGGCATCCTGACGCAGCCAGATCAGCGTAGCTCAAAGCGGCCGACAAACTGAGTCACCATACGCTCATCGCCCCCCAATGCGAGCATTTGGCGGTATCATGGCGCCTTTGAACCAGCGAACGAGACAGATAGATGGCCGCGGTAAAAATCATCAACGGGTATGTGATCGACAAGAAAGACGGTAAATGGACGCTGACCACCACCAATGGCGAACACATCGCCGGGCCTTTCGACAGCGAACAAATGGCGACCGATGTTGCTTCCGTATTCACGGACACTCCGGCATCGGCCAAGCGCCGTGGCAAAGATCAGGACTGATCAACCCCACACGCCCCAGCCCTGCCCTTATGCAGGGCTTTTTTGTGCCCGCTGACAAACAAGTGGCCAAACGCTATAACCTTTTCACACCGGCGCTGTCAGAGCGTCTAGTCCCCCTTGCTGAAGACCCCGAACATGACCCTGAAAAAATGGCTGCCGCTGATTGCGGCATTGGCACTGGCCGGCTGTGCGACCTCCCAACCCACTTACCTGAACAATGGTGAACAGGGCCTGTCGATCGATTGCTCCGGCGAGGCCAACTCCTGGGCGACCTGCTATGAAAAAGCCGATGCATCCTGCGCGGGCACCGGTTACCGCATCGTTGGCACTGACGGTACGCCTCAGCCCAAGGAAAGCGACAAAACCCTGGGTGTCGATGTCGGCAACTACAAGAACCGCAGCGTCGTTGTGGTCTGTAAATAGACCTTACATATGAATTTCGGCGAATTTGATCCCGAGTCCGCGTACGACTTCGATCAGATCGTCGAGGCGGTTGAACGACTCGACTTCGTCGTTTTCGTCGACCAGGAAGTAACTGCGTCCGGCACTCTTCTTGAAAAACACGATCCACTCCCCCGGATTCGCCGGGTTCTGGATGACATGGGTGGCAGAGATCAGGCCCTCTACGTGGCGCTCCCGTACTTGCTCTCGCTTCATCGCGGCTCCAGAAATGAAAATGCCGTCACAGCATGACCGGGACGGCATCGTTGCTGATGACTATCAGTCTATCAGCCGGAAATACACGCATTGGCAGCGTTTCGCACGTCACGCGGACGCACTGGCACGTTCGACATGCGCTCATGCAACTTGATGCTGCTGCCGCCGGAGCGATCTTCGATATCAAATACCGCTGCCGCGCCGGTGGAAAATTTACCCGGTACGATGACCCGAACCCCGTCCTTGTGCGGCTGCATTTGCAGCGCACCGCGGCTGTCCGCCAGCTTCTCGGCCAGGCATTGGGCATATTCATGGGGTTTCTTGCCGGAGATTACGCTCACGGTCGGCAGCGTTTCATTGATTTCGGAAACACTCGCACAACCACCCACAGCCAAAACCAACGGCAGACACACCACACCCCACTTCATACAAAACCTCCGTTAAAGACCGTCCGACAGCACAAATGCCGTTTTTCTCCGGGGCCTTCTGCATTTAACCCGCATCCGATTGCGAATATCTGTTCAAAATTGTCAAACCAACGCCCGACGGCCAGATAATAACCCGTGCGGGCTGATAAACTGCGCGCAATTACAAGCTATCGTTTTGATTTTGTAGAAAAAGCCCTTCTGGAGGCGCCCATGAAATTCATTCACCAGCGCGAACACCTCAACGAAGACGACATCGTCGTCATCCAATGCTCGCAAATGTGCAACATCCGTCTGATGAACGACGCCAACTTCCGCAGCTTCAAGAACGGCGGCCGTCACACCTATCACGGCGGCGCCTTCGACACCTTTCCGGCCCGTATTACCGCGCCGAGCACCGGTTTCTGGAACATCACCATCGACACCGTCAACCGCCGGCCGATCAGCGTCACGCGCAAACCGACGCTGACTCACTCGATCAAGATCATCCGTCGCTCCAGCACCAAACTCAGCTGAGACACGTCGCTCAACCAGAAAGGAATGCATGACCGTGGCCCAAACGACCAAATACGTCATCAAGTACAAACTCAACGGTGAACGCCGCTTTGAGTTCGCGCAACTGGAAAACGGCACTGAAGAAGAAGCCAAGGCTGCTCTGGATGCGCTTCACGGCTCGTCTGAAGACGTGATCAGCGACATCGCCGTCAGCAAAGCACTGTAAACATCGACAGGAATTCGACCGCAAGCGGCGGAGTGTTCTGCCGCTACGTCCTGCCTAGACTGACTTTCTTCGACCAAGCGTCAAGGAGTCAGCATGTCGATGTCCCCTTCCCGGCTGGATTCGCTCGACTGGGCAAGCCTTGAGCGGCAACTGGATCAGGACGGCTACGCGATCATCCGTTCACTGCTGCAGGCCGAAACCTGTGATCACTTGAGTGCGCTGTATCCGCAGACCGAACCGTTTCGCTCGCAGGTCATCATGGCCCGCCACGGTTTCGGTCGCGGCGAGTACAAATATTTTCGTTATCCCCTGCCGACACCCGTAGAACGCCTTCGCGGCGCGCTGTACCCGCGCCTGGTTGCCTTGGCCAATCGCTGGTACGAACGCATGAACCTTCCCGAGCGTTTTCCGGCGAACCACGCCGAATTTCTTCAGCGCTGCCATGCTGCTGGCCAGATACGCCCTACCCCTCTTCTATTGCAATACGGCCCGCAGGACTACAACTGCCTGCATCAGGACCTGTACGGCGAATCAGTTTTTCCGTTGCAGGTAGCGATTCTTCTGTCAGCACCCGGGCAAGACTTTACCGGGGGCGAATTCGTTCTCACCGAGCAACGCCCGCGCATGCAGTCTCGTCCGCACGTACTCGATCTGACGAAAGGTGATGCCGTGATCTTTGCCGTGAATCAGCGCCCGACCGAAGGTGTGCGCGGTTATTATCGGGTGACGATGCGCCACGGCGTCAGTCGCCTGCACAGTGGAAAAAGGCATACCCTAGGCATCATCTTTCACGACGCCACCTGACCCCATGCAACCGAGCAATTTCGATCTGTTCGCCGATCATGAACCCGAACAACGCCCCCGCGCCGAGCAGATTGGCGAGCAATCGTGGGTGCTGCATGGTTTCGCCCTGCCGCTGATCGAGCAGATCCTGCCGGCGATGGATGCGATTCTTGCCGCAGCGCCCTTGCGCCACATGGTCACGCCGGGCGGCTTCAGCATGTCGGTGGGCACCAGCAGCTGCGGCGCTTTAGGCTGGATCACTGATCGCTATGGCTATCGTTATTCAGGCGTCGATCCGCTCAGTCATTTGCCATGGCCACCGATGCCGGAAGTATTCGCGGCACTGGCGCACTCGGCAGCCGCGCAAGCAGGATTCGCTGACTTTAACGCCGACTCCTGCCTGATCAATCGCTATGTCCCCGGCGCCAAGATGTCATTGCACCAGGATAAAGACGAAAAGGCCTACAGTGCACCGATCGTTTCGCTGTCACTGGGGCTGCCGGCAATGTTCCTCTTCGGCGGTTTCAGTCGCAGCGACAAGAGCCAGCGCATTGCCTTGCTGCATGGCGACATGGTGGTCTGGGGGGGCGTTGATCGCTTGCGTTTTCACGGCGTACTGCCGATCAAGCAAGGCCGGCATCCGCGCCTGGGTGAACAGCGGATCAATCTGACCTTTCGCGTGGCCGGATAGTCAGCAAAAAATTTGACCGCAAGGCCCGGAGTGTTGCGTCTTGCGACGCTGGTTAACCTGAATCAAACAGGTCAACGGACAAACCCTCATGAAAACGCTTTCGACTCCCTCCACGATTGAAAACGATCCGCGCTGGGCCGCTGTGGTTGCGCGAGATTCACGGGCGGACGGGCAATTTGTCTACGCGGTGAAAACCACCGGCATCTACTGCCGCCCGAGCAGCCTTGCGCGGTTACCGAAACCGCAGAACGTCGAGTTTTTCGACACCGCAGAACAGGCCGAGGCTGCCGGCTACCGGCCGAGCAAACGAGCCAGCAAGGATCAGAGTGATGTCGCCGCGCAGCATGCCGCGACCGTCGCCATTGCCTGCCGCCATATTGAATCCGCCGAGACGTTGCCGGCGCTCAACGAGCTGGCGCAAACCGCCGGCCTGAGTCCGTTTCACTTCCATCGCGTATTCAAAGCCGCGACAGGGTTGACGCCAAAAGGCTACGCGACGGCCCATCGCTCGCGCAAAGTCCGTGAGCGCCTGGCAGACGGCGGCTCGGTAACCGATGCGCTGTACGACGCCGGTTTCAATTCCAATAGCCGTTTCTATGAATCAGCGGATCATTTGTTGGGGATGAAACCCGGCGACTATCGCGCGGCCGGGAAGAACAACGACATCCGCTTCGCTGTTGGCCAATGTTCGCTCGGAGCGATTCTGGTGGCGCAAAGCGAGCGTGGTGTGTGTGCGATTCTGCTGGGTGACGATCCGCATCAATTGGTGTGCGATCTGCAGGACCAGTTTCGTAAAGCCAACCTGATTGGCGCCGATGCCGGCTTCGAGCAATTGATCGCCAAAGTCGTGGGATTTATCGAAGTGCCGGCGATTGGCCTGGACCTGCCGCTGGACGTTCGTGGTACTGCGTTTCAGGAACGCGTGTGGCAGGCGTTGCGGGAAATTCCGCTGGGCCAGACAGCCAGCTACGCCGAGATCGCCCAGCGCATTGGCGCACCGACATCCATGCGCGCGGTAGCCCAGGCGTGCGGGGCCAACCGCCTGGCGGTGGCGATCCCTTGCCACCGCGTGGTGCGCAGCGATGGCAATCTTTCGGGCTATCGCTGGGGCGTCGAGCGCAAACGTCAATTGCTTGAGCGCGAGACGCAGCCTTAACGATTGACGTCCACCACAACCCGCCCGCGAAGTTGTCCGGCGAGTAACTTCGGCGCCGCATCAATGGCCTCGCTCAAGCCGATTTCATGGCTGATCAATGCCAGCAACGAGAAATCCAGATCCCTGGCCAGACGCTCCCACGCTTCGAGGCGGCGCGCCTTGGGCTGGGTCACGCTGTTGATGCCGGCCAGGGTCACACCACGCAAAATGAACGGGGCAACCGAAGCCGGGAAATCCATGCCCTGCGCCAGACCACAGGCGGCGACGGTCCCTTCGGAGCGAGTGCTGGCGCAGGCATTGGCCAACGTATGGCTGCCCACCGAATCGATTACCGCTGCCCAGCGCTCTTTGGCCAGTGGCTTGCCGGGTGCTGACAAGGTCGCGCGCTCAATGATTTCACCGGCGCCCAACTGCTTCAGATACTCATGTTCGGAGACACGGCCGGTGGATGCGACGACTCGATAGCCGAGCTTGCTCAGCAAAGCGATGGCGAAACTGCCAACGCCACCATTGGCCCCCGTGACCAACACCTCGCCCTGATCCGGCGTCACGCCATTACGTTCGAGTGCCAGAATGCACAGCATCGCCGTATAGCCCGCCGTACCGATGGCCATGGCTTGCGCCGCCGTAAAGGCTTCGGGCAATGGAATCAGCCAGTCGCCATTGAGCCGTGCCTTCTGCGCCAGACCACCCCAGTGATTTTCGCCGACACCCCAGCCATTGAGCACCACCTGATCACCCACCTTATAGTCGGGGTGGGAACTGGCTTCTACGGTGCCCGCCAGGTCGATCCCGGGCACCATCGGAAACTTGCGTACCACCGGACTGCTGCCGGTAATCGCCAGACCATCCTTGAAGTTCAGCGTGCTGTACGCGACAGCGACGGTGACATCGCCTTCGGGCAACTGATCTTCGTTGACTTGCTGCAGGTTGGCGCGATAACCGCTGTCGTCTTTGTCGATCACAATGGCGTTGAACATGACTGCCTCGTATGACTGTTTTCAGAATGTCGTGCCTTGAAATATCACATCGCAACACGCTGCCACATACGACTTTGCGCCAATCAGCGAATCTACCGGGTATTTCCAACGCGGGCGACTATGCTTTTTCGACGGTCGTGGTTTCGCCATTATTTCTTCAGAAATCGGCCTGTCGATGGAGCTGACAATGCCTTACCCGCGCTCGTTTCTCATGATGTTGATGCTGGGCCTGCTGACGTTCGGCAGTGCCTGGGCGGCACCGGTCCCTGAGACCCCGATCGAGCCTGCCTGGCCGCAAGTCATCAGCAGCGGCAAAGCGAAACTGACGGTGTATCAGCCGCAACTCGACAGTTGGGACGGTTACACCCTCAATGCCCGCGCCGCCGTTGAAGCCACCGGTGCCGATGGCAAGTCGACCTACGGGATCGTGCAATTCAGCGCGCATACGCTGGTCGACAAGGCCACGCGCTGGGTCGCGCTGGATAAGTACAAAATCATCAAAGCCGATTTCCCGGCCGATGCCAGTCAAGCAGACACTTGGGGCGCGGCACTGGAGAAAGATGCCGAGAACCGCAAGAAAACCATCTCGCTGGATCAACTGGAAGCTGCTGTCGGCGTACTCTCGGCAGAACAGAAAGCCGACAGCGCGCCGCTGGAAAACACCCCGCCGACGATTATCAGTTCCGACGTTCCCGCCCTGCTCGTCTATATCGATGGCGACGCGGCGTACCGACCGGTAGAAGGCACGGCGCTGCAACGAGTGATCAACACTCGCCCGCTGTTATTGAAAGATGCACAGGGCAAACATTATCTGCATGTCTTCGATGGCTGGATGGTCGCCGAGCAGATCAATGGCGCCTATACCCGTCTGGTTACGCCGTTTGCCGAACTGGAGAAAGCCAAACAGGCCGCCATTCAGAGCCGGCAAGTGGATCTGCTGACTGGGCAAAGCGATCCGAAAGACAAGATTCCAAGCCTGGCCAAACCGCCGCAACCGAAGATTTTCATCGCCACCACGCCCACGGAATTGCTGGTCACTGACGGCGCAGCGCAATGGACGCCGATTCAGGCGTACCGGTTTGCTGTATGTCAGCAACACTACCGGGCACATCTTCAAGGAAATCGGTGACCAGAACAGCTATGTGCTGATTTCCGGGCGCTGGTTCCGCGCCAGTGACATGAATGGCCCGTGGACCTTTACCCCCGCAGACAAACTGCCGGCGGACTTCGCCAACATTCCCGACGACAGCCCGAAAGAGAACGTCAAGGCTTCGGTCGCCGGCACGCCGCAAGCCAAAGAGGCGGCCATTGCAGCGACCATTCCACAGACGTCGGCCATCAAGAAAAGCGCGGTAAAAATGACCGCGCCACAGTTCGATGGCGAACCGCAACTCAAAGCCATCAATACCACGCCGCTGCAATACGTGGTCAACAGCGCCACGCCTATCATCCGCGTCGACAACAACAGTTGGTATGCGGTGGAAAACGGTATCTGGTTCACTGCCACTGGCGTAAACGGCCCTTGGCTTGTCGCCAGTTCCGTGCCGGCGGTGATCTATTCGATCCCGCCGAGTTCGCCGATGCATTACCTCACCTACGTCAAAGTCTACGAGTCCAGCGGTGACACGGTAGTGGTTGGCTATACGCTTGGGTATCAGGGTTCGAATCTTGATCCGGCGACGGGCGTCGTGGTGTATGGCACTGGCTATCCCTACACGCCGTGGGTGGGCAGCGTCTGGTATGGCCCGCCGGTGACTTACGGTTTCGGCGTCGCCATCCGCTACACACCGTGGACGGGCTGGACCTTCGGTTTCGGTTTTGGCTGGAGCTGGGGCGGCAGCACCGTGGCGATGGGTTGGGGCTGGGGCGCGTACCCGTGGTGGGGCAATTACGGCTGGGGTTACGCCTGGGGCCCGCACCTGTATCCGGCGCCACTGGCCTGGGGTGGCGCCGCTTACGGATATCGTGGTGGCGCGGTGGCCTGGGGACCTGGTGGCTGGGCCGGCACTACCGGCAATCTCTATCATCAGTGGGGTGACCGGGCCACGGTCAGCCGCTATGGCGCTGGCTACAACGCCTGGACCGGCAATCGCTGGGCCGGCCAGGTCGGTGCTTCCTACAACTCCCGCACCGGCGTCGCAGCTGCCGGTCAACGGGGCGCCGTGCATAACGTCTACACCGGCAATTACGCCGCCGGACGCAGTGGCGTGGCAGTCGGACCGAACGGTGGCGCAATTGCCGGCGAACGGGTCACCGCCGGCAATGCGCGTAACGGCGCGCAGGTCACCGCCAATCGTGGCGCCGTGTACAACCCCAACACCGGCAACACCACTCAATATGGCGGGGTTCGCGGGCGCAACGGCGGCGCTGCACACGTTGGCGACAACGTTTACGCAGGCCACGACGGCAACGTGTATAAAAAGACCGATAACGGCTGGCAGTCGATGGTTGGCGGCGGCGCGACCCGCAGCGCACCCATCAACAACAATGCGCAGTTGCAGAACCTCAACCGCGACTCTGCTGCGCGCAACTTCGGCAACCAGCGGACCAACAACTTTCACAACTCCTCGCAATTCATGAACCACTCGTTTGGTGGCGGCGGTGGCTTTCATCGACGCTGAAAAACTGCACGGGTTGTTCTGAATTTCGAACTGGCTGCGAATCCGGTTTTGCTGTTAAAAAACGGGCTCTGCCTTCCACCGTTCGGAGAACAGCGTTCATGAGCCAATGGCCAGACACCCGCCTTCTTGACCTGCTCGGCATTGAACTGCCAATCATCCAGGGCCCGATGGCCGGCGCGACGAATTCGTCGATGGTCATCGCCGTGTGCAATGCCGGCGGCCTGGGCTCAATGCCGGCGGCGATGCTGAGCCTCGAGCAATTGCGCGAAGAGCTGAACACCATTCGCCAACACACCGACAAGCCCTTCAACGTCAACTTCTTCTGCCATCAGCCACCGGCCGCCGATGAGCAACGCGCACGTGACTGGAAGCATCTGCTGGAACCGTACTACCGCGAACTGGGCGCCGATTTCGATGCACCGACGCCGGTGTCGAACCGAGCACCGTTCGATGCGGCAGCCTGCGCAGTACTGGAAGAGTTTCGACCTGAGGTCGTGAGCTTTCACTTCGGGCTGCCAGAGAAATCCCTGCTGGATCGGGTCAAGGCAACCGGGGCCAAAATTCTGTCCTCCGCCACCACTGTCGATGAAGCGATCTGGCTGGAGCAGAACGGCTGCGACGCGATCATCGCCATGGGCTACGAGGCCGGCGGCCATCGCGGCATGTTTCTCAGCGATGATCTGAGCAGTCAGGTCGGCACGTTTGCCCTGGTGCCTCAGGTGGTCGATGCGGTAAAAGTGCCGGTGATTGCTGCCGGGGCCATAGCCGATGCTCGCGGTGTGGCGGCGGCGTTCCTGTTGGGCGCTTCGGCAGTGCAGATCGGCACAGCCTATCTGTTCACGCCGGAAGCGAAAGTCAGCGGCGCTCACCACAAAGCGCTGCGCACCGCCAAAGAGAGCGAAACGGCGATCACCAATATCTTCACCGGGCGACCCGCGCGGGGTATTCTCAACCGCGTCATGCGTGAGCTGGGTCCGATGTCGCCGAAGGCACCGGCATTTCCCTTGGCCGGTGGTGCATTGATGCCACTGCGAGCGATCAACGAAGCAGCGTTTGCCAACCTCTGGGCCGGTCAGGCATTCACGCTCGGCAAAGACATCGGCAGCGCTGAACTGACCCGGGAATTGGCCGAAGGTGCATTGGCAAAGCTCACTCGCCAGTGACGCTAAACAGAGTGAGGATCAAGCATCCTCACTCTGGTTTTAACCAATGCTTCCTGTTTGGCGGCATTTCGCTATATATTTCGCTATATAGCGAATTCACCCCCCTCGCATCGGCGCAGTCCACCTCCAACAATAACTGCCCTCTGCACTCGCCAACACGGAGCTGTTACATGACCATTCGTGCCTCACGTTTTGCCCCTACCTGCCTGGCCTCTTTGTTCGCCGTCTTTGCCATTGGCGCTGCTCAGGCTGATGAAGTGCAGGTGGCGGTTGCAGCCAACTTCACCGCGCCGATCCAGGCCATCGCCGCCGATTTTGAGAAAGACACCGGGCACAAACTGGTTGCTGCCTACGGCGCCACAGGCCAGTTCTACACCCAGATCAAGAACGGCGCGCCGTTTGAAGTGTTCCTCTCCGCTGACGACACCACCCCGGAAAAACTCGAAAAAGAAGGCGACACCGTCAAAGGTTCGCGCTTCACCTACGCCATCGGCACGCTGGCGTTGTGGTCGGCGAAAGAAGGCTATGTCGATGCAAAAGGCGAGGTTCTGAAAAAGAACGAGTACCAGCACCTGTCCATCGCCAACCCGAAAGCGGCGCCCTACGGCCTGGCAGCCACACAAGTGCTGGAAAAACTCAAACTGACCGAAGCCACCAAAGCCAAGATCGTTGAAGGCCAGAACATTACTCAGGCTTACCAGTTCGTCTCGACCGGCAACGCGGAGCTGGGTTTTGTCGCCCTGTCGCAGATCTACAAGGACGGCAAGGTCAGCAGCGGTTCGGCGTGGATCGTCCCTGCTGATATGCACGACCCGATCAAACAGGACGCCGTCATTCTGAACAAAGGCAAGGACAACGCCGCCGCCAAGGCACTGGTTGAATACCTCAAAGGCCCGAAAGCCGCTGCGGTCATCAAGTCCTACGGTTACCAGCTCTAAATGTCGCTGACGAGTGCCGATTTCGCGGCGATCTGGCTGACCCTGAAACTGGCGTCCCTGACCACCGCGATCCTGTTGGTTGTCGGCACTCCGATTGCCCTGTGGTTGTCGCGCACCCGTTCGTGGCTGCGCGGCCCGATCGGGGCAATTGTCGCCCTGCCCCTTGTGCTGCCACCGACCGTCATCGGTTTCTATCTACTCCTGATGATGGGCCCGCACGGGTTTCTCGGCCAATTCACCCAATGGCTGGGCCTGGGCACCCTGACCTTCAGTTTCACGGGCCTGGTGATCGGCTCGGTGATCTATTCCATGCCGTTCGTGGTGCAACCGTTGCAAAACGCGTTCTCGGCGATCGGCACCCGCCCACTGGAAGTGGCCGCAACCTTGCGCGCCAATCCGTGGGACACTTTTTTCAGCGTGATTCTGCCGCTGGCGCGCCCCGGATTTGTTACGGCGGCGATCCTCGGCTTCGCGCATACCGTCGGCGAGTTCGGCGTAGTGCTGATGATCGGCGGCAATATTCCCGACAAGACCCGCGTGGTTTCCGTACAAATCTATGACCACGTCGAAGCGATGGAATACGCACAGGCGCACTGGCTGGCCGGGGCGATGCTGGTGTTCGCGTTTCTGGTGTTGCTGGCGCTGTACTCCAGCCGCAAGACCCGCGCAGGCTGGAGCTGAGTGATGATTGATGTACGTCTGAACATTGTCTATTCGGGCTTCAACCTCGACGTCGACCTGAATTTGCCGGGGCGTGGCGTGACCGCGCTTTATGGGCATTCCGGCTCGGGTAAAACCACCTGCTTGCGCTGTATCGCCGGGCTTGAGCGCGCCGAACAAGGTTTTATCCGGATCAACGACGAAATCTGGCAAGACAGCGCAAACGGCATTTTCGTCCCGCCACACAAACGTGCGCTCGGCTATGTGTTTCAAGAAGCCAGCCTGTTCCCCCACTTGTCGGTACTGGCCAATCTGCAGTTCGGCCTCAAGCGTATCGCCAGATCCCGGCGTCGGGTCGACATGGCGCAGGCCACTGAACTCTTGGGCATCGGGCATTTGCTCGAACGTCATCCGCAGCACTTGTCGGGAGGCGAACGCCAGCGTGTCGGCATCGCCCGAGCGTTACTGACCAGCCCGAAACTGTTGCTGATGGATGAGCCACTGGCGGCGCTCGACAGTCAGCGCAAAAGTGAAATCCTGCCTTACCTGCAACGCCTGCATGACGAACTGGACATTCCGGTGCTGTATGTCAGCCATGCGCAGGATGAAGTCGCACGGCTGGCCGACCATCTGGTATTGCTCAGCGACGGCAAAGCCCTGGCCAGCGGCCCTATCGGCGAAACCCTCGCGCGTCTGGATCTGCCGATGGCGATGGGCGATGACGCCGGTGTGATCATTGAAGGCCAGGTCAGCGCTTACGATGCGGAGTATCAATTACTCAGCCTGCAGTTACCGGCCACCGAGATGAACATCCGTGTCACCCACGCGCCGATGGCATTGGGTCAGGCCCTGCGCTGCAAAGTACATGCACGCGATATCAGCCTCACCCTACAGGACAGCGAGTTCAGCAGCATTCTCAATCGACTGCCGGTGACGGTGGTCAGTGAGCAATCGGCCGACAACGCCGCCCACGTACTGATTCGTCTGGATGCCGGCGGCACCCCGCTGCTCGCGCGCATCACCCGCTATTCCAGAGATCAATTGGGCGTGCACCCGGGCCAGCGATTGTGGGCGCAGATCAAAGCGGTCGCAGTCCTCGCCTGAATCATTCGGCACGACGGCAACGGCGTGCGGTCAATGGTTTTACAGACCGCCGCGCCACCGAAGGAAACCGCCATGCCCGACACCGAGCTGATTGCCGAACTGCCAGCCGATCTGCATTACGTCGACGACACCCAGCCCGGTATCACCCGCAAGAAACTGCGCGGCAAGTTCAACTACTTCGAACCGTCAGGTCAGCGCATAACCGACACTGACGAAATCAAACGCATCAATGCCCTCGCCGTGCCGCCAGCTTATACCGACGTGTGGATCTGCGCGGACCCGCGGGGCCACCTGCAAGCCACCGGCCGCGATGCCCGTGGTCGCAAGCAATACCGATATCACCCGCGCTGGCGCGAAGTGCGCGATGCCGACAAGTATTCACGCCTGCGCGAGTTCGGTCTGGCGTTGCCAAAATTGCGCAAACAACTGGAGGCACTGTTGGCCGCGCCCGGTTTCAGTCGTGACAAGGTCATGGCCACGGTGATAACGCTGCTCGACGCCACACTGATTCGCGTCGGCAACACCCAATATGCTCGCGACAACCGTTCCTATGGCCTGACCACCCTGCGCAGCCGACATGTCGAAGTCAACGGCAGCGCGATCCTGTTCCAGTTTCGCGGCAAGAGCGGCATCGAACACCAGATCACCGTCAAGGATCGACGTCTGGCCCGCATCATCAAACGTTGCCTGGAGATTCCCGGACAGAACCTGTTTCAGTACCTGGATGAAAACGGCGAGCGACACACCGTCAGCTCTTCCGACGTCAACACTTATCTGCAAACCCTGACCGGCGCTGATTTCACGGCCAAGGACTACCGCACATGGGCTGGTAGCGCTTTGGCCTTGGCGGTGTTACGCGAGTTGCAATGGCAGTCCGAGACCGAAGCCAAACGGCATGTGGTGGAGATGGTCAAAGGCGTCGCCAAGCAGTTGGGCAACACGCCGGCGGTCTGCCGCAAGTGCTACATCCACCCCGCCGTGGTGGAAAAATTCATGCTCGGCGCCCTCGCGGAACTGCCTCGTCCACGCGTGCGCAAAGGCTTGCGCGCCGAGGAAGTGGCGTTGGCGATGTTCCTTGAGCGAATGAGCGAAATGACCGACGCATCTTGATCCACGGGGGAGCGTCATCTAGGCTAGCCAACCTCTCCTCTTCCGGACGACTGCAGACGTGAACAATTCAACCTTCTAAAAATGTACTCGCGACACGCCGTTCTCGGCGTTGGTCAGTGTTCACGACATTTTTTGGAGGTGCCGATGACTCACGTCTCGCGTACAGCCGCACTCGTTTCCCTGAATCAACTGGGTTTTCAGTTTGCCAATGGCGCAATGCTTTTCGAACGCCTGAGCCTGAATTTTGATGGTCAACCGACCGCTATCGTCGGGCGCAATGGTGTCGGCAAAAGTGTACTCGCACGTCTGATTGCCGGGCATTTGCAGCCCACTGTCGGCAGCGTGGCCCGTTCAGCGTCCGCGCACTATGTCGCGCAAACCTTCGTCACCACCTCTGGGCAATCCGTAGCCGACGCGACAGGGACGGCCACGGTGCTGAGTGCACTGGAACGACTGAAACTCGGTTGTGCCACGCCCGAGGATTTCGATCTCATTGGCGAACGCTGGGATCTGACGGAACGTTTGCGCCAAATGCTTGATGAAGCGGGGTTAACCGACATCACCGCGACGGATTTGACCGAAAATCTCAGCGGTGGCCAGCAAGCCAGAATTGCCTTGATCGGTGCCCTGCTGAGCCAAGCGCAATTGCTCGTCCTCGACGAGCCCACCAATCACCTCGACACTGCCGGTCGACAGTGGCTGATGAACGCGCTTGATCGCTGGCATGGCGGACTGATTGTCGTCAGCCATGACCGGCAACTACTGGAGCACATGCAACGAATCGTGGAACTTACACCGCTGGGGGCAACTGTTTTCAGCGGAAGATATTCGGAGTTCACCGAGCAGTGCCGCTCACTTCAACAAGCGGCCCAGGCACAACTCGACCAGGCCCGCATTGAACGTCAACGTGAACGTACACGACTGCAACGCGAGCACGATGCGATCCAGCGCCGCGCGGCCGGCAGCCGGCGCAATGCGCAAACTGCCAACGTTTCTGGCTTCGAACGGGCGGCGATGAAAGCGGCCGCGCGGGACATCCCGGGGCACATAAGGGTCGGCCATCAGGCCCGCAAGTCCGAACTGGATGAACGCGTTCGTGAGGCCTACGCCAACGTCCCGCCAGACGACGGCGTGCGGATCCATCTGCCCGGCAGTGTGGTTCCGAGTAACCGCAGAGTATGCACGCTGATCGACGCGTGTTTGCCATGGTTACCGGCGGATGCGCCCAGCACTCGACTAGACCTCATCATTCAAGGACCGATGCGCATCGCTGTCAGCGGGCACAACGGTTGTGGCAAATCAACACTGTTGAGATTGCTGGCTGGCGAGTGGGCGCCCGTGAGCGGCGAGTGCACCACGCATGTGCCTTTTGCCTTTCTCGATCAACAGCTGAAACTGCTGGATTGCGAAACATCCATTGTCGATCAATTGCTGGTACAGCAAACGCCCCTGAGCGAAGGCACGTTGCGCAGCTTCCTCGCTCAACTGCAACTGAATGCGCAGAGTGTCACCCGGCCTTGCGCCTCACTCAGCGGTGGCGAGCGCTTGAAAGCAGCGCTCGCGTTGGCGCTGTGGCGCCAGACACCCGCGCAACTACTGCTGCTGGACGAGCCCACTAATCATTTGGACCTGGTGTCGGTGCAAGCTTTCGAACAAGCCTTGCGGACATTTCCCGGAGCGATTGTCGCGGTGTCCCACGATCAGGCGTTTCTACGGGCATTAAACCCAAGCCATCATTTGATCTGGCACCGCGAAGGCTGGCGCTGGCAACCGACGAGCTGAGCTGTGTATTTTTTGCACGATTGCCGTGGGCTTCTATAGTTGATCTGACACGAATCAGCTGCGGTGACGCCATGGAAGACATTTTCGTCGTGAAGCGTTGCAACAAGATCATTATTCACGGTCGACGCGCCGGTGACAGCCAACATGATCCAGCCGAAGCGCATAGCTGGTTTCGAATTTGCGATACGCGTACTGGCGGCTTCATCGGCGATGGCTACGACGCAGAGCAAGACGCGCAGCGCGAATGCAGGCGTCTCAACGCAGTCAGTTCCCCACTACCGGCCCGCGCGCCGTCCGGCTGATGCCGATCAGAAGCGGGTCTATACTGAAACCAGCTGAAGGAGCAGCACCCCACGGCAGAAGGCTCGCAACACGCGGGCTTTTTGCTGCAGCTCAGGTTTCATCGAACGGAGGTGTTCCATGTCCGAAAAAGAGTCCATCACCACCCTCCTCACCCTGCTCGACGCTCGGCAAGCGCGCCTTGCGGCCGCCTGCAAAGAGATCGCCGACTGGGTCGACCACCAAGGCGGACATCCAACCGCCTTGCGCATCCGTGACCGGCTGAACGACATCGAGAAAGATGCTCCGCTGATTCGCAACACGCTATCAGCGCTCAAACCTCTTGAGCGGCCACTGCCTCGGTTCAGATGACGTCTGACTTCGCCACGATCTCAGGAATTTCCCTGCAAGCGGTGACACGCCGGTCACCGCGCTCTCGTGCGCCTGTTGTGTTTGCTTTTCCAGCAATTGCATTTTTGACCTGACGACCCCATCTGCACGCCTACAGTGAAATCACTTGTGGACAGCAATCCTCCCACCCGCCCATATGCGGGCGTTTTTTGCCTGCGCCCAAGCACCGAACGGCGCTGTGTATGAGTTGTCAAAACTCATACATGTCGCAAAGGAGACCGTGATGGTTATCCATTTCAACGTCGACGGGCATCTGGCCTGTGGGCACAAAGGCCAACAGCTTTCGGCAAGCCGCGAACTCAATCGTGTTAAGTGCCGCAGTTGCCGCAATACCGATGCCTACAAACAGGCACGAAAAGATCAGCGTAACGCCGCCCGGCGCGCCTCACGACAAACGAAACACGCTATTGGCACCGCTAACTGGCGTGCAGAATGGATTGAACGACTTACAGCGATGGCGGGACTTCAGCGCTTGCCACGAGGCTTCGCCAGACAGGCCTATGTTTAAATCTGCACGAGAATGGGCCGAATGAGTCGGCCCATTCTCATGTCTGGGGTATCCAGTATCAATCAGGAGCCAGTGGCTCTTAACCCTGAAATAACTCTCTCAAGCGGCTTATGGAAGGGTTGCTCAATCAAATGGAAAAGTGCTGCTGCACACAGCAACGAGACTGACCAGTAGGTGATGTAAAAAGCAAGCCAGTTAGAGTCAAAGTTCGCACCGTGCCACCTATACATGCATCGAATAACAAGCTGATGAACCGTGTACAGAGAAAAGCTGATTTTCCCGAGATAGACTAGCGAGCGCCACGTCAGCAAATTAGACAACGCCCCTCGCTGACCACTGAAAACAGCGATCATTATGCAAAACGGAATAAAGGACCCTGCGACCAACACCCAAACACTGGCCTGTGGGGCGATACTTGCAAGTATATTTTTTGACAGCCATGTCATACCACACATTGATGCAATCACCAGGACCAAGGTTGCAACTTCGAGCTCGCTGGCTTTCGACCTTGTAGGCATGGCTCAATATAAAGTCCGACAACACAAATAAAAATGAAACCGCATTTCTCAAATCGAGAAAGCCAACACTGTAAGAAAAGTAGCTACTGAGCCACCATCACCCACTACTATCATTGCCGCTGCAATCGCCCCTCGCGGGCCCGAAAATCAATCAAGGCTGATTTCCGACAGGCACAAAAAACCCGGCGCAGTGGCCGGGTTTTAGCTACTTTCAAACTCAATACCGCTCTAACTGCCTTGTTTCGGTCTTGTTGCAGCGGATGCACGAAAGGGTTTTGTGTGTGTCGTTACGGGAGACCTCAGTCATGTAATGGTCTTCCTTCTTAGCTTGGGTGAAACCGCATCTGATGCATTTTTCCTGCACCTTGCAAAAATCATCTCTGCCCATCTCAACGAAGTCTTCATGCTTCATCTTAGAATCTTCGTGTCCGCAATGCACGCAGTTGCGAATCATCGTACAGGTGTGATGGTTTTTATAGTTGAACTCACCAAACTCGTGTTTGTGTTTGGTGACATGCTCAAAACAGTCAGGGCATGTTTTTTCCAGCAGACACGCCGGACCATTAACCGCCTTGGCATAATCCCCAGCATGCATGCCCACTCCGCATTTAGCTTTGAGAGCCAGTTCCTTGACCTTGTCGAAAAATCCCATTTTTTGCTCCAGCACTTTGTTCTTAACACTGTTATGTCGTCTGCAAAGCTTAAATCTTTAGTACAAAGCTCGGCGCTTGGCAGGGTTTTGGTTATTGAAAAGACCGAGTTTCAGATGCGCGATGTACGCGTCAAGGCTCGCGCGAACAAGGCGGAATCGAGCGACAACATCATGCAGGCCAAGGATCAACCTGTACTGCCGTAGTGAGACTGAGCAATACATACAAAATCGCAAGGGCAAAAAGACATGCCCAAAAATGAATTGCGAACCGCTGTCAAAATTGCGAACCGGAAACAAACAAGGGTTTGCATCAGCTTTCGCCCGCAAACCCTTGATTCAAGATGGTGCCCGAAGCCGGAATCGAACCGGCACGCCCTTACGAGCGGGGGATTTTAAGTCCCATGCGTCTACCAGTTTCGCCATTCGGGCGGTAGCGCGATGTTGCTGTCTTCTGCTGCACGGTAGCGACCCTGAGTAGATCCAACCTTGAACAGCAGTGCGGGAAATATATACATCACTTCCCGGTGAAGCAAGTTCGCAATGGCCTTTTTCAAGACTAAATCTTGCAGCGCATTGCAAATAAAAAAGCTCCGCAAATCATGGATCTACGGAGCTTGTTTATAGTGGAGGCCGAGGTCGCAATCGAACCGGCGTAGGTGGATTTGCAATCCATCTATAAATCTCTGTAGATCAATAGGTTAGCACTATTCTCGTTCCGCAAGCTACTGATTTTTATGAGGCTGCAGGCCGCGTAATCCGTGACGGTATACTTTAGATGCGGAACACCGAACAACACAGTTCCGCGCCTCTCGTCGCCTTGCCCTCGCCTGCCTGCCGCCCCTCGATTACTGTATATAAAAACAGTGCAACGTAAGGCGCCGCACGTGGATCCCTCCGATATCGAAAACACTGACGACTGGCTCGGCTGCCCGACGCCGCTAGAAACTTGCCGGCACCAGTTGGCCCTCTACGAAAATGAGTTCGAGGAACTGAACTTTCAGCTGCAACAGTCCAGGGAGCGGATATTCAAACTGGTTGAGATGCACGCCGCCGCCACGGCTGAGTGCGAAAAACTCCGCTGCCAACTGAGCGGCGCAAAGTCAGAAGCCGCACAGGCCTGCAGACGCGCGACCGATATCGAGACCAAAAGCGCTTGGGAGCTGATGGCGAAGAACAAGCACATCAGCGAACTGGTCACAAAACTGGAAGCCGCCACCGGTATCAGCGTGCGAACTGGCCAGCCGATCCGGTAACTCCACTCAAAGTGTGCGGGTGCCAGCGCTTTGATATAGGCCTGGCATGCCTGTAGCGCGATCAGTCCACGGTCACCGATGTCGGTGATGGCGATAACTTGTTGAGCATGCGTCGGGTCAAGTCGGGCGCGTACGATTGCATGATCCACGCCGCGGGCGCCGGAGGTGGCTGACACGTCGCAGCCTTTGGCAACGTCGGTTGCGTCGAGGAGGACTGACAACCGCAAATCAGAAGTGGCAAGGCGATCGCGTAGGCGATCTTGGTCACGCTGGGCATCAGTCATTTTCCTGAAGTGGGTCTGCTCGCTGGCCGCCAGCCTATGCTCAAGCGCCACACGCTTGTCCTGCTCGGCCTGCTAGGTAGCGGCGGCCTGGGTCAATTGGTTGTTGGCTTCGGCGTTTAACCGGCCCTGTTCGGCCAACTGCTTGCCATAGCGCCAGTCCTGAAACTGCCAGGCGCTGCCGAAGCCGGCGAGCACCAGCGCCAGCACGCCATCGTTTTCCACGGAACGACCATCACGGCACATCCTTGAAGAACACGTGAACACCCAAATGGAGCGTCTGCTTCGCCTTCGCTGCCAGGCCGGCGCCTTGATGCTCGTCGCTTAGTAGTGCGAAGCGCCGCCGGTAGGATCCGTAACAGCGCCATCGATCACCTTGTCGGCAGCGATCCGACATTGCGCCAGTTCACGGAAAGGGATCAGCTTAACGCCAATCAGGAACTGTTAGTTCGCGTCAGTCTTGTTCCAGCAGCTGAACTGGTACGGCTTCTGGCACACACCGGCATAGCCCTCACCCCACCAAGACTTTTCCTTTCCATCAAAAACGCGGTTGCGGATCGTCCAGGCAACGGCGATCTGGCCGGCCGCTCCCTCGCCGCGAGCCTCACCCCACAGCGTGCGTGCAAGTACATCGCGGTCTTTTTCGGTTACAGACATCACTTTTCTCCAGGCACAAAAAAGCCGGCGCAATGGCCGGCTCGGTTTTAGATTGGGACTACTTCAATATGCGAAGGAAATCTTCGGCATAGATGCGACTCCCCCTTTCGGAGAGATGGTGGGAGTCTCGATAAAGCAAAACCCCATCCTTGCTGATGCTGCAAACGTCATGCGCGCAGAAGACACCCAGCGGGTCGTACACTTCGAGTTGCGGGTGTTTCGCTTTAAGCGCCTCAAGCATGATCCGAAGTTCGCCCTGCCGGGCAAGAACATCAGCCTGTCGCTGCGTGCAACTCATCAACGGGTTGCGAAGACAGTCACGCGGAAACCATGGAAGTTCAGGAGCATCAACATTCACGACCACTCGCTTGCCAGATTCCTCCAGTCTTGATATCGCGTTATCTAGCCCCGCCTTGAACATATCGACATAGGACAGGCTTTCACCTCCATTCATGCTGATCTTCACGAAACCCGGACCCAGGCCGCTTTTCACGTGATCCGCTGCGAATTTGCTTGATAGGAAATACCCACCGTAGAACGAGAGCACAACAACGCGGACGCTCTCCTGCTGTTGCAGCCAACCGAATATCGCCTCCATGCGACGGCTGCAATCTGTCTGACTACCGACCACCGAAACGCCAAGCACCGGCGGACAACTGTTGTTGGCGAGCAATATCCATGACCGTTGTTTATCGCTCAATACGATACCGGGAAACTTATCGTCGGCGTGGCTATCACCCACGAGGGCGATGTTCGGTGCGGCCGAAACTGGTTCCTTGCACATATCCAAACCAGACAATCCAGTGCCGGTACAAGCCCTGTAGCGGGGAATGTCCTTGACGGGCTGAAGGTCGGCGGACTTCACTGCGATTGCACGCTCCGGCGCCCCTCCACTTGCGAAGATGGCGAATCCGGTACCGCCTATTCCAAGCATCATGCAGACCAGCACCGGAGCGAGCGAGCGAACATGTCTCACGCGCCGCTCAACAACAGCGTAAGTCGCCCATGCCAGAGCAACGGATGCCGCCACCAGGGTGACACGCATTGCGAGAGACGGCTCCCCACCCTGAACAATCCTGGCAAATGACAGCAACGGCCAGTGCCAGAGGTACAAAGGAAAGCTGATCAGGCCGATCCAGACCATTACTCGATTGGAAAGCACAACACGGTTAATCCATGCATACGGTCCGGCCGAGATCAGAAAAGCCGACCCGAGCACCGGCAGCACTGCCCACCAGCCTGGGAAAGCTTTGTCCTTACTCGCCAAAATTAGCGCAGCACCCACCAGCGAAACACCCAACAGCGCCTTCAAGTCCCTTAGAAGCGGGCCATTTACAGTCTCGTTTACGGAAGTACGATACATCGAGAGGTAGGCCAAAGCAGAGCCGGCCAACAGTTCCCAGAATCGGGTCTGCGGGGAATAAAAAGTCGCTACCTGGTCTTTCTCAACCCCGACGATGTTCAACAGGAACGAGGCGCAAGCCACCCCGACCAGTACCCACAGAAAATTCAGCCGTGCCTTGTGAAAAACCCAAAGCAGGATCGGCCACACGATGTAGAACTGTTCCTCTATTCCCAAAGACCACAGGTGCAACAGTGGTTTGGTTTCGGCAGAGTTGTCGAAATAGCCGCTTTCACCCCAAAGAACCAGGTTAGAAACGAAGCCAGCACCAGCGGCGGCGTGTTTGCCGAGCTGTGAATACTCATCGACAAACAGCAGAAACCAACCTGCCAGCAACGTGACAAGCAGCACAGTGATCAGTGCAGGAAATATCCGCCTAATTCGACGGCCATAAAATTCGGCAAAACTGAAAGACGCTCGATCGAGACTGCCGAAAATAATGCTGGAAATCAGAAAGCCTGAAATGACAAAGAAAACATCGACGCCAACAAAACCGCCTCGAATAAAAGAAGGGAAGGCATGAAACCCAACAACGGCCAAGACAGCGATGGCCCGCAGACCATCAATGTCGGCACGATACTTGGGATGGATCGGGGCATGCGATTTCTTTGAAACAGTTAAAATGCCTTCCGGCTGGACAACATTCATCAGGCGTAAATCTTCCAGAGATCTGATTTGCGCGACAAGTTACCCTGAACATCACCCACAATCCAATGTAGGTGCACAGCAACATTCAATCAGCATCCGGGGCTATCGGCCACTGGATGTCGTTTGGCCACGCCGGCTGCTGCTCTTACCGGTTCAGCGACACCCGATACTGCTTCCAAACCCGTAGAGAAGCCAGCTCTACCGATGTTGCCTCTTCAAGATCAACAACATCCTGAAGCGGTGCGATTTGGTTGGTTGCCCACTCCATCATGCCCGCCCGCTTGACCCGCGCCACCGCAGCGAGCTCATCAGAGGTTGGCACCGGTGGCTCGCTGAAAGCTCCACCGGCGTACAGCCACCCAGGAGCAACGAGAGTTGCAGCCCGAATCTCGACCCAAATGAGATTCGGATGAACCATTTCCGTGATGTCTCAATCAGTTTCAAAAATCTCCAGAACTCGCCCATCATCAACACGTGCGTAGGTTCTCATCACGCATACTCCTCGATTATCACCATGCCCGGGGCACCGCCGCCACCTTGGAGCGCGGCAGTTGTTCCTGATCCGCCAGCAGCCCCACCCGACCCTCCAGCCCCCGGACCTGATCCAACCCTTCCGGAACCTTGATCGTTGAATCTTCGCTGATTGACGCCGCCTCCAAACGCAGATCCGCCACCCACACCTGACTGGTAGGCAAGTAGCGTAGTGATAATAGAGGGGCTACCACCGGAACCCTGAGCGATGATGCACTCCCCATATCCCGAGCCGATGCCGGCGGCACCTGACCCTTGAGAAAATGGCGGGCTCGTGGCCGCACAGCCATTCCCGCCTTCACCACCAGTCGCGGAAAGCAGCGAGCCGAAAGACGAGAACCCACCAGTTCCGCCGGCATTTGCGCCAGCAGCGCCAGCGGAGTCAAGCCCACGGCAAACAACGCCGTAGCCGAGAACTGGACCCTTGACCTGGCACGCGTGGGCTGAAGATGCGACAGAAGAAAACAGCCAATCGGGATCTGCCACCACGGATGATCCGGCGCACTCGGAAAAGAAAAGGCGGTACCACCTGGACGGGTTACTAATATAATGGCAGGGACGCCGACGGTAACCGCGTAGATCGAGTCTACGAATCTAGCCTCGAATATCACTCTCCCATTCGTTGCGGCTAGAAATGAGCAACCGTTGCGGAACACACGGTGTAAATTGCGGAACACGCCACTTTCTTGCAGGCATAAAAAAACCCCGCAGATCATTGATCTACGGGGCTTTCAATAGTGGAGGCCGAGGTCGGAATCGAACCGGCGTAGGTGGATTTGCAATCCACTGCATAACCATTTTGCTACTCGGCCTCAAAGCATTTGCTGTCAGTAGCACAACAACAAACACGTACAAACTTGGAGCGGGAAACGAGACTCGAACTCGCGACCCCGACCTTGGCAAGGTCGTGCTCTACCAACTGAGCTATTCCCGCTTGGTGATGCGCATTCTATAGAATTAAGAAGCTTCGTCAACCCCTTGATTCAAAAAAGTTTTATTTCTTTTCAACATCGGTCTTCAGGTGCGGCCAGGCAGCGCGGAGGTACTGAACCATCGACCACAGCGTCAGGCCAGCGGAGACCATCAGCAAGGCGTAACCCAGGATAACCCAGAAACTGAAGTCCTTTGGATTGGCCAGCAGGATCACCAGTGCGAGCATCTGCGCGGCGGTTTTCCATTTGCCGAGATTCGAAACGGCGACGTGGGCACGGGCGCCGAGTTCGGCCATCCATTCACGCAAGGCCGACACCACAATCTCGCGACCGATGATGACAGCCGCCGGCAGTGTGAGCCAGAGATTGCCGTGTTCCTGGACCAGCAGCACCAGTGCCACCGCAACCATGAGTTTGTCGGCCACTGGATCGAGAAACGCACCGAACGGAGTGCTTTGCTCCAGACGACGGGCCAGATAACCGTCCAGCCAGTCCGTCGCTGCCGCAAAGGCAAACACCGAGGCGGAGGCCATGTAACTCCACTGGTAAGGCAGATAGAACAGCAAAATGAAGATCGGGATGAGCAGGACGCGTAGAACGGTAATCAGATTAGGGATATTCATCGGCACAACTGGCTACGAGGTGAAGGGGCATTCTACTCGCTATGCAGGTTCGCATAAATCGACTCTGCGAGCTTTTTACTGATCCCCGGGGCTTTGGCGATCTCTTCGATGCTTGCACGAGACAGCTCCTGCAATCCACCAAAATGTTTCAACAAGTCGCGACGTCGGGTTGGCCCAACGCCCGCAACGCCTTCCAGCGTTGACGTACGGCGGGTTTTGCCTCGGCGTGCGCGGTGTCCTGTAATAGCAAAGCGGTGCGCCTCATCGCGGATCTGTTGAATCAGGTGCAACGCCGGCGAGTCGCCACGCAAGGTGAACTCATGCGCCGCATCATTCAGATACAACGTTTCGAAGCCCGCCTTACGCGTGGCGCCTTTGGCGACACCGAGCAGAATCAGATCCGGTACGGCCAACTCGTTGAGAACATCTCGAGCCATCGACAGCTGACCCTTGCCACCGTCCACCAGCAAGATGTCCGGCAACTTGCCCTCGCCTTCCTTGAGTTTGCTGAAGCGTCGTGTCAGGGCCTGATGCATGGCGGCATAGTCGTCACCTGCCGTGACACCTTCGATGTTGTAGCGTCGGTAGTCCGACTTGATCGCGCCTTCTGGACCAAATACAACACAAGAAGCGACCGTTGCCTCACCACTGGAATGACTGATGTCGTAGCATTCCAGACGCTGCGGCGGCTCATCCAGGTTCAACACTTCAGCCAAGGCCTCAAACCGTGCAGCAGTGTGCTGACGGTTGGCCAGGCGCGCGCCCAACGCCTGCTCGGCATTGGTGACGGCCAGTTGCTGCCAGCGTGCACGCGTACCGCGCACCCGGTGACTGATGGCCAGTTCGCGGCCGCGCAACTCATGAATCGCCTCGATCAGTGTCGGGAAATCCTCGTGCACGACATTGACAATCAGCTCGCTCGGCAAATCGCGCTCGGGGCTGCTGATGAAGTATTGGCCGAGAAACGCAGCCATGACTTCCGACACATCCTCTTCGATACCGACTTGCGGAAAGAAATTTTTGCTGCCCAATACGCGCCCACCACGGACGCTGATCAAGTGCACGCAGGCGCCGCCCGGGTTGACGAATGCCGCGATGACATCGATATCCCCTGTGCCGCCTTCCATGCTCTGTTGATCCTGGACTCGACGCAGCAGCGCGATCTGATCGCGCAATTCGGCGGCTCGCTCGAACTCGAGGTTGATCGCCGCCTCCTCCATCGCCGTGGACAGCTCGTTGGTCAGCGCGTGGCTGCGGCCCTCAAGAAACATGACCGAGTGACGCACATCTTCGGCATAAACCTCAGGCTCAACCAACCCCACGCAAGGCGCTTTGCAGCGTTTGATCTGATACTGCAGACAGGGACGGGTACGGTTCTTGTAGTAGCTGTCTTCACACTGGCGAACGAAGAAGGTCTTTTGCAGCAGACTCAGGCTTTCACGTATGGCGCCGGCACTCGGATAGGGGCCGAAGTACTTGCCCTTGGCCTTTTTGGCCCCGCGATGAATGCTCAGGCGAGGGAATTGGCCGTCGGACAGAAACACGTAGGGATAGGACTTGTCGTCGCGCAACAGAATGTTGTACGGCGGCCGCCACTCCTTGATCAGCGTTTGCTCAAGCAGCAGCGCTTCGGTTTCGTTGGCGGTGATGGTCGTTTCGACCTGCGCAATGCGCCCGACCAACGCGGCAGTCTTGGGCGCCAGACCGGTTTTGCGAAAGTAGCTGGCCAGACGTTTTTTCAGGTTCTTGGCCTTGCCCACATACAACAGGCGCGCATCGCTGTCGAACATGCGGTAGACGCCGGGGCGCCCGCTGACTGTAGACAGAAAAGCGCCGGAATCGAATGTTTCAGTCATGGTCAGAGGCTGGCATCAACCATGCCGTGACGCACCGCCAACAGTGTCAACTCAACGTCGCTACTGATCGAAAGTTTCTCGAAAATACGGTAGCGATAGGTGTTCACGGTTTTCGGCGACAGGCACAACTTGTCGGAAATGATCTGTACCTTCTGACAGCCGACAATCATCAATGCGATCTGAATTTCCCGCTCGGACAAGGCGTCGAAGGGCGAATCATTGGACGGTTGAAAAGACTTGATCGCCAATTGCTGGGCAATCTGCGGACTGATATAGCGCTGGCCGGCAAATACCAGGCGAATGGCCTGGACCATTTCCGGCAAACCCGCGCCCTTGGTCAGATAGCCCGCAGCACCTGCCTGCAGCAAGCGTGTCGGGAAAGGATCCTCTTCACACACCGTAACCGCGACCACCTTGATATCCGGATGACTGCGCAACAGCTTGCGCGTGGCTTCCAGGCCGCCGATGCCAGGCATCTTAACGTCCATCAGCACCACATCGGGCTTCAACTCTCGGGCCTTGATCAGGGACTCTTCCCCGGATTCGGCCTGGCCAACCACCTGCAAGCCATCGATATCGGCCAGCATACGTGTAATGCCTGTACGAACGAGATCATGGTCATCGACCACTAGCACCCTAATCAAGCAGACACCTCGCGATATGGTCATATTGGGATGCCGGACACCTTAGCAAAAAGTGCCACGCAGACCTAGCGGAAAGCGTCATTTAAAAAGTTTCAATTCATCATTAAAGGCTTGCCGGCCGTGGGTTTCAGAGCACATGTGTACTGATATCAAGCTGCATTCGCAGAAAACACTCATCCGCGCCCTGAACCTGTAGGCCTTTTCTTTCATACAAGTTTCTCGCCGGATTATTTTCGAATACGGTCAGCCGCAAAGCCGGACGCTTCTCTTTGCGAGCCATGTCGATAACCTGATCAATCGCCCAGGAACCCGCGCCCTGCCCCTGAAACGCTTCAGCAATCTGCAGTTCACGAATGTATAACGCGCGCACATCCCGGCTGAGGCTGAGAAAACCTGCCGGCACATCACCCTGCACTATCAGCCAGTTCTGCCGCCCCGACCACGCCACGTCAAACGCCTCGTCCTGCCATAACAGGTCATGGTGAATGTAGTAGCGCAGCATGTTCTGACAGGTGAGACCGCGGGCAAGCGCCAGATCCTCTGGACCCGCGAGACGTAATCGCAATGTCATCAGGTTTGCACGACAGGAACTATTCGCCCCTGCCATACACCCTTGTGACGCTGGGCGATTACCAAAAGATCGCCCACCCCAGGCGCCGCAACGACCAACGAACCGTCTTCAGACCAAATGCCACTGCGCCCCGCGGATTGCCATCCACCGGTCAGCCCGCCGTGATTGGCCATCAGCACAGCCATCGAGTGTTGCCGGGCATAGCCCTGCAGTATTGCGGTGTCGGCTGCGTAACCCTTCTCGCTGATCAGTACACCGGCGGCGTATAAACCTGCGCCCTGGTCTGCGGCCGCTGCGGCATGGCTGGCATGTGAGAAATCGGCGCACACCGCCAACGCGACCACTTCACCGCCAATGTTCAGTGTCGGCCCGCCGAGACCGGGGGCAAAAACAATCTCTTCGCCTGAGTGCAGATGCTGCTTGCTGTAGACGCCGAGCGAGCCATCAGCGCCCAGAACGAGGGCACCGATCAAAACCGAAGCGCTGCTATTCAGCCGAATCGGCATGCCGACGACGGCAGTTATGCCAAGCGCTCGGGCCAAATCCCTAAGCGGTTGCAGCACGGCATCTTGCGGATCTATCGCCAACGTTGCCGCCACTTCCCCCTCGTAGCCAGTCAGCGACAACTCGGGGAAAACCAGTAATTCGACGCCCTGCTCCGCAGCGATCTCAATGAAGCGACTATGCCGGGTAATGTTTCCAGAAAGATCACCGGCGATGGATATGGTCTGGGCAGCAGCAATAGTCAATGTCGACACGTTTCATCCTTGGCAATCAAGCAAAGCGCAGAGTGTCACCACTCTTGCTTGACCCTGGCAACAGGCATTTTGTTGATCAGGCGATAGCAATTTCTGATTGCTGAGGCGTATCGGCCTCTAGTAAGCTCGGCCCATTCATCGGAGACAGACCATGCTCAACGCCCCTTCACAGCTTCGTACCGCCAGCGCCCTGCGCTCGGTTGCGGCTGCGCGGGCGAATGACGTTTGCGCTCCGGTCAGCTTTTATTTTGGGTATTGGTTTAGCCACTGGCGCGCCTGATACCAAACGGCGCCCATAAAAACGGGTCGCCTACCAGAGAATTCTCAACCCCCGGTCGGCCTCCCGACCGGGGGTTTTGTTTTTTCAGCCCCACACTTTTTCAGCAACACACCAGACACTTTGAGGATTCACGAAATGAACTACGCCACTTATTACCGTTACGACAGCTTTAGCGCCTGGCGATTTACCAGCTTCCGCTCGGGACAGCCTGCCGCCTCCGATCGGTCACCTGAAGGTGGCAAGCACACACACGTAGCCAATACGGCCAATTGTCGAACACCCCAGTAGGGCCGAGTGAGCGGGAAGCACCCGCCGCCAGCCCAGGAAGACCGAATATGAACTCGTCCGTTTCTGCTCTGCCACTGTCCACTCTGAACTCTGCCAACGAAGCACTGACTCTGCGTCTGCCCAGCTCGTTGCAGCTCAAACAGCAATTGCCCTTGAGCAATGTCTTGAGCCAGCAAGTCACCGCCCACCGCCAAGCGATTCGCGCCATTCTCAATGGCCAAGACCCGCGACTGCTGGTCATCGTCGGGCCCTGCTCCATCCATGACCCACAATCGGCACTCGAGTACGCCGGCAAGCTCGCTCGACTGGCTGAAGCAGTCAGCGGCGAAATGCTGTTGGTGATGCGCGCCTATGTCGAAAAACCGCGTACCACGGTCGGCTGGAAAGGTCTGGCCTACGACCCGCACCTGGATGGCAGTGATGACATGGCTGGCGGCCTGACCCTGTCGCGCGAACTGATACTGGAAATGATCCGTCTCGGCTTGCCGGTGGCCACAGAATTGCTGCAACCGATGGCCGCCGGTTACTTCGATGACCTGTTGAGCTGGGTGGCCATTGGCGCCCGCACCACTGAATCGCAGATTCACCGGGAGATGGCCAGTGGATTGAGCATACCAGTCGGCTTCAAAAACGGCACCGACGGCGGCGCAGCCATTGCGGTTGACGCCATGCGTTCGGCAGCCCATCCGCACCGGCATTTCGGCGTCGACAGCCAAGGTCATCCGGCCATCATTCAAACGCCAGGCAACCCCGATACCCATCTGGTATTGCGTGGGGGCCATAAAGGGCCTAACCATGATCGCGAGAGCGTGGCAAAAATCCACGCCGACCTGAACCGACTGAAGATTCCGAGCCGGATCATGGTCGATTGCAGCCACGCCAACAGCGGCAAGGACCCCCTGCGTCAGCCTGGCGTTTTCAACGAAGTGCTTGAGCAACGCTTGCAAGGTGACCGTTCTCTGATCGGCATGATGATTGAGTCTCACCTGTTCGAAGGCTGCCAGCCGCTGAGCGAGTCATTGCGTTACGGGGTGTCGATTACCGATGGGTGCCTCGGTTTCAGCGCAACGGAACGCTTGCTGCTTGAAGCCGCGCAGCGCCTCGCCGCAGACGCCAAAGACTGATTGCGAGACGTGCCCTCCGGTTTTATCGCAAACCGGAGGGCTGAGCACATGTCCGTTACGCCTCCACTTGTACTGGCGTCACCGCCGATTCCTGACTGACATCGTCCAGACGTTCAGCCGTGTAGGACACCCGCACGGTCGTGCCATGGTGCTCACGCCAGAACCTGTGCGGCACGATAAAGATCAGCGGTTTCCCTGCCGTCTCCCGAGTGATTTCGCGGTCATCCCGGTGATTGAAAAAATCCCCGTCGCACTTGAGATACACCAGCTCACCTTCCTGCGTCTGGGCATTACCGATCACAACGGTGACGCCATCTATCGAATCATCGTTCAACAGCACACCATCTTCAGCTTCAAGCACATCAGGAGCATCCAGCTCACCACGAACGAATGGAGTGATGACAACTCTCGTGGCTTCGGATTCGCGAACAATTCCCCTGGCTTGTTCGACTCGATAGCTCACCATCACCTCGCCACCGAGGTGCGCCGCAATGTGCGCTCCGTCAATCCAGAATGACAGGACGTCGGCGACAGCAAAATCTTCGACTTTCAGGGTGTCGCTGAACGTTGCAGGCAATTCATTTGCGCCCCACGTCAACTTGATCTTGTCTCCGGCAGCCATTCGGGCGTAAGGCTGGAGCACGATCAGCGTACCTTCCTTTACTCGCGCCGGATCCAGCGCCCCTCCGATCGCACCCTCGACAATCGGGGCAAGCAACTGTGGTCGTGTATCCCCTACAGATAACTGTATGCGTGCAGAAAACGCAGGTGCGGACGAACGAGCACTGAGCAATTTCCAGTAGACCTCCAGCGAACCGCCATCCAGTGCCGCGACATGCATGCCTTTGATAACGAAAACGATATCCTTGCCGACCTGTTCTTCGCTGACATAGCGAACCATTTCATGCTGGTAAGCAAAGCCCTCTATATCCAGACCGTCCCAACTCAACACCAACTGATCGCCACAGGTCATGTTTGCATAAGGAGCGATACGGACAACGACCTTGCCCAGCGACGGATCAAGCACCGTCTCCTCCATGGAATCGAGGACTGCCGCTGGCAGCAGTTCATTCGACTCACAGGGACTGACGGGGTGGCGCATCCGGTAGCAAAACTCGACTTCGTGCGTGTGCATTTAGAGGCTCCATTCCTTGGAAAAAACGCCGCTTTCATGGACGGCGTCGACAGCCAACATTGAACGTGATCCTGTGCATTTTCGATGTCAGCCTAATCCGCCGCAGGCGCACAGCAAACGCCTCCGACTCGGTAGGCAATCTGCGCATAACCGCCATCAACCCAGCGAAAGATGGCCGCAACTTCCGATTCGGATTTCATAAGTATCTGAAAATTCGTACAGCCCTTAGTCCAGATTCAACGGCCAAGAGAAGCCTCTTCTTACTTCTTCAACGGGACGAGTGTTTTAGAGTGGCCTCCGGACTCCCCGATGAACTTCTGCGAAAAAGGTAAGAACATGCAACGGAATGCTTCAACTCGTTATCCCGTCCTGTTGGTACACGGCCTGTTCGGATTTGAGCGCATCGGTCATTTCGAGCTGTTCCATGACGTAAAGAACGCGCTGAAAGCCGGCGGCAGCCGAGTGTTTGTTCCGCACCTCTCTGCCACCCATAAAAACGAAATACGAGGTGAGCAACTGCTTGCACAGATTGATCGTGTCTTGCGGGGCACAGGTGCCGACAAAGTCAATCTCATCGGACACAGCCAGGGCGCATTGGCTGCTCGATACGCTGCCGCGCTCGCACCGCACGCCGTTGCCTCGGTGACCTCCGTCAGTGGCCCGAACCATGGCTCGGAAATGGCTGACTTTCTGCGCAAGGCACTGGTGCCCGGGCGATTACCCGAGGCGGTCGCACAGAATGTGGCGACTCTGTTTGGCAACTTTCTTTCGTTGCTCAGTGGCAGTGCGAGATTGCCGCAAAACGCACTGGCAGCACTCAATGCTCTGACGACAGAAGGTGTGGGCGATTTCAACGACAAGTTTCCTCAGGGGTTGCCCGGGAGCTGGGGCGGCCAAGGCGCGGAGCAAGTCAATGGTGTGCGTTATTACTCATGGAGCGGCGTCCTGCCGGCTCACAGTCCGTCGACACTCGATCCGACCCGGAACATTTGCCATGCGCTATCGCAATACTTCATGACCGAGACGCAGCAGAATGACGGTTTCGTCGGCCGCTTCAGTTCTCATCTGGGGCAGGTTATCCGCTCCGACTATCCCCTGGACCATCTGGGCAGCCTGCGCCGCACAGCCAGCACCATCACTAACCTGCCCGACCCGATTGAACTGTACGTTGAGCACGCCGAACGTCTGCACGCCGCGAATCTCTGATCAAGGCCACGGACAATCGAACGGAACTTTGCCGAGAATTCGCCCACTGAATCCGGTAGGCTCCACACTTTACTGAAATAGATTGGAGAGTTTCCCCATGGCTAAAGCCACTGCCCGCCACATCCTGGTTTCCAGCGAAGACAAGTGCAACGAACTCAAGGCCCAGATCGAAGGCGGCGCTGATTTCGCCGAAGTCGCCAAAGCCAACTCCACCTGCCCGTCCAGCCGCCAGGGCGGTGATCTGGGTTCGTTCGGTCCTGGCCAGATGGTCAAGGAATTCGACACCGTGGTCTTCAGCGCGCCAATCAATGTCGTGCAAGGTCCAGTGAAAACTCAGTTCGGTTATCACCTGCTGGAAGTCACCAGCCGTCAGGACTGATCCGTCGCCTGACTGCTTGCCAACGGCCCGCCTTCTGGTGGGCCGTTGTGTTTCAGTTACACATACGGCTGGCGACTGGCGCGCCTCTCGCGTACAACTTGCGCTTATCGATTTCCCGGTTCCAAGGCTGACAATGCGACTGGTTTTCCCCACATTGATGCTCACCGCCCTCGCCCTGCTGACGGGCGCCACCGGCGCGAGCGCTGCACCGCAACACGCGCTGACAGTTTATGGCGAACCCGCCAAGTACCCTGCCGGCTTCAGTCACTTCGACTACACCAACCTGCAAGCGCCCAAGGGCGGGACGATGCGCCGCTCGGCCATCGAGATCGGCCACTTCGATCATGTTCTTCCTTATATAGACAAAGGCATCGGCGTCACGCAGATCGATGGTTTGCTCTATTCGCCGTTGGCTCAGCGTTCGCTGGACGAGCCTTACACGGTTTACGGACTGGTCGCGCAAAAGATGGAGCGCTCGGATGATGGTCTGTCGCTGCGGTTCTTCATCAATCCCAAGGCACGTTTTGCTGATGGCAAGCCGATTACCGCCGAAGACGTACGCTACACCTACGATTTATTGATGACCCAGGGCAGCCTGCGTTATCGCACTCAGTTTGATGACGTCAAAGGCGTCGAAGTGGAAGGCCCGTTGACCGTGCGTTTCGACTTCAAGAGCAATGAAAACCGCACCCTGCCACTGGACGTCGCGACCCTGCCGGTATTTCCCGAGCATTGGTGGAAAAGCCGCGATTTCGCCGGGGGTGGCGGGTATGAACCACCACTGGGCAGCGGTCCTTATCGAGTTGGAAAAGTCGATTCGGGGCGCAGCATCACCTTTGAGCGCAATGCCAACTGGTGGGGCAAGGATTTGCCGGTCAGTCGTGGCCTCTACAATTTCGATCATTTCAGCATCGAGTACTTCGGTGATACCGACGTCGCCCGGCAAGTGCTGCGTGGCGGCGCCTATGACTACAACCGCGAGTTCTCGGCCACCGGCTACTCGATCGGCTACGACAGCCCCGCGCTGAGCGACGGACGCCTGCAGAAAGCGCATCTGGCCACCGAGGCGCCCCAGTCGGCCCAGGGGTTTGTGTTCAATCTGCAAAAACCTGTATTCGCCGATCGCCGCGTGCGTCAGGCCCTGGCCATGCTCTGGGACTTCGAATGGAGCAACCGGCAGATGATGCGCGGCATGTATATCCGTCAGCAGAGCTACTTTTCCAACACGCAACTGGCCGCAAGCGAATTGCCCGATGCGCAGGAACTGAAAATCCTCGAGCCGCTGCGCGGTCAGGTTCCCGACGAAGTCTTCAGCCAAGTCTTTGAAGCGCCGAAAACCGACGGCAGTGGCCTGATCCGCGACAAACAATTGCAGGCCCTCGAATTGCTCGAACAGGCTGGCTGGAAACCGGATGGCGATCAGTTGGTGAATGCCCAGGGCGAGCCACTGACCTTCACCTTTCTGGTCAGCCAGAACGGCATGGACCGCTTGCTACTACCGTACAAGCGCACACTGAAACAGATCGGCATCGACCTGAATATTCGTCGCATCGATTCCTCGCAATACGTCAATCGCCTGATGAGTCGCGACTACGACATGATCGTCACCGGCTATCCGGTCAGCACTTCGCCGGGGGGCGAATTGCTCAATTATTTCGCCTCCGCATCGGCCAACGACCCGGGCGCGAACAACTACATGGTGTTGAAAAACCCGGCAGTGGATACGCTCATCAACGGTCTGATCCGCGCATCCACGCAGTCCGACATGCTGCACTACGCCCATGCTCTGGACCGGGTGCTGCAATGGAATTACTACTGGATTCCCAACTACTATCCACCGGGTACCTCGACCGTATGGTGGAATCGTTTCGGCATACCCACGGTGCAAGCCAGTAATGACGAAGCCATCGAGAGCTGGTGGGAAATCAGCAGCACACCCCTGACCAATCAACAGATGACGGCCGAGAAGATCGCCCGTGGCAGACCCGGAGGACCGCACTGATGTGGGGTTACATACTGCGGCGCCTGCTGCTGATCATCCCGACGCTGGTAATCATTCTGCTGGTCAACTTCGTGATCATCCAGGCCGCGCCCGGCGGTCCGGTAGAACAGGCCATCGCCCACCTGCAAGGCATCGGCGGCGCCAGTGTCGGTGGCGGCGCCAGCGAAACCATGAGTGGCACATCACGTGCCAGTCGCGGTCTCGATCCGCAACTGATCAAGGACATCGAAAAACAGTATGGCTTCGACAAACCGGCCCACGAACGCTTGTGGCTGATGCTGAAGAACTACGCGCAACTGGATTTCGGCAAAAGCTTCTTCCGTGGCGCGACAGTCACCGATCTGATCCTGGAAAAAATGCCGGTGACCATTTCCCTCGGGTTGTGGGCGACGCTGATCACTTATCTGGTGTCGATCCCGTTGGGGATCCGCAAGGCTGTGCACCATGGCAGTCATTTCGATATCTGGAGCAGCACGGCGATCATCATCGGTTACGCGATGCCAGCGTTTCTGTTTGCGATGTTCCTGATCGTGGTGTTTGCCGGCGGCACGTCATTGAACTGGTTTCCGGTGCGTGGCCTGGTGTCGGACAACTTCGAATCGCTGTCGACCCTCGGCAAGATTGCCGACTATTTCTGGCACCTGGTGCTGCCGGTGACGGCGCTGGTGATTGGTGGTTTCGCTACGCTGACGATCCTGACGAAAAACTCGTTTCTCAATGAGATCACTCGCCAGTACGTGGTCACCGCGCGCGCCAAAGGCCTGAGCGAACGACGCGTGCTCTACGGGCATGTGTTTCGCAACGCGATGCTGCTGGTGGTGTCCGGCATCCCGCAGGCGTTCATCAGTGTGTTCTTCGCCGGCTCCTTGCTGATCGAAGTGATCTTCTCCCTCGACGGCCTCGGACGCATGAGCTACGAAGCCGCGGTTTCGCGGGATTACCCGGTAGTGTTCGGTTCGCTGTTCATCTTCACCCTCTTCGGCCTGCTGATAAAACTCGTCGGTGACCTGTGTTACACGATGGTTGATCCGCGTATCGATTTCGCCGCGAGGAACGCCTGATGTTCAAGCTCTCGCCTCTAGGCCGTCGTCGCTTCGAGCGCTTCAAGAAAAACCGTCGTGGCTGGTGGTCGCTGTGGCTGTTTATCGGCCTGTTTGTGCTCACACTGGGTGGCGAATTGATTGCCAACGACAAGCCTTTGGTCGTCAGCTATCAGGACCAATGGTACTTCCCGGTATTCAAGCGACACACCGAGCAGGAGTTCGGCGGGCAACTGCCGTTCCAGGCCGATTACCGCAGCGACTATGTGCAGAACCTGATTCGCAAGGACGGTGGCTGGCTGCTGTTCCCGCCGATTCCATTCAGTGACGACACGCCGAACTACGACCTCAACAAACCAGCACCGAGCCCGCCGACGTCGGTCAACTGGCTGGGCACGGACGATCAATCGCGAGATGTACTGGCGCGGGTGATTTTCGGCGCACGGGTGTCGATTCTGTTTGCCTTGATGCTGACTTTTGTCAGCGCCCTGATCGGCATCGCCGCCGGCGCATTGCAGGGTTACTACGGCGGCTGGGTCGACCTGCTCGGGCAGCGTGTGCTGGAAGTCTGGTCGGGGCTGCCGGTGTTGTATCTGCTGATCATCCTTTCCGGTTTTGTCGAGCCGAATTTCTGGTGGCTGCTGGGGATCATGGCGCTGTTTTCATGGCTGGCGCTGGTGGACGTGGTGCGCGCCGAGTTCCTGCGCGGACGCAATCTGGAATACGTCAAGGCCGCCCGCGCGCTGGGCCTGAGCGACCGCAAGGTGATTTTCCGGCACATTCTGCCCAACGCCATGAATGCGACACTGAGCTACCTGCCGTTCATTCTGACCGGCGCGATTTCCACCCTAACTGCGCTGGATTTTCTCGGTTTCGGCATGCCCGCCGGCAGTGCTTCGCTGGGTGAGTTGATCGGTCAGGGCAAACAGAACCTGCAAGCACCGTGGCTTGGGTTGACGGCGTTTTTCACCCTGGCGTTGATCCTTTCTTTACTGGTGTTCATTGGCGAAGCGTTGCGTGACGCGTTCGACCCTCGATCCTGAAGCGTGGCCATGACTGACAACCTGATTGAAATCCGTAACCTCAACGTCGCCTTCCATGGCCAGAACGTGGTGCGCGACCTGTGTCTGGACATCCGCCCCGGCGAATGTCTGGCGCTGGTGGGCGAATCGGGCTCGGGCAAATCGGTGACCGCCCATTCGATCCTGCAATTGCTGCCGCAAAGCGAAGCGCATACCGCTGGCAGCATTCGCTATCGCGGGCAGGAACTGATCGGCGCCGATCCCAAGGTCTTGCGTGAATTGCGCGGCAACCGCATCGCGATGATCTTCCAGGAGCCGATGACCTCACTGAATCCGCTGCACACCATCGAAAAGCAGATCGGCGAAACCCTGCTGCTGCACCGTGGCCTCGGCGGCAAAGCGGCGCAGCAACGCATCCTCGAACTGCTCGGACTGGTGGGTATCCAGAAACCCAAAGAGCGACTCAAGGCTTACCCGCATCAACTCTCCGGCGGCCAACGGCAACGGGTGATGATCGCCATGGCCCTGGCCTGCGAACCAGAGCTGTTGATCGCCGACGAACCGACCACCGCGCTCGACGTGACCGTGCAGCGCAAAATCCTGCTGCTGCTCAAATCCCTGCAGCAACGTCTGGGCATGTCACTGCTGCTGATCAGCCACGACCTCAATCTGGTGCGCAGCATTGCCCAGCGCGTGTGCGTGATGAAGGCCGGGGAAATCGTCGAACAGGCGCCCTGCGAAGTCCTGTTTACCGAGCCGAAACATCCTTATAGCTGTGTATTGCTCAACGCCGAACCCGAAGGCGAAGCCCTGCCGCGGGATGAGCGCGAAAACGTGCTGGAGGTCGATGACCTGAAGGTTGAGTTTGTCGTCGGTGGCGGTCTGTTCCAGCGCAAGCAATACCTGCGGGCGGTGGATGGCATCAGCCTGAGTATCCAGCGTGGCAAGACGCTGGGTATCGTTGGTGAATCCGGTTCCGGCAAGTCGACATTGGGCCAGGCGATCCTGCGTTTGCTCGACTCCGAGGGCGGCATCCGCTTTCAGGGCCAGGCGCTCAACGGCCTCAATCAGAAGCAGATGCGGCCGTGGCGCCGGCAAATGCAGGTGGTATTCCAGGATCCGTTCGGCAGTCTCAGCCCGCGCATGTCAGTGGCGCAAATCATCAGCGAAGGCCTGGAAGTGCACTGCGAGTCGACCGCTGATGAGTGCGATGAACAAGTGATCCGCGTGCTTAAAGAGGTCGGCCTCGACCCGGAAAGTCGCCATCGCTACCCCCACGAATTCTCCGGTGGCCAGCGCCAACGCATTGCCATCGCTCGGGCGCTGGTGCTCAAACCGGCGCTGATCCTGCTTGATGAGCCGACGTCGGCACTCGATCGCACGGTGCAGAAACAAGTGGTCGCCCTGCTCCGCCAGCTTCAGGAAACCCACGGTTTGACCTATCTGTTCATCAGCCACGACCTGGCGGTGGTGCGCGCCCTGGCCCACGACATGATCGTGATCAAGGACGGCAAAGTGGTCGAGCGTGGCGCCAGTCATGATGTGTTCGACGCGCCGCAGCATCCGTATACCAAAGAGCTGTTGGCGGCGGCGCATCCGGGGTAGGCATAATCGGGGATCGACTTGGAACCGAGTCGCGGCCATCGCTGGCAAGCCAGCTCCCACAAGGGGCTGCAGCGGCCACGACATGTGTATACGACCGAGAACCCTGTGGGAGCTGGCGTGCCAGCGAAGAGGCCCGCATCAACAACTCAAATTCCGGACTAGCTGTCAGATGAACACCACCGAAAGCCTCAAGGACTACCAACGGGTTCGCACCCTGGCGATCCGTTCGCTGTTCGAGATCATCGAGCAGTCCAGCGAAGGCACGGTGATTGTCGACCGCGATGCCAACATCGTCTGGATGAACGAGCGCTACGCCCGGCGTTTCGGTCTTGAATCGGCGGCAGGCGCCATCGGCAAGCCTTGTGAAAGTGTGATCCCAGGCAGTCTGTTGCGCGAGGTGGTGCGTACCGGTCGCCCCATCCTTCTGGACATGCAGGACACCCCGAAAGAGCCTCTGGTGGTGATGCGTCTGCCGATCCATGACGACGCCGGCACGGTGATCGGCGCGATCGGGTTTGCCCTGTTCGATGAGTTGCGCACCCTGTCGCCAATGCTCAAACGGTATTTGAGCATGCAGGAAGAACTGGCCTCGACCCGTTCTCTGCTGCGCGCCCGGCAGACCAAATACAACTTCGCCCATTTCATCGGCACCAGCGCCGCCAGCCTTGAAGTCAAACGACGTGCCCGGCGCAGTGCCAGCGCCGAATCGCCGGTGTTGCTGCTTGGCGAAACCGGCACAGGCAAAGAGTTGCTGGCCCAGGCGATTCACAGTGCCTCGCCACGAGCACACAAAGCGTTCGTCAGCGTCAACAGCGCGGCGATTCCCGAAGCATTGCTGGAGGCGGAGTTTTTCGGCACGGCGCCCGGCGCCTTCACCGGCGCCGACCGCAAGGGTCGCACCGGAAAATTGCAGATCGCTCAGGGCGGCACGCTGTTTCTCGACGAGATCGGTGACATGCCGCTGCCTTTGCAGAGCAAACTTTTACGCGTGTTGCAGGAAAAGGAATTCGAACCGGTAGGCTCCAACGAGGTGATTCAGAGCGACGTGCGCGTGATTGCCGCCACCTCGACGGATCTGCAAGCCGCGATCAAACGCGGTGAGTTCCGCGCCGATTTGTACTATCGCCTCAATGTGTTGCTGATTCAGGTGCCGTCATTGCGGGAACGACTTGATGACCTGCCGGCGCTTAGCGAAGCGATTCTGGAAGAGTTGCGCAGTCAGCACGAGTTGCACCGTGATGCGCTGGCGTTGCTCGGTCAACATGCCTGGCCGGGGAACATTCGCGAATTGCGCAATGTGTTGGAGAGGGCGGCGTTGCTCAGTGATGACTTGATGCTCACCGAGCAGGATATTCGTGCGGCGATTGGAACGTTGACGCCGGTCGAACGTGCGTCGGTACCGATGGTGGAGGCGCTGGCTGAAGAGACATTCGCTCAGGCGCGGGAGCGTTTTGATCGACAACTGGTTCAGGCGGCTCTTGCGCAATGTGCGGGGAACGTGCCGGATGCGGCGGCTCGACTGGGGCTGGGGCGATCGACGCTGTACAAGAAGATGGTGGCGCTGGGGATTGCTTGAGTCTCTATAAAGAGACATCTATCTCTTTTTTTAGATCAATTATTTGAAGATCAAAAGATCGCAGCCTTCGGCAGCTCCTACAGGGGAATAACGCATCCGCACTGTAGGAGCTGCCGAAGGCTGCGATCTTTTCGGCTTAATGTGGTCTCAATAATGAGACGGAAACGCTGAAACCTGCCCTGCTCACACAATAATATCTTTATATTTCAACGTGATAGATAGCTGGCACGGATCTCGCTAACACCTCTCCCACACCCGTTCTACCCACAAAAATAACAATTCTGGAGAGACACACCATGAGTGTGATCATTGCCTTGGCAGCCCTGGCGCTGCTGATGCTGGCCGCCTACCGTGGCTACAGCGTTATCCTCTTCGCCCCGATTGCCGCCCTCGGCGCTGTCCTGCTCACCGACCCTTCGGCCGTAGCCCCCGCGTTCACCGGGGTGTTCATGGAAAAAATGGTCGGGTTCATCAAGCTGTATTTCCCTGTGTTCCTGCTCGGCGCCGTGTTCGGCAAGTTGATCGAGCTGTCGGGGTTCTCCCGCTCGATTGTCGCTGCGGCCATTCGCTTGCTCGGCACCAAACAGGCGATGCTGGTGATCGTGCTGGTCTGCGCCTTGCTCACTTACGGCGGCGTGTCGCTGTTCGTGGTGGTCTTCGCGGTTTACCCGTTTGCCGCCGAGATGTTTCGCCAGAGCAATATCCCCAAACGGCTAATCCCGGCAACCATCGCCCTCGGCGCGTTTTCGTTCACCATGGACGCCCTGCCCGGCACACCGCAAATCCAGAACATCATCCCCAGCACCTTCTTCAATACCACCGCGTGGGCGGCGCCATGGCTGGGCGTGATCGGCACGATTTTCGTGTTCTGCACCGGTATGTTGTTTCTGCAGCGTCAACGCAACAAGGCGCAGCGCGCCGGTGAGGGCTACGGCAAGGAATTGCGCAACGAGCCGGAAACCGCTGAAGACCTGAAACTGCCAAACCCATGGATTGCGCTGTCACCGTTGCTGGCGGTGGGCATCATGAACTTGCTGTTCACCCAATGGATTCCGCAGTGGTACGGCAAGACCCACAGCCTCGCACTGCCGGGCATGGCCACGCCGGTCACCACCGAGATCGCCAAACTGACGGCGATCTGGGCGGTGCAAGCGGCGTTGCTGATTGGCATTCTGATGGTCTTGGCGTTTGGTTTTCAGGCGATTCGCAGCAAGCTCGCCGAAGGCAGCAAAAGTGCAGTGAGCGGCGCATTACTGGCGGCGATGAACACCGCGTCGGAATACGGCTTCGGCGCGGTGATCGCGTCGCTGCCGGGCTTTCTGGTGCTGGCGGACTGGCTCAAGCAAATTCCCAATCCGCTGGTCAACGAAGCCATCACCGTGACCTTGCTCGCGGGCATTACCGGCTCGGCGTCGGGCGGCATGAGTATCGCGCTGGCGGCGATGTCCGAGCAGTTCATTGCCGCTGCCCACGCCGCGAACATTCCGCTGGAAGTGCTGCACCGCGTCGCCGCGATGGCCAGTGGCGGCATGGACACGCTGCCGCACAACGGCGCGGTCATCACCTTGCTCGCGGTGACCGGTCTGACCCACCGCGAAGCCTATAAAGACATTTTCTGTATTACGCTGATCAAGACCCTGGCGGTTTTCGTAGTGATCGGCACTTTCTACGCCACTGGCATTGTGTGAGGTATTCATGACCACTCTTTCCGGCAAGACCGCGCTGGTAACCGGCTCCACCAGCGGCATCGGCCTGGGCATCGCACTAAGCCTGGCCAAGGCTGGTGCCAATCTGATTCTCAACGGTTTTGGCGATGCATCGAAAGTCATCGCCGAAGTCGCTCAGTTCGGCGGCAAGGTCGGCCATCATCCGGCCGATGTCAGTGACCCGGCGCAGATCGCCGACATGATCAATTACGCCGAGCGCGGGTTCGGCGGTGTCGACATTCTGGTCAACAACGCCGGCATCCAGCACGTCGCCGCCGTGGAGGAGTTTCCCGTCGAGCGTTGGGATTCGATCATTGCCATCAACTTGTCCTCGGTGTTTCACAGCACACGCTTGAGCCTGCCGGGGATGCGCGCCAAAGGTTGGGGGCGGATCATCAATATCGCCTCGGTGCATGGCCAGGTCGGCTCGACCGGCAAAGCGGCTTATGTGGCCGCCAAGCACGGCGTGATCGGTTTGACCAAAGTGGTCGGCCTGGAAACCGCGACCAGCAACGTCACCTGCAACGCGATCTGCCCAGGCTGGGTGCTGACGCCGCTGGTGCAGAAGCAGATCGATGACCGAGCGGCCAAGGGTGTCGATCCGCAGCAGGCACAGCATGATCTGCTGGCCGAGAAACAACCGTCGCTGGAATTCGTGACACCGCAACATCTGGGCGAGCTGGTCTTGTTCCTGTGCAGCGAGGCCGGCAGCCAGGTACGTGGGGCGGCGTGGAATATTGATGGTGGCTGGTTGGCGCAGTAATGCTGCGTCCTCCAACGGGATTTGTGTAATCAGAAAACAAGAGGCACCCAATGTCCGACATCCTCTGGCAACCCGACGCCAACCGAATCGCCAATTCGCGCATGGACACCTTCCGCCGTGCGATCAATCAGCGCCACTCGCTGAAACTCGACGACTATCCTGCCCTGCACCAATGGAGCATCGAGCAGCGCGCGGAGTTTTGGCAGGCAATCGTCGATGTCTTCGATATCCGCTTCCACACACAACCGGATGCCGTGCTGCGCGAAGGCCCAAGCATGCCCGATGCAGAATGGTTTCCCGGCGCCACGATGAACTTCGCCGAACACCTGCTGCGCCGTCGCGACGATGCCGTGGCAGTGGTGAGCGTAGCGGAGAATGGCCAGCGCGAGCAGTTGACCTGGGCCGAACTCGCCGAGCACGTCGCCGGGTTTCAAGCGAGCCTGCAAGCCGCCGGTGTTGGCCTCGGTGATCGTGTCGCCGCGTGCATGCCGAATACCTGGCAGACACTGGTGGCGATGCTGGCGACGACCAGCCTCGGCGCGATCTGGTCGTGTTCCTCGCCGGACTTCGGCACCCACGGTGTGATCGACCGTTTCGGTCAGATCGAGCCCAAGGTACTGCTCACCTGCGCCAGTTATCGCTACGCGGGCAAGACCATCGACCAGACCGACAAAGTCAACGGAATACTTGAGCAACTGCCGACGCTGAGGCAGTTGATCATCGTCCCGTACGCCCAGCCGCAAGCCCCCGTCGAGGCTTACCGGACGCATGCCGAAGTGACCGTGTGGGATGACTTCTACCAAGTCGGCGGCGAGCCGGATTTTGTCCCGGTGCCGTTCCATCATCCGCTGTACGTGCTGTATTCCAGCGGCACCACCGGCGTGCCGAAATGCATCGTTCACAGCACCGGCGGCGTGTTGGTGCAACACGTCAAGGAACACGGCCTGCATTGCGATCTGGGACCTGGCGATCGACTGTTTTACTACACGACGTGCGGCTGGATGATGTGGAACTGGCTGGTTTCGGCGCTCGCGGTCGGCAGTGCCGTGGTGCTCTACGACGGCTCGCCGTTCCACCCGGACAACCAGCGTTTGCTCGACTTGATCGACGACGAACGCATCAGCGTGTTCGGCACCAGCCCCAAGTTCCTCGCCACCCTGGAAAGCAGTGGCGCCATACCTCGCGAAAGCCATGATCTGGGCAGCCTGAAGACGCTGCTGTGTACCGGTTCGGCGCTGTCGCCACAAAGCTATGACTTCGTCTATCGAGACTTCAAACCCGATGTGTGCCTGGCGTCGATGTCGGGCGGCACCGATGTCGTTTCGTGCTTCGTCAACGCCAATCCGCTGTCATCCGTGCGGCGTGGCGAGAACATGGGCAAAAGCCTGGGCATGGCTGTTGAGGTCTGGAATGACGCGGGTCAATCCGTGATTGGCGAAAAAGGCGAACTGGTCTGCACCCGGCATTTCCCGGCCATGCCGATCGGACTGTGGAATGACCCCGACGGAACGAAACTGCGGCAATCGTATTTCAGCCTGTTTCCAGGTGTTTGGGCACAGGGCGATTATGCCGAGCAACGGCCCCACGGCGGGATGCTGATCCATGGGCGTTCCGACGCAGTCCTCAATCCGGGGGGCGTGCGCATTGGCACGGCGGAGATTTATCGCCAGGTCGAGAAGGTCGCTGAAGTGCTGGACAGCGTCGCCATCGGTCAGCAGTGGCAGGATGATGTGCGGGTTTTGCTGTTTGTCAGGTTGCGCGAAGGACTGGAACTGGATGAGGCGCTGGAGCAGCGCCTCCGCCAGGTGATCCGCGCCAATACCACTCCAAGGCATGTGCCGGCGAAGATCGTCGCCGTGACGGATATCCCGCGCACCATCAGCGGCAAGGTTGTCGAACTGGCGGTGCGCGAGGTGGTGCATGGACGGCCGGTGAAAAACACCGATGCGTTAGCCAATCCCGAAGCGCTGGAGCAGTTTCGGGATCGGCCGGAGCTTGAGACTTGAGTCGGGCGCTGACGCTCTCACGATAAACGTTGGCGGCAGCGCTGGTCGTCAGCGGGGTTTGTTCAGCGTAATCACAACCGGCTGAGTAATCGCCGTACCGCCACTGGCGTCGAGTGCGCTGCGAATGATCGTCATGTTGCGGTCGAACGTAGCTTTGTCCGTAGCCATTTGACTCAGTAACGAGGTAGCAACTGCCAGAGAGTCAGCATTCTCGAAGGATTCGGACACCGCATGGCAACTCTCGACCGAGTCCGCTACAGCCAGGTTGCCGGATGCAAGATTCAGCAGTTGCGCCACATCCAGTCGCTGCCCAGTGTTGCTTTGATGCTCTGTGTCGGTGGCGTAACCAACATCCGTGGTCTGCGCACTACCGTGGAACAGTTCATGTATCAGGTCATCTGCCACCACATCATGGTTGAAGCCCAGATTGACGAAATGTTTGTTCAGGTTCTGAGTATAAATCTCGACAAACGCAATATCAGGCGCGTCGCTGGCGCTGGCGCTTTTCCACCGCTTGTAGCTGTTCACATCAAAAGAAGCGATTGTCTCGTTATTCTTGAATGCATCGAGCAAGGTATTGCTCATCGAGAAGCCGGCAAAGTCAAAGCGAATCAACCGCAGATAATTCACCAGTCGCTCAGTAGCCATCTTCGAAGTATCACCGAACAGCGCCTTCATCAGCAGATTGCCATCTCGCTTGAACTCATGTCGGCTGATGACATCGATCGCGTTGTCAATCTTCACCCGAGCGCGGGGCAGGCTTTTTTCGATGAAGTTGCGCGTGTAGCTCACCGGCAGTGTCTTGGGTGAGTAAGGCAACTGTAGAGGGGCTTTATACGCGAAGCCTTTCAACGGATTGCCCCACAGATTGCCATGACGGTTCAAGGCATACCATTTGTTGCCACTGCGTGCGGCCAGAACAGGCACAACGTTGCCATGGGTGCCCAGTGGCTTCCAGTTACCCAGCCCCAAATGGGCATTATCGGATGCACTGAGCAGATCGTAGGATTGACGACGGCCACTGAGTTTGTGCAACTGGCTGTTCGCTATAGCGACGAGTTCATGGCTGTTTTTGTTAAAACGCAACAAGCCCTTGTGCACCAGTTTACCGCCGGCCTGTATGCCAGAAGGCACCCCATCCAGCGGATTGAAAAGTCCTATGGCCGAGGTGAATGCCAACCTGGTAAAGCGCGCAGCTTTGGATGAAGTTGAAATAGCCTTGGCCGAAATACTCAATACTTTGGAACTTGCGCCGGCCACCGTTCCCACCAGGCCGATGCCATCCATCAAACAGCCGTAAATCCCGTCCACCACCTTGTCATGTTCACCCGAGGCAATATCTTCGATGCACTTTTTGAAAGGCACGACCAAGTCGATGAAATAGGTCAGCAAGCGCTCTCCCTCCTCCCTGGAGAGTTCGAGTGGCGTCGGTATACGGACTATTTCTCTCAGTTCATTTTTATTGAGGAAGGGTCGATTCTTTACCAGAAACTCGGCGATACGTTCGATATTCGGATCGTTGAATTTGCGATAGAACCCTGATTTTGGCGTCGAAGCTGCTTGTGGTCCTTTCAGCACGCCAAAGTTATCGATGATGGCCATGCTGCTGGTAATCGAAGAGTCTTCGGCTGCTGCGTGGGTAAACCGTTTAACATCGAGCGGGAGGCTCTGCGTTGCGATGATACTCAGTGGCGTCGTTAAATTTGCACTGGCACTCATTCTTGAACGTTGTTGCAGTTTTCGCTCTCGCCTGATGAAAACCGCCAAGGCGTCATTTTTTCGGGTTTCTCCGCGCGATGTGAACAGTTCATAGCAGATGTCAGCATTCTCGTAAGACGCATACATCACAATGCCAAAACGTCCCGTGGCAGCATCTCTGCTTTGTAGTGTCTCTTGTTCGAGATCAATACTCAGGGGGCCGCCCCACCGGCGCGTTTTTTTATAAACGGCAGATCCGCGGACCGTCAGGAAGTGAATATCAGTATTCATGAAGATCTGCAGATCTGCCTCCGGCATCTGCGCCAGAGCCAGTTTCACCGTAGACAACATGGCGCTATTCAACCCGTCGAAATGCACACTCAGTTGACGATCCATCTCCTCGTCACAGGAGCCAAGTTTCAGCAAGTTCGGGTAACGCGTGTAAAGGCTGACACCGGACGGGTTGTAGTTGATGGCCGGCTTGGGGGTACCATTCGTGACTAGACGCACTGTACGCCTGTCCCACTGGCCAGTGACCAAGTCGCCGGATTGATGCAAATCGACCATGGACATGACTTGCTGCCCGCCTTTCTCGGACAGTGCTTTTTCGTCCAGGCTGTCACAACCCGGAGCGGCAGCTTTCAGAGCCGTACGGGCAATCTGCGCTCTGTCGGGTAGCGGTGTCGAAAATGCCTTGGCGATTTGCGCAAACGTTTCCGAGTGTTGTTCGAATGCGTCAATTGCACGCCGGGTGCTGGTTTCCTCTGCTTGCTCAAGTTCAGTGCGGGTCACCACCTGGTTAAGCAGCGCCCAATCGACGATCGGATCAATCATCGCCAGATCGCGTAGATGTTGCTGCGCGTCGCTGATCGGCTCCAGTTCGGCATAAGCCATGATCCGCGCATAAGTCATTTCTCGCGCCGCCCCCGATTTTGCTGCCTCCACCAGCAAAACGCCACGACAGAAGTTGATCCAGGCAATCGACCCGAGCGTAATCGACGGAGGAATTTCCCGAACCAGAAACTCTGGCGCATCACGTGCCAGTAACAGGTGGGCCGCCAAGGGCGCCAACTCAAAATCAACCCATTGTTTAGCCCGCAGAAAGGCGGCCACTTCTTCACGTATGAGCGATGGGTGACGCTCAACGTTGGAGGGTGCATACAGATCCAGGCCATTGATGCGTTTACGGCGATGGCTGAGGCCAATTGATGGATCCAGATCCAGCAAGATCGCCGTCGTCAGCAATTGACGGAGAATATGCTCGGAAACCAACTCCCCTTCGTTTACACCATACCATCCGAGTTCGTTCAGATAGTTCCTGGCGAGTGTTTGAGAGACCGGATGATTGACGAGTTCGCTCATGACATGGTTCGCACTGGCATGGGATACGGCGGCGCGCCCGGTAACACCGTGCAGGAACTTCAGCAGTTTGCGCGCTGGCGCCAACTTTGACGTTGCACCACGAATAGCTGACAACTGTTCCTCGTTTAACGCGACAAATGCCTGACTATCCGTCTGGAAATGCTCCCAGTAATTACCAGGCTCTTTCACTTGGGGATCAAACTTGAACAGGGCGATCAGCTCTCTGACCTTTGCGTTATTCTCGGGAAGTTTTATTTCATGAAATCGAAACCATTGATCAAGCGTTATATCGTTATCAGGCCATACATAGCCGCCTGCCACGCCTGCTATATCCGAAATCACTGTCAATGCAGATTGTGTCGGAACGCTGTGTTCAAAATGACGCGCGGCTACCAGATCCACCCATCCCCTGTCGGCACGGACTTCCATCTTGCCGTCAGGTGTAACTCGTACAAGTCCGTTATGATCGCGCGCTTCTTCCCGGGCAAGCGCACCGATTACCGGGCCGGTAGCCAACAGGTCGTTGAGCATAAGTCTGCCGGGATTATAAATTTGATACAAAGACGATCCCGAGTGCAATTCCACTTCATGCGCATACCAATTGATTTTTTGATCATCAGTGTATTGGTTTAACGCTTTCTCCAGTTCAGCCAAAACCAACAGGCGCTCTACTGCATCTGCTTCAGTCCTGTATTTCCATTCGGAAAGCGCGACGGCCGAAGACCAGACCGTTTTATTTCTGGATCCATCATTCATACTTAGAACCTCATCAAGTTAACTAGCCGACAACTTCGGCCCGATGACGTTCTACTGCTTTCTATACACGCTCTCCATTTGGAAAGTATGAGGCGTTATTTCCTTCCAGACACTAAAAAGCAACTAATCGAAATTCAATCCATCAGCCCCCACTCGCCTGGCGCTAGTTCGTTGCTACCACTTTCATCTCCCGCAAGCTTCATACGTAACTTCAGGTTATTGACCGAATCTGCATTTTTCAAAGCCTCCTGAGCACTGATCACACCGTCCGCAACCAACGCAAACAGCGCCGCATCAAATGTCTGCATACCCAGTTCAGTTGATTTTTCCATTATCGGTTTAAGCTCTTCGAACTGACCACGCCGCACTAGATCAGCAATGGTCGGCGTACCCAACAACACCTCGACAGCAGCCCTTCGTTGCCCGTCGACAGTGCGTACCAAGCGCTGCGAGATAAATGCTTTCAGATTATTGCCCAGCGCCTGCAACAACTGCGGCCGGCGCTCTTCAGGGAACATATTGATAATCCGGTCCAGCGCCTGATTGGCATTAATGGCGTGCAACGTCGAGAGCACCAGATGCCCGGTATCGGCGAATGCCAAGGCATGTTCCATGGTTTCGCGGTCACGGATTTCGCCGATCAGCACCACGTCCGGCGCCTGACGCAGGGTGTTTTTCAGAGCAGCGTGGAAACTGCGGGTATCGACCCCGACCTCCCGTTGATTGATGATCGAACGCTGGTGGCGATGGATGTACTCGATCGGATCCTCGATGGTGATGATGTGCCCGCTGCTGTGGCGGTTGCGGTGGTCTATCAGTGCGGCCAGCGACGTCGATTTACCCGAATCGGTGGCGCCGACAAAGAGGATCAGCCCTTGCTTGAGCATGACGGTGTCGAGCAGTACCGCTGGCAGCTTCAGATCGGCAAACCGTGGGATATCGAGTTTGACGTTGCGTATGACGATCGATACATCGTTGCGCTGTTTGAAGATGTTCACGCGAAAGCGGCCGATGCCCGTTCGCGAAATCGCCAGGTTCATTTCCAGATCCCGGTCGAACTCCCGTCGTTGCTCGGCGTCCATCAGGGAGGCAGCCATGGCGGCGGTTTCACCGTTCTTGAACGAACGCTCGCTCAGCGCCGTGAGCACGCCGTCGAAACGCGCACTGGGCGGTGCTCCTGTAGACAGGAACAGATCCGAACCGTTTTTATTGGACAAAACTGACAACAGTGCATCGATTTCCATGGCAAAAAGCACCCGCGAAGCATTCAATGAATAGACAATGGCCTGCGTCCGACGCAGCACAACTGCAACAATGATAGACGTCGCCTCACCGAACCACGCTCAGGACTGATGTAATGAATGCTGTACCGAACACCGACGACGCGCAGGCACTGATCGCCCGCACCGACTGGAGCCGTAGCCCGCTGGGCGCTGCCGGCAGCTGGCCGCAAAGCCTGCGCACCGCGGTGGACATCGTGATTCACTCGCCAATGCCGATGCTGTTGTTGTGGGGCCCGCAACTCACGCAGATCTACAACAATGGCTTCGCCCTGCTCGCCGGCCACAAGCATCCGCACGCTTTCGGACAGCCTGCGCACCAGATCTGGCCGGAACTTCGCGACTTTACCGACCCGATCTACCGCGCCGTCCTACAAGGTCAGGTACGCACCTACAGCGAAAGACGCTTCACCCTGCGACGGGACGGCCAAGAGTCCGACTTCTGGCTGGATCTGACCTACAGCCCGATCCGCGATGAAACCGCGCAAGTCGCCGGAATTCTGGTCACCGCCATCGAAACCAACGAACGCCGCCGCATCGCTCTGGAACTGCAGCGACGTTCCGAGGAAAGCCTCAAGGCCCAACGGGAAACCGAGGAACGTCTACAACTGGCCCTCGCCGCGACCGATGCCGTCGGCACTTGGGATTGGGACATCGGCGAAGACCGCTTTATCGCCGATGCGCATTTTGCCCAGTTGCATGGCGTCGACCCCGGCCTCGCCGGGCGGTTGCCAATCAGCGATTACCTGCAAGGCGTGCACCCGGAAGACCGCGCGATGATTGCGCGCAGCATCAAGCATTGCATCACCCACGGCACCGAATACGCTGAGGAATATCGCCTGTTACAGGCTGACGGCGAAGTACGCTGGGTGTTCGCTCGCGGTCGTTGCTATAAGGATCATCATGGCCGGCCCATGCGTTTCCTCGGGGCAGCACTGGATCTGACCGAGCGCAAACACACCGAACAGGCGTTACGCCAGAGTCAGACTGAACTGCAACTGATCATCAACGCCATGCCGATTTTGATCAGTTATGTCGACTGTGAAGAACGCTTTCGCCTGAACAACGCGGCCTATCTCGACTGGTACGGGCTCACGCCGCAGGAACTCTACGGGCGCACGATTCGTGAAGTCATCGGTGAAGAAGCCTATTTCCTGCGCCTGCCTTACATTGCCGAGGCGCTGGCCGGCAGACCCTGTTCATTCAGCCTGTACACCCCGCACCGCGATGGCAGCAATCGCCACGCACTGATGAATTACTTGCCGCGTTACGCCGCCGACGGCGCGATCAGTGGTTTCTATATCTTTGTAATTGACGAAACCGAGCGCAAGAAAACCGAAGAGGCTTTGCGCAATCTCAACGAAACGCTCGAAGAGCGGGTCAGCGCCCGCACCGAACAATTGGCCCAGGCCAACCAGCGCTTGCAGAACGAGATGTTCGAACGCGAGCGCGCCGAAGATGCCTTGCGCCACGCGCAGAAAATGGAGGCTGTCGGTCAGCTCACCGGCGGTATCGCCCACGACTTCAACAACATGCTCACCGGGATCATCGGCAGCCTGGATTTGATGCAGCGCTACATCGCCAACGGCCGGGCCGACGAGATTGGCCGCTTTACCGAAGCGGCGGTGTCATCGGCCAACCGTGCGGCAGCGCTGACCCATCGTCTGTTGGCGTTTTCGCGGCGACAGTCGCTGGATCGCAAAACCCTCAACGTCAATGAACTGGTGCATTCGCTGGAAGACCTGATCCGCCGTACCAAGGGCGATCCGATCGAACTCACCCTGCGTCTTGCCGAGAATGTGTGGCCCGTCAGCACCGACGTCAGCCAACTGGAAAACGCCCTGCTCAACCTGGTCATCAATGCCCGCGACGCCATGCCCGACGGCGGCGAGTTGTTGATTGAGACGGCCAACGTCTATCTCGACGGCAGCGATATCACCACGCTTGAACCGGTCAAGGCCGGCGATTACCTGATGCTGGCGGTCAGCGACAACGGCACCGGCATGACGCCTTCCGTACGTTCCAAGGCCTTCGATCCGTTCTTCACCACCAAGCCGATCGGCCAGGGCACCGGGCTGGGGCTGTCGATGATTTATGGTTTTGCCCAGCAGTCGGGCGGCCACGTCAGTCTCGACAGCCTGCCGGGCCAGGGCACATGTGTGCGCTTGTACCTGCCGCGCTTGTATGGCGTCGAACCGGAACGGCCAGCCGTCGAGGCCGTTGAACAACCGTCGTCGACGGCGACCGGTGAAACCGTGGTGGTCGTCGAAGATGACCCGGCGGTGCGCATGCTGGTGCTCGATCTGCTCCGGGAGTTGGGTTATCAAGCCTACGAAGCCGAGGATGCGAAGACCGCCCTGCCCTTGCTGGAGTCCAATCTACGCGTGGACCTGCTGGTCACCGACGTCGGCCTGCCCGGCATGAATGGCCGGCAACTGGCGGAAATCGCCCGTCAGCATCGACCGGGGCTCAAGGTGCTGTTCATGACCGGTTATGCGCAGAAAGCCGCCGAGCGTCAGGGGTTTCTCGAGGACGGTATGGACATGGTCGCCAAACCGTTTGCCATTGAGCTGCTGGCCAGCAAGATCCGCACGATGGTCAGCCAAAACCCGTGACTTGAGGCATAATCCGCGCCCCGCCGTCACCCCGTTATCAGGTACCGCACGATGAAAGCCCAAGCTCGCCACATTCTGGTGAAAACCGCCGAAGAGGCCGAACAGCTCAAACAACGCATCGCCAAGGGTGAAGCGTTCGATGTGCTGGCGAAGAAATTTTCGACCTGTCCGTCCGGCAAACGCGGCGGCGATCTGGGCGAAGTGCGGCCGGGGCAGATGGTCGGGGCAATTGATGCGGTGATTTTCAAAAAGCCGTTGCGTACCGTGCATGGGCCGATCAAGAGCAAGTTCGGGTATCACCTGGTGCAGGTGTTTTACCGCGATTAAACACCGCAGCCCTGTAGGAGCTGTCGAGTGAAACGAGGCTGCGATCTTTTGATCTTGTTTTTTAACATCAAGATCAAAAGATCGCAGCCTTCGGCAGCTCCTACAGGTGTTGCATTTCAGGTTCTGGGAATCAATGCCCCCGGCACCTGAATCACCTTGCTGGCCAGCAAGTGCCCGGCCTCGGCAGCCTCTGCCGGACTCCCCCCCAGCAATCGACTGGCCAGATACGCCGCACTGAACGAATCCCCCGCCGCCGTGGTGTCCACCACCTTCGCGACCTTCTGCGCCGGCACTTCAAATGCCTCACCATCACAGCGAATCAGGCACGCCTCTGCCCCACGTTTGAGCACCACTTCCGGCGTGCCGAACTGCGCGTAAGCGGCAAACACCTGCGCGCAATCGGCAAACCCGAACAATGCCTGTTCGTCATCCACCGTCAGCAACGCCAGATCGACGTAGGGCAACACGCTGCGATACGCCGCTCGCGCGTCGTCTACAGAAGCCCACAACCGTGGCCGGTAGTTGTTATCGAAGACGATGCGCGCATCCCGCTGCCGCGCTTCGTTCAGGGTCTGAATCAGTTTCTCCCGGCCCAACGCACCGAGCACGGCGAGGGTGATACCGCTGAAATACAGCACATCATAATCCGGCAACGCCGCCAGAATCGGCGCGGCGGCCGGCGTGGTGAAGCAGTCGCGGACCGCTGCTTCGTTGCGCCAGTAAAGGAAACGACGCTCGCCGCTGGCGTCGGTCTGAATGCAATACAAGCCCGGCAGGCGCCCAGGCAAGCGCTGGACCATTTCCAGGCCAATGCCTTCGTCGGACCAGATCTGGCACATCGCGTCGCTGAAACTGTCATCACCCAGTGCGGTGACGTAATCGACCTGTGCCTTGTCGCCCATCGCGCGGGACAGATACACCGCGGTGTTCAGCGTGTCGCCGCCGAAGCTTTGCTGCAGGCTGCCGTCGGCGCGTTGCTGCAGTTCGATCATGCATTCGCCAATCAGGGCGATGCGCGGGGTGTTCGGGCCCAGGGGGCTAAGGGTGTTCATCTTGTGCTGTCTCTGTTGATGCGCGGGTGTCTGGTCTGGCCTCATCGCTGGCAAGCCAGCTCCCACAAGGATTCATGTCGCTCACAAATTTTTTAATCAACACTGAACCCTGTGGGAGCTGGCTTGCCAGCGATTGGCCGCGACTCGGTCTGAAGTCTTAGAAACAAGTCTCCATGCTCTCGATCACCGACAACTGCTCATCCACCAACAACCCCACACGCCACTTGTCGAACGTCAGGCACGGGTGCGAAGTACCGAAGGAAATGATGTCGCCCACGCGCAATTCCACACCCGGCGCCACCGTCATGAACGCATGCTGATCCATCACCGCCGTGACTTTGCACGCGCCGACGTCTTCGCCCAGTGCTGGCACCACACCCGCCTTGTAACGCAGCAACGGCACCGGCAAACCGGCATCGAAGGCGACATCACGCTTGCCCAGTGCGATCACCGCAAAACCCGGCTCCGGCAGCGACTGCACATGCGCCCAGACTTCCAGCGCCGGGCGCAAACCTTCGTGCAGATCACTGCGGCGGTCGAGCACGCAGCACTGCGCTTCTTTGTAGATGCCGTGGTCGTGCGCCACGTAGCTGCCCGGACGCAACACGCTGAGAAAACGCCCGGCGGCATTCTGTGCTTCGAACGATTCGGCAATCAGGTCGTACCACGCCGAACCCGAGGCGGTGATGACCGGTTTGGCGATGGCGAAAGCGCCGCTGTCCTGCAACTGCACCGCCAGACGCACCAGTGATGCGGCGAATTCACGGATGCCGCTGACCGCGTGATCGCCGTGAATCACCCCTTCGTAACCTTCAATGCCGGTCAGCGCCAGCGCCGGTTGCGCGTTGATCGCTTTGGCCAGCTCGATGACTTCCTGCTCGCTGCGGCAACCGCAACGGCCGCCGACCACGCCGTACTCGATCATCACGTTGAGTTTCACGCCGCGCGAGGCGAAGTAGGCGCCAAGATCGGCGACGTTGTCCGGATGATCGACCATGCAATAGAAATCGAAGGTCGGATCGGCCAGCAGATCGGCAATCAGCGCCATGTTCGGTGTGCCGACCAATTGGTTGGCCATCAGCACGCGGCGTACGCCGTGGGCATAAGCGGCACGGGTCTGGGTGGCGCTGGCGAGGGTAATGCCCCACGCGCCCGCGTCGAGCTGTCGCTTGAACAGTGCTGGCGTCATGCTGGTCTTGCCGTGGGGCGCGAGTTCCGCACCGCTGTCGCTGACAAACTTCTGCATCCAGCGAATGTTGTGCTCCAGCGCTTCGCGGTGCAGCACCAGCGCCGGCAGGCTGACGTCGCGTACCAAGTGCGCGCCAATGGCAGCGTCGCCCTTTTCCACAGCAGTATTGATGGCAGTCGTCATGGTCGAACTCCTCACTTTCGCGGCTGCAGGCAGCCGCGGTTATTCGTTGATGCGCCGGGCGAGGCTATTGGCGCTCTCGATCAGAACCCGGCGATAGTCGTTGTAATTGTTCTTCGCATCGGCCCGTGGAGCGACGATGCACAGGGTGCAGATCGCTACGCCGTAAGGGTCTTTGACCGGGGCGGCGAAGCAATGGGTGAAGGTGTCGGCGACGCTGTCGAAGGAGAAAAACCCATCGATGCCGGCCTGACGGATCTCCGCCAGAAAACGCTCCAGCGGCAGGCGCTCGCCGTCGGGCAGGATGTAATCGTCTTCGTCGATCAGGTCGATGATTTGCTGGTCGCTCAAGTGCGCGAGCAGCAAGCGACCGGAAGCCGTCCACGGAATGGGGGCGTTTTCACCGATGTCGGAGGAAATGCGGAAATGCCGCTCGCCCTCCTTCATCAACGCCACCGTGTATTTGCGCCCGTTGAGCAGGCACATCTGCGCGGTTTCATGGGTCTGGCTGACGATTTCCTGCAAGGCGTGATCGGCCTCTCGGCTCAGGTCGAAATGGCGCAGATGCGCCTGACCGAGGAAATATAACTGCCGGCCCAGATAGACATGACCGTCCTTGCCCACCGGCTCCAGAATTCGTCGATCGAGCAGCGAAGCGACCAGTTCGTAGACCGTGGATTTCGGGCTGCCGATACCGTTGGCGATGTCATTCGGACGCAGCGGCTGGCCGATCTCCTTGAGGAAATCGAGGATATCGAACGCCCGGTCCAGACCGCGGGCCCGGCGTTTGATGGTGTCTTCGGTCATTTCAGTGGTTCCCATTCAAAGTCGCCGGATGGTAACTGGCCCTTGGTGCCGTGTCAGTGACATTGCTGCCCTCACCCCCCGCCCTCTCCCGGAGGGAGAGGGAGCCTGACCGTATCGATGCACATGTTGTGGTCATTTGCCAAAATCTGCATCGACAGCGATCAGCCCCCTCTCCCAGAGAGAAAGAACCTGACCGTATCGATGTAAATGTAAGCGTCATACGCAAAATCCGCATCGATACAGATCAGTCCCCTCTCCCTTGGGAGAGGGTTAGGGTGAGGGGCTGCGGCCTAAGCAACGCAGCAATTTTCAAGCCTTCTTCTTGTAGGCAATGCAATCGATCTCAACCTTGCAATCCACCATCATGCTCGCCTGAACACACGCCCGTGCCGGTGCATGTTCAGGTTTGAAGTACTCGCCGAAAACCTTGTTGAAACTGCTGAAATCACGCGGATCATCCAGCCACACCCCGGCACGCACGACATCTTCCAGGCCATAACCGGCCTCTTCGAGAATCGCGATCAGGTTCTTCATGGTCTGATGGGTCTGCTCGACGATGCCGCCCACAATGATCTCGCCATCCACCGCCGGCACCTGGCCGGACACATGCAGCCAGCCATCGGCTTCAACGGCGCGGGCGAATGGGCGTGGCTGGCCGCCAGCGGCGGTGCTGCCGGTGCCGTAACGCGTAATGCTCATGGGTACTTCTCCTGATTACAAAACGAAAAATTAAAACCGCGTGCTTTTGAGAAACTCAGCCAGACGCGGCGATTGCGGGCGTTCGAACAGTTCCTTGGGAGGCCCTTGCTCTTCGATTCGCCCCTGATTCATGAAAACGATTTTGTCCGAGACCTCGAAGGCAAAACGCATCTCGTGGGTCACCAGCAGCATGGTCATGCCGTCTTCGGCGAGGCCCTTGATCACGTTGAGCACTTCGCCGACCAGTTCCGGATCGAGCGCCGAAGTAACTTCATCAAACAGCATCAGACTCGGGTTCATCGCAATGGCGCGAGCGATCGCCACGCGCTGCTGCTGACCGCCGGACAACTGCCCGGGAAAGTGATTGCGCCGTTCCAGCAGGCCGACGCGCTCCAGCCATTTTTCGGCGAGGACGACGGCTTCGTCTTTGTGCATCTTCTTCACCTTGAGCAGGCCCAGTGTGACGTTCTGCAACGCGGTCAAATGCGGGAACAGGTTGAATTGCTGGAACGCCATGCCGGTCATCGCACGATGCCGGGCGATGACCTTTTCTGCATGTCTGATGCGTTTGCCGTTGGTTTCGTCATAGCCGATGGATTCGCCGTCGAGCAGGATCTGCCCACCCTGGAATTCTTCGAGCATGTTCACGCAACGCAGCAATGTGGTTTTGCCCGAACCGCTGGAACCGATCAGCGTGACCACATTGCCGCGCTGCATGCTCAGATCAACCCCCTTGAGCACTTCGACCGCGCCGTACTGTTTGTGCAGGCCACGGATGTCCAGCAACGCCTGATTTTGAGGGGAAACTTGAGCTTGAGTCATGGCAGGGCCACCCGCTTTTCAATGTGCCGGCCGAGTAATTCGATGCCGTAGTTGATGACGAAGAACAGAAAACCGGCGAACAGGTAGAACTCCAGCGTCATGAAGTTCCGGGCGATGACCTGTTGCGTGCTGAGCAGCAATTCGGCGACGCCGATCACCGAGAGCAAAGTCGAAGCCTTGACGATTTCCGTGGACGAGTTGACCCAGGTCGGCAGGATCTGCCGCAAGGCCTGAGGCAACAACACGTAGCCGAGGGATTGATAGAACGTCAGGCCGATGGCCTGGCTCGCTTCCATCTGCCCGCGCGGCAAGGCTTGCAATGCACCGCGCACAATCTCGGCGACGTGAGAGCCACAGAACAGCGTCAGTCCCAAGGCCCCGGCCTGAAATGCGCTGATCTGCCAGCCCAGCGCCGGCGCCATATAGAAGCAGGCCAGCACCAATACAAACACCGGCGTGCCGCGAATCAGGTCGACATAAAAACGGAACGGCGCGCGCATCCAGAACTTGCCGTAAGTCAGCACCAGCCCGGCAACCACGCCAAGCATGGTGCCGAGCAGAATCGCCAGTGCCGACACCTGCACACTGGTCACAAAGCCCTGCCACAGCGGCTCACGCGCCACCCACAATTCATGCAACCAACTGGGAGATTCGTACATCGCAGCCTCCTATCGGCGGATCGCCAGACGCTGCTCGAGGTAACGCAGCAGCATGGCAATGAGGTAACAGGCCGCGGTATCGTAATATCAGTAGTGGCATGAGCACATTTCTGAATGTG